>JANOQK010000070.1:0-30242 GCA_031414855.1 Bacteroidia bacterium | reverse complement strand
ACGTGACCAACGTAGGGAATACCAACTTCTTTTGCTGTTGATGAGATTGCTGAAAAGGTTTCCTTCGTTAAACCAGGATGAAGTTTTAGAAAATCATATCCCATTTCTTTTTGCTTGCGCACCATCTCTGCTCCATATTCGGCAGTCTTCACACTTAATCCATTAAATGAAGGACCCGTTGTAAAAAAGCGAGGCCCCAGAATCTCCCCACTATTTATTTTAGATCGCAATTCAAGATGCCGTGGGTGGCCTAACATGCCCCGGATAGTGGTGATGCCATTCGCAGCAAACAGAAACAAAACTTCCTTCGATGGTTCAAGGTCATCCACAGGAGGAACATGCGCGTGCATTTCACCAAGTCCGGGCATCAGGTACTTACCTTTTCCATCAATCACCAAAGCACCTTTTCCGAATTTCAATTTCTTACCGATGGCGGTGACTTCCCCATCTTTGACAATAACGGTCTGATCGGTCAGAACCTGCTCTGAATCCATCGGCACTACATTAACAGATTGAATGACAATTTCGCGTTGGCGGGAATCGATGAGTTCCTGCCCGAAGCATATTTCTGAAATGAAAATAAGAAGTAAGAATAGTTTTTTCATGGAGCGATTTTTAAACTCCACTAACTTACTGAAAAATGTGAGGGATCTATACAAGTTGTAGGTTACCGGTCACCTGTTGTTGGTGACCGGTAACTGACAGTTGCTATTCATATCTCAGCGACTTTACCGGATCAGACATGGCAGCTTTTAGCGTATGCACGCTTACAGTCACTAATGCGATCACGATCACGGTAAAACTAGGAATAGCAAATATCCACCATGACAACGGAATGCGAGTAGCAAAATCTTGAAGCCAAGAGTTCATAACCCATGCTGCAAGAGGCACCGACAAAACAATGGATGCGCCAATTAGTACAATATAATCTTTGCTAATCAAGCGCAGCAAACCAAACAATGAAGCACCCAATACTTTGCGGATGCCAATCTCTTTTGTTCGCTGTAAAGCAGTGAGGGATGATAAACCAAACAACCCCAGACAGGCAATAAAGATGGCAAGTCCGGAAAAAATACCGAAAACATTTCCAAACTCTTGATCCGATTGATATTGTTTATTATAATGATCATCCAGGAAAAAATAGTGGAATGGGTTACCAGGGAACACCTCTTTCCAAGCTGCCTCAAATTGTGCGATTGATTCTTTGACTTGATGTGTGTTAAACTTAACAGAGTAAAATCCATCAGGAGCCTCATCGTACCGAAAAATTAAGGCATCAAATGATTTCTTGAGGGATTCCTGATGGTAGTCTTTCATAACACCTACAATCTTAAACGTATCTCCCCAAAAGTGAATCTTATCGTTAATAGCATCTTCAGGTTTGGCAAAGCCCATCAAGCGGCTTGCCGATTCGTTTAATAAGACATTTTGTTTTTCATTGACCACCTCATCTGAAAATTCACGACCTGTTACCATCTCTAAACCAAACCCCTTATTGAAAGAACCATCCGTCATGATAATACGATACTGATTCTGTTCGTCTTCGCGCTGACTGAGTCTTCGAATACCTCCCGCATTCCAATCCGGCTGAGTTCCTGGTACCGAACTTGAAGAGGTTACAGAAACTACATCTGATTGAGTAGAAATCTTCTGCTTGAATACTTGATACTTTTGCCTGTACGTTGAGTCTGTTACGCTCGGAGATTGCATGACCACCGTTTGTTCAATGTTAATCCCTAAGCTTTGATTTCGCATAAAATTAATCTGCTGGTATACAGTAAACGTTCCCACCATTAAGGTAATAGAGGCGATGAACTGTGTCACTACCATTCCTTTTCGCAACCAAACACCTTGATCTGAATTTTTAAATTTTCCTTTCAAAACTTCTACAGGACGAAAAGAGGATAAAACAAAAGCAGGATAAAGTCCAGACATCAAGGCACCAGACAAAATCAAGCCAACAAGAACTAACCAAAACATGGGCTGTTGAAAAAGTTGATAACCAAGTTCCCTGCCAGTTAGATCGCTAAACCAAGGCGTGAGCAAGAAAGCAAATGCTACGGCCAGCATAACAGCGATGATGTTTAAGAACAACGACTCTATTAAAAACTGTTGAATAAGCTGAGAACGAAAACCGCCCATTACTTTGCGCACTCCAACTTCCCTGGCCCGTTCTATGGACTTTGCTGTCGATAGATTGATGTAATTTATCCATGCAATAATCATGATCAATATGGCCACGATCGAAAGAAAATTAACTGATTGCCTGTTTCCATTGGGTTTAAACTCCATTATAAAATCAGAGTCGAGATGAATGTCTGCCACAGGCTGAAGATGAAATATCATATCAGCATTAAACTGCTTCAAATCTTCCCCATTTATTTTTTGAACTAAAGCCGGAATTTTCGATTCAAATACCTTAGGATTTGTCTTCTCATCTAAAAGGATGTACGTCATGAAACCATCCCAATTCCAGGAGGTGATCGGATCATCCCACAACTTCTGCAAACTTGAAAATGAACCTAGTGCATCTATCCTCATGTGGGTATTGATCGGTAAGTCTTCAAAGACTCCACTGATTTCATATTCCGTTCTCCCATTGGCCTTGAGGGTTTTTCCAACCGGATTTTCGTTGCCAAAATATTTTCTCCCAAGTGATTGAGAAACTACAATTTTAAAAGGGTCCTTTAAGACGACAGAATCAACACCTTCAATAAGCTTGATCGAGAATACTTTGAAGAAATCCTCTGATCCGAAATACAAGTTGTCTTCTTTGAAAAAGATATCTCCAGTTGAAAGCGTAGCACTTTGTTTTGTTAGTCGCACATAGTTTCTTACCTCTGGAAAATTTGCTTTAAGGTCAGGGCCAACACCTGCCGCGCCTGATGCCCACCGGGTAGAAAGTTCACCTTTATCATAACGGTCTAGTTGCAAACGGTATATCCTGTCCTTCTTATCCAGGAAATTATCATAGCTCAATTCATGCAACACAAACTGCGCGATCAGAATACAAGCAAGCATGCCTATGGCAAGCCCTGAGACATTTATAAGGGTGAACACTCTATTTTTAGAAATATTGCGCCAGAGCGAGGTGAGGTAGTTTTGGAACATAGGTCATCGAATTGTTATAAAATACTCTGAATTTTTTAAAAGGTTACAAGTTACCGGTTTCCAGTTACTGTGACTGGTGACCGGAAACTGGTAACCCATTTATTCGTATCTGAGCGACTTGACCGGATTTGAAACTGCTGCCTTTATGGTTTGAGAACAAATCGTAAGCATTCCCAAAATGCCAATTATTGAAATTCAAGTGAGTAGCAGCCCAAATGTGAGTTCTGCTTTATATGAAATACCTTTAGAAAAGAAGGGTTCACAATTAGTCCACGAAGTGGAACATTGCCATATACTGCATCACCAATAAGGCTTCTGTTGAAGCCTAACCAATTCCTCTGTTAAGGAATAATTTTCTTTCAATACCTGTCCGATTGGAATAGGAGTTGAGGCATGCGGCTCGCTGGCATTAATCTGTCATGAATCTATTCGTAACGCAAATGATTTCTGTGGATGGTCTAGTTCGAGGTTGCCAAGGATGGTGCCATATAAAAGTCACCAAAAAGAAAGTAATACACGCGTTTTCTAAATAGTATTTGAGCCTGTGCGAACAAATACGTCCGGGAATGGACGATACTTCGACCCTCTTGAATGGCCAAAACAATCGATTTCCAGATAAGGATAATAATCAGGGGATTTATATTTTTGCAACCGACTTTAAAAAATAAGAGAACTGTATGGGACGCGTATTTGAAAAAAGAAAACATAAGATGTTTGCCCGATTTGATAAGATGGCAAAGGGCTTCACCCGTATCGGAAAAGATATTGCCATTGCAGTTAAACTGGGTGGGGCGTTGCCGGAAAATAATCCAAGGCTACGAATGGCCATTCAAAACGCAAAAGGCCTTAACATGCCTAAAGACCGCGTTGATGCGGCCATTAAGCGAGCGTCCACTAAAGAAGAAAAGAACTTTGAAGAAACGATATACGAAGGATATGCACCACATGGTGTACCCATAATTGTTGAGTGTGCAACGGACAACCCAACGCGCACCGTAGCCAACATCCGTCTCCTATTTTCTAAAAATGATGGGGCTATGGGTAATTCTGGTTCTGTAGGATTTCTTTTCGAGCGAAAGGGCGTTTTTAAATTTGACCCTGCCAAACTAAATCTGGATGAACTCGAACTGGATTTGATTGATGCCGGTGCAGAAGATATCGTAAAAGAGGAAGAAGAGATTATCATCTATACGCAGTTTACTGAGTTTGGCCATATGGCAAAATTCCTCGAAACAAAACACCTCGATGCTAAAAGTTCTGAACTTCAATACATACCAACCACTACCAAAGAACTGAGCGAGACTGACCAAGATGAAGTCTTGAAATGCGTTGAGGCATTAGAGTCTGATGATGATGTTCAGAACGTGTATCACAATCTGGCTTAACCATTTTCTATTCAACGAAAATGGATCTTACAGTCGCAGTATAACCTCATTTTAAGCTTTCCTGTTTCACTTTTTGTCTTAGTTTTGTAGTTGGGTGATATTAAAAGGGAGGCTTTAATCTGTTTTTCGATTCCTTTTTTTAATGCTAACCACAAACTAAGGCTCTGATGAGGCTCGCCCTTGCGCTGTTGTTCTTTATCGTATCCAGCCACTTGGCTATAGGTCAGAATGTGGAGTCTTTTGGCATTTTCGCTGGAATAAATGCACCCTTTACTCTAGATCAAGGGCTTCAAGACGACCCTCGTTTTTATGGTGAATTGACTGTACGAGCAACACCTTTTGGGTTTAACTATGGAATGGATTATTTGGGCTATGGGTTTTTAATTTCCCCGTCATACCTCCAGGTGGGACAAAAATTTATTATTCAAAATACCAGTGGAGGTCATTCAGGAATCCGCAATGTAAAAATGAACTATTTTACTGTGCCCGTGGCGCTTAAACTGCACATCAACGATATTTCCTTTTTTCGTTTGAGCTTGGTAGCCGCCATAAATTTCAATTACCTACTGGAAGGAAAGGAAACCATGACCTTTGTGGCTTCCAAACTAAAATATCCTCCCAAGGTTTCCATTCCAACGGATCCTGGATATGTTGTTTCTTATGATGGTGTGTTTGTTCCAGATGTGACCGATCAGATCCATGTTTCAAAAGACAAATTCAAACCAATCCAATTATTCGCTGGCATTGGCCTTCGTTCAGATTTCGACTTAAATGATAGCTGGAGCCTTAATTTTGATGGCCGAGCCAATTTTGGAATTTTCGATCCACGAAAAGACGCCTATCTCGAACAGTTGAAAACTCCATCAGGTACACCTGACTTAAACGGTAGCCCGGGTGCTCCCGATTTATATGGAATAAGGCGTGAAGTGTACTTATCGGTCTCAATAGGGTTTTCCCGAATTTTTGTAACAAAGAAAGAGTTTAAACCTAAACGCTCTTCATCAGCACCGCCTACCAAGGTGTCGCCAGCCAAACCAAAGCCTGGCACGAAAATAAAGAAGAAAAGATAGTTCAGACGTATTGTTAATAGTTAGTCGTTACTGGTTAATAGTGACAAATCCACTATTAACGTTTAAAGATTAACTTTTTCTTCTCTGAGGCTCAATCCCAGGCATCCTACTACCACCAAAACCAATACCCAACTCGAAGCCATTGTAATTTTATTACCAATGAGGTAAGGTTTGGGTTCGAACTTAAATTCTATTACATGTTTTCCTGAAGGAACCTCCAGTGCGCGAAGAACATAATTCACACGAAGGATGGAAACTTCTTTTCCATCGATGAAGGCATGCCAACCTTTGGGATAATAGATCTCTGAAAAGACAGCCAGACTGTTGGCGGACGATTCTGATTCGTATTTCAAATAGGGAGGTTTAGTTTCGACCAAATCAATTTTACTCACGCTATCATAGTCGAAATTTTGAACCTTGAATTTTGAATCATCTATAACAGCTATTGCCTTTGTATTGACCCCTGCTACTGTCGTTAACTCTTCATTAGGTGAATTAACCTTAGCTACCTCTTTTACAAACCAGGCATTGCCATTGGCTTCGGAGTTGAGAATAATATCAGAAGCATTATCCCCATACAAGAAATACTTCGTATTGAGCATGTTAATCACTCCGAAATTGCTAAAGTCAATTCTTCCCTGCTGGGCGTCAGCTATCAATTGCTCTTGTTCGCGTACAATACAAGAGTCAAACAACTCCTGATATCGTTTGATACGCACTCCATGATAACCACCAAGTGAACGATGAAAATTTGATGTGCCCGCTTCATAGAAACCTCTTAAATTAAGCACACGATAAGTTCCTTTGTCCTTCAGTATAGTTTCATTTGATGGCGTGGGTGCAAGACTGGCATTGTCACGCTTGCGCTTATACTCATCTTTCGTAAGATAGCGACCATCCACAACCGCCATATCGATCACTATCATGAATGACAGAAAAGTAAAAAAGCCTATAGCCGATATTTTTTGATGAACATTGAAATACAGTAAAATGAAAATTGAAAATATAAAGGCAAAAGACCGAAGGGCATCACCTCTCATCATAGATTCCCGATCAGCATGCAAAGCATTTGTAAACCAGGCTGGCAACTGACTCTCAAATGATTTGGAGAAACTAAACATTCCTGCCAACAGGAAAAATAAAAAACACAATCCTCCGGTTAAACCAAAGGCAATAATCAATTTGCGTTTATTCTCTTTTGCAATTCCAGTCTGTAGCACTTGCTCCAGACCAAGCATCCCTAGTAGTGGCATGGAAAAGAAAACGATGACCATCGCAAAGGTGACCGACCTGAATTTATTATAGCCAGGCAAGTAATCGAACAAAAAGTAATTGAACGATTCAAAATTGCTACCCCAGCTCAGCATAATAGCTATGACACTAACTGAAGCAAGCCACCACACAAATCTTTTTTCAACAACTAATAAACCCAGCACAAAAAGAAAAACAATGATCGCGCCAGCATAGTAAGGTGCCGACAAAGGTTGACTTCCCCAGTACGAAGAACTGTATTGCGCCAATTGATTGGCCATACTCTCATCGTTGGCTTTCACCAAGGCCTTATAGGTTTCACTTTCCTGCTCACTGACAAATGAGTGAGAACTGCTACCTCCATAAAAATCTGGAACAAGCAAGGTGATCGGTTCAAATATTCCATTGCTATACGCAAAGGCATAGCTTTTTGGCAAACCTGATCCAAACGTATCTGCCGAAGTTGTCACCAGCTCTGATTTTCCCCGTGTGGAGTAGCGGCTGTATTCAGTAATCGCCATCAAGGGGCCAACAAAAGTAGCCGCTGCCAAAAGAGCTGCAACTGATAGCATTCCAATTGTTTTAAAAAATTCAGGTAGTTGTTTTTCGCGAAGGGCATAAACTAATTGGATGATTCCATACGCCCCCACAATAATTATCAAGTAGTAGGTAATCTGCGCATGGTTTTCACGCAAGTGCAAAGCCAATCCCGCAGCTGTTACGCCAAGACCTAATATCTTTCTATGTGTAAAGGCCAAATGAATGCCAGCCATTACCAATGGCATAAAGGCAATGGCACCAATTCTCGCATTGTGCCCGGCAGAAAGACCGATGATCATGTAGGATGACAAGCCAAATGCTAGTGCTCCGGCCACCGCCAGATAAGGCCTGACTTTAAAAACTAATAATAAAATGTGGTAGCAAACAAATGCCAAAAAAATATTCGTGATTGGATGCGGTAAAAAAAATGAAAGAACTCGTTTCATTCCAGATATAGCACCATCACTCCAATCAAGATTGACTAGGTAGGCGGGCATTCCGCTGAACATAGCGTTAGACCATAAACCTTCAGCACCTGTGGCCGCTCTATAATCGCGAAGTTCCTTACTTCCCCACAGAAATTGGTTAATATCACCTTGATTAATGGCCTTGTTATCAAAAAAAATGGGATTGAAGAAAAAGATAGTTACCAATAGAAAAACAACGATGGCAACAAAATGAGGCAAAGCATCGGTCAGGCTAATCTTTTTCATGCGCAGAAATTAAAGGGCGCAAAATAAGAAGGAATAAAGTAAAGTCAAGGGGATTTAATGAATGTCCATGCTGAGCTCCTTCACGAAGGTGTCAACGGGTTGAAGATATCCCGTTGCGTTAATCTTCCCTACTTAATCTCGGCAATAGCGAAAACTACTGTAAACTTCTCACACCAGATATGCACGTATTTATACAAATTGATATCCGTACCTGCCGGCACCTCATACACTTGTTTACCCATGGTGGATTTCAAATCTCCAAGACGAATGTATTCTTTGGCACCTGAATCTTTACTAAAATATACTTTTAGATCGGGGCCGTTCTGCGAAGAAAAAGGATCCAGAATAATAACCTTTGCCCCATTGGAATCATAAAGGGAAACAGTACCACTTACCGTATGACCTACCCCTTCAAGCATCCCCATCTTTACTAAAGCGGCTTTCGATGTGTCAAAATTATCATTTACCGGTTGAACAGGGGTGTTGTCATCATCTTGTTGACAAGATAGCATGACTACGCAAACGAAAATTAACAATAGGCTTTTCATATATTTTTAAAGTTTGCGTGATATTCCAACACTGAACATTAACGATTTGTTTCTGAACCGGTCATTTTCTTCCGGATAGGCTTGAACTTTTGTGATCGTGGTGTATTCGGTAAACAAAAATTGAGCGCTTGTTTTTATTGCCCATGCATCACTCAGAGAATACGTCAAGTACAATTCAGAATTAAGTGTTCCCTGATCATTGTCACTTATTAAAAGAACATTAAAAGGCGTAGGGTCAGCAGTCGTATTCATTCCGGTTGCCTCACTCATGAAATTAGCTTGTTTGCTTCCACCGAATGAAAATCCAATTGCATCAATATTAAACCCAACAGTTATCTTTCGACTGATTTGGTAATCAAGATTAATCATCAGGTTCAATGCATTTACTTGTGGTGATTTAACCAAAAGGCTGTCAATGTTTTCGGGTATATTCTCCTTGAATATGACAAAGGGGCCTGTGCTGCCGGAAGTGAGTGCGGCCGGTGCTGTGATGTAATACTGATTCGCGCCCAAAAAAGAAGTAAACCTGCCACCTAAGCCAACTCCCATTTTTTGACGAGCTCCTAATCTCCAATTATGCAAAACAGACACTGAAAGACTTCCCCGATAGCTTGCTACCCCGAAATCAACATTAAGGTAATTATTGACTTGTTTCTTTTGCTGAGCAATAAGACTGTCAGAAAACAATATCATAGAAACTAGCACCAATGTCTTTATCATCTTGCAATTTGATACTAAATTGAGCTTTTACTATCAAATAGTTTGTCATCTAATTGACAAATGCTGAAAAATTAAAAGCTCATCTACTATGATCCGATTTCCATTGCTTGTTTCCTTACTGATCACTTTTGCATTTCAATCACTAGCTATTTCAGGCTATGTATTTATTGATAAAAATAATAATGGGATTCGCGATAAAAACGAAGAAGGAATGAAAGACGTTTCTGTGTCCAACCTAATCACAGTAGTAAAAACAAACAACGAAGGATTCTACGAAATAACCACTTCTAATGAAACCAAATTCATCTTCATTAGCTTGCCTTCAGGTTATTCCGCAAAAAACTGGTGGCTAACACCGACAGGAGATTCATCTGTTGATTTTCCTCTCACCATATCTACCATAAAGGCTTCCTTCACTTTCATTCACGCATCTGATACACACATTAGCGAAAAAAGTATTGTTAGAATACAGAAGTTGCGCGAAATAGTTGAAGCAAACAAACCTGATTTTTTGCTCATCACAGGTGACCTTGTCAAGGATGCTCTTCGGGTTTCAGAAAAAGAAGCGACCGGTTATTTTGAGCTTTATAAAAAGGAAATCCAAAAATTTTCTGTACCCGTTTGGAATGTGCCAGGGAACCATGAAATTTTTGGCATTGAAAGACATCAGTCGCTGGTGGGTAAGGATCATCCATTATATGGAAAGAAAATGTATCAGCATTATCTCGGACCGAATTATTATTCCTTCAACTACGGGGGGATTCATTTCGTAGGCTTAGATGATGTTGACTTTGAAGACTTATGGTATTTTGGGCATGTTGATTCCATACAATTCAATTGGCTGAAACAGGATTTGGAAAATGTACCTACAACCACACCAATAATTAGCTTTAATCATATCCCGTTTTTCTCAGGCGCACTAAGTACAACTAACTTTACAGAAAGCGGGCCTTCGCGCACGTTGGAAAGAGAAAACGAGAAACTTCAATTTAGACATGTTGTTTCCAATACGAGCGAACTCGTTGAACTGATCGGTTTGCATCCATACCCCCTAGCTCTGTCAGGACATAATCATGTTAGGCAAATATTTTGGATGGAAACAGAAGGACAGAAAACAAGATTTGAACAAACTGCTGCTGTTGTTGAACCGGTTAAAAAAGGAAATCAAATCATGCCATCTGGCGTAACTCTTTACACTGTGAAAGAAGGAAAAATTGATGAGGGGAAATTCATTCGATTAGATAAATAGCAATAGGTTATATGAACCCATGAGCATTCTAATCAAAGAAGGTGATCTTTCAGAATATTCAATGCTGCAATTAAGATAACAACAGCGGTAATGCGTTTAATATAGATTGGATTAAATTTTCTAGCTCCCAATCGCGAGCCAATTTGTCCACCTATAAAAACAGCAAGTAATAATGGAACAAGAAATTGCCAGCTCAGCTCAGGAATACCTCGATTAATTTGTCCGGCCAAACCACCTATTGAGTTGACCAGAATAAATACACTGGCAAGCGCAGATATTCTTTTGGCATCTGACCAACGGAGTAAATGTAAAATCGGAGAAAGAAAAATTCCACCACCAATTCCAACTAATCCTGAAAGCAATCCAATGACAGTGCCAAGTATGATTTTTATGAAATCTGATTCGGGCAAATTGGACACAACTCTCTTCTCGATGTTTTCAGGTTGAAACCAAAGTAGAAAAGGAACCACCACTAATGTGAATCCCAAAAGAATAAAAAAGGTATTTTGCTGAATAGGCCAAAAGCCTCCTATGTAGGCCATAGGAACGCTACCTACCAAATAAGGCCAAACTTCTTTAAAAGAAATTTTTCCTTCTTTATAAAAAATGAGCACACCACTCGTTACCACAATGATGTTGCAAAACAATGCTGTTGAACGAATGACAGGAAAGGCAATAGCAAAAACAGGAAGGGCAAGCAATGCCAAATAACTTGAGCCTCCACCGAAACCAACGGAGGAGTAGATTAGAGCGATGACAAAAAAGGAGATGATAAAAATATAAAATTCCATGCCTTTCTATATAATATCTGGCAGCTCTAATGCATTTTCGGCTCTTTCTTCACATGCCTTACACGCAAGATTTTTATTTCCTTATCAGAAAAGCGATAGGCTATCCGATAAGAGAATTTTTCGAAGGCGCGATAATTGCCCTTGTTATTTAATCTGAATTTATCAGGCGGAAATTTTTCTGGATTATCTGGTAGGCCTCTGACTATTTTAAGAATGGCATCTCTCACCTTTGTTGCATTTGAAGGGGAGTCATTAGATATAAAATCATACGCTTTTTGCAAGGAAAGTAAAGCTGCTTTATCCCATGAAACAATGGCTTTGTTTTTTACTACCATTTTTTGGCGATCTTCTCAACTTCATCTTGTGTAAAGAATTCTCCTTTATCGATTCTATTTTCAGCTTCTTCTAATTCGCGATTGTATTGTTCAAGAGTGATCCTCCCTTCGTTCATCAGGCCGTAATGGAGCATGGCCTTAATTGCCTTTAACAAAGAAACATCTTCAACTTGTTTGAGTTCTTTGATTAAGAGCGCCTTTTCAACATTGATATCCATAATAAAAGAGTATGTCCAAAGTTATGAATTTGACACTACTACAGCAAATAGGTTAAACTGCTAAAATAAAGCATCGCATCACTAAATAAGGCGCACATTATGTCATCCTCCTATCGTTGACATCGACTCAGAAACAGAATGTTCTTTTCGCTTCCGTTCCGCTTCGAACCCATCTTTAGGGCGATGAGCAAAAGCATTTTTCAACTGAGCTTTAATTTCCGGATCAGATAACCCATATCTCATCAGGTTTTTGATATTCAAAACACCATCGTCATATAAACAGGTTTTCAAAACCCCCTGCGCAGTCACACGAATGCGATTGCAGGTTCCACAAAACGTTCTGCTGAAGGCCGCAATGATTCCAATGTTCCCTTTGAATCCCGGTACCTGATAATGATAAGCAGTAGAGTTTTGTTCGTCCAGAATTTTTTGAATGCCCGGAAATTCTTTTTGAATATGATCCAAAATCTTTTTGTACGTCCAGGTTAAAGATGAATAATGATTGCCCTCACCATTAAAAGGCATCTCTTCTATAAACCGAACGGATACATTTTTATCCTTTGTCAGGAGTACAATCGGAAGAATGTCCTCAATGTTCTGACCTTCCATCACCACCGAATTTATTTTTACAGAAATATTACTGTCCACCAATTGTTCAAAAGTATCCCAGGTCTTTTCAAATTCATCCCTGCGGGCTATTCGCTTAAACCGTTCGCGATCCAATGTATCAAGGCTGAGGTTTACCGAAGCAATACCGAGCGACTTCAACTCAGGGATGTGGGGTGAAGTAAGAATTCCATTCGTTGTGATATGAACATCCTGAATGCCTTCAATCTTAACAATGCGCCTGATCAACTGCATCAAATCATTTCGAACAAACGGCTCACCACCTGTAAGCCTCACCTTGGTGATGCCCATCTGCGCCAGCAAAACAACAAGACGTTCAATTTCTTCAAAGGTGAAGAGTTCTTTTTTGGGTAAATATTTAATGCCCTCTTCGGGCATGCAATAAAAGCATCGCAGATTGCAACGGTCCGTTACCGCCAACCGCAGATAATTAATCGGACGGCCATGGTTATCGAAGAGTTGAGGTGCTTTCATAGATCAATTAATAACGAAAGATAGACAGGATCGCGCAATAATTCCGATCTTTAAAGCATGAAATGCAGAATCAAAACATTTGGAATAGCTCGGGACATCCTGGGAAGTAAAGAATTAATTCTGGAAATCAGCGGCAATACCGTTACCGAATTACGAAACGATCTATCCAAGCAATATCCGAAACTGGAAAGTCTGAACTCATTGTTCATTGCGGTGAATCAAAACTACGCAGAAGGCGAAACGGAACTAAAGGAGACAGACGAAATTGCACTTATCCCACCTGTAAGTGGTGGCTGAAAGAAGATTGCGCAGAAATTATGCACTAAAAGCCCCTAATTTCTAACCATAAATTTTGAGGCAAATGTTCTTTCAATAGTCTGCTCATTTTCCTACTTTCATCCTCGTTCTTCCTGTCTCACCAAACCCATACTGCCATGATTAAAATAACCGAAAAGCCAATCGATACACAGAAAGTTATCGAAACGGTCTCTAGCCTTGGTGCAGGGGCCGTTAATATTTTTATAGGGAACGTACGCGCTACTGCTCATAACAAAAATGTGCGCTGGTTGGAGTATGAAGCATACGAGGGCATGGCTGTAGCGGAGATTCGCAAAATAATTGACGATGCCACTCACCGATGGGGACTTTTGGGTGTGGCTGTTAGTCATAGGATTGGAACTCTAAAACCAGGAGAAACAGCAGTGGCTGTTGCTGTCTCAGCTCCACATCGCAAAGAATCATTCGAGGCTTGCGAATTTATTATTGATGAATTGAAGGCAAAAGTGCCGATCTGGAAGAAAGAAGTTTTTGAAGATGGCGAAGAATGGGTTTCGGCTAGGCCGCAAATGACCGTGCTCTCCAACTAAAAATTAGTTTTGATTGTGAAAGGCCTTTCAGCTAACTGAAGAGCTTTTTCTATAATTGGCTGGCAATCATGACCGCAGCTGTAATAAAAGCGACAGACATCAGCATAGCGACTGCCACAACCAGAAAAAGATCGCGATTGATTGGATTAAGATGCACATCAGGAAAATGCATTTTGCTTACGTTTTTCATACACCAACTATTTTGATTAGACAGTATAAAATTAACATTACAGTTAATAAAAAGTTCTTCAATCGTTAAAAAAGTTTGTGGGTGTAAGTTCCCGCTGTATTGTTAAAACTCCTGATCTCATTTTACCATTCCAGAATGGAGGTCAACTAAGAAACGATCATTACAATGAAGAAAAAAGAGCAGCCCTTATCATGAACAAATTCCTGAAATTAGACAAGGTATGCTGCTGATCAAGGACTGAAACAGAAGCATTTACATGTGTCTATACAAAGTAATTTATAAAGAGCATTTTGTTTCTCCCGTCAATGGTTGATATGAATATAACTAGTCTCACTTCAGAAAGCGGGTTTGAAAAGTCAGCCTGAAGGCATGAGTAAGTTTAGGCTGGTAAGGCTTACTTTTCTAGGTCAGATGTTCAGAATTGCCCCTTTTTACTTTATAGAATTCCTCTGGCGTATTGACATTTACATGAAACTGAGAATCTGAGTACGTTAATTTTTGACAATCGCTAGCCATCAAAAAATCTCTCGGGCTTATTCCAACTTCATTTACAAATTTCCGTAGCAACGGAAGGGCAGCAGGTTCCCAGATTGTAAGTAATGGCTCTGGTAATCTTCCTGATGAGTCATAAAAGCAAGTTGCTGCTTTTGTTTGATCTCGATTTGAAATCAGATACTGCAATACATCTTCGTTCACATAAGGCATATCTACTGCTACTGCAAGCCAGACTTTTTCCGGATGAAGATCCGCTGCAGAAAGGATTCCGTTTAATGGACTTCCAAAATCAAACTTATCATAAATGGGATTAAGTGATGGCTCTATTCCCTGCTCCTTGAGGCAAGAGGTAAAAACCCGGTCACAAAATTTGCCTAACAAGTCAAACAAATATTCTCGCTGTGGCCTATCAAAATATTGTAAGAGCCCCTTGTCGTGACCCATTCTGGAACTCCTGCCCCCCGCTAGCACTAATCCATAAAGGGAAGGCTCTCTCATTTCATTAACCAACGGTTAAAATCCTTTTTTCCTCCGGTCTTCTCCATCAATTTAACTTCTTCAATAATGATATTGTGCGATAATGCCTTGCACATATCATAAACCGTAAGGGCAGCAACAGATGCACCGGTGAGCGCCTCCATTTCTACACCTGTTTTACCTGAAACTATAGCAATTGAATCGATTATTACTTTTTCCTTTTTAACAGTAATGATGATTTGACAATCCTCCAAACCAAGTGGATGGCAAAAGGGAATCAACTCATGGGTTTTTTTTGCTCCCATTACACCGGCAATAATGGCTGTTTGAAATACAGGCCCCTTCTTGGTGATCAATTCATCCCCCTTCATCCTGCTTAGGATATCTTTTCCCAGAAAAACAACAGCCTGCGCTTTGGCAATACGCTTTGTTATCTTCTTTTCCGATACATCCACCATTTGCGGATTACCTGTTTTACTGATGTGCGTAAATTGTTTTTTCATTGAGGTGAAGTATCTATCTTACTTTCTCAAATTTAGTCAAAACATGATCAGTGTTCAGGAAGCCACTTCAATAATTCTATCCAACCTTTGGAGAACCAAAGCAGAATCAGTTGACGTAACTCATTCGACAGGAAGAATTCTGGCTGAATCCATATTAGCTGATCGAGATTTCCCTCCTTTCGATCGTGTGTCAATGGACGGCATTGCCATTCTGTTCAAATCATTTCAAAACGGGCAAACACAATTTAGCATTGAAGCAACACAGGCTGCCGGCTCGCCACAGTTAAAATTGAAAGATCCTAATAACTGTATTGAAGTGATGACAGGTGCAATGCTTCCTGATGGAACTGACACGGTAATTCGCTATGAAGATCTTAAGATCGAAAGCAACACTGCCACTATTTGCATTGGCGATATTTCTGCTCATCAAAATATTCATTCTCAAAGTCAGGATGCAAAACAAAATCAAGTATTGCTTTCACCGCACTTAAAGATCTCTCCTGCCGAAGTGGCCTTGCTTGCCTCTGTCGGGAAAAATAAAGTTCAAGTCTTTAGCTTTCCAAAAACTGCTATTGTCTCAACAGGTGATGAACTCGTGGATATTGACCAAACTCCGTTGAAGCATCAAATTAGAAGATCGAATGACACAGCACTTCAGGCAGCTTTACTTGAACTGGGATGCCCATCAAGCAAATTTCATTTGACCGATTCGAAAGAACTTCTTGAAAATAATCTACGAAACATTTTCAAGGATCATGAACTCATCATCCTTTCTGGTGGCGTTTCAAAAGGGAAATTTGATTACGTTCCTGAAGTTCTTGAATCCTTGGGCGTTAAAAAACTTTTCCATCAGGTGAGTCAAAAGCCAGGCAAACCATTTTGGTTTGGCGCCTCCAAGCAACAAACTGTGTTTGCATTACCAGGTAATCCCGTCTCTACCTATATGTGCTTTTACAGATATATCAAACCGTGGTTGATGAAAAGTCTTGGTTCTGAATTATTAACTTCACAAGCCATACTAGCCAAAGACTTCAACTTCAAACCTCCGCTCACCTATTTTCTTCAGGTTAAACTAAAAAATGAATCAGGCAAACTGATGGCCTATCCAGATGCGGGAGGAGGCTCAGGTGATTTTGCCAATCTCAAAGAAGTAGATGGATTTATTGAATTGCCTTTGGAGAAAAGTGAATTTAAAGCAGGAGAAGTATTTCCGTTTCATCCCTTCCGGTAAACAATGACAACAGAAATTATCAGAATAAGTCTTGCCTTGATTATCTCCATCACCGGAATGATTTTGATTAGTCGATACTTTAATCTTCACGCTTTCTTTTCCTTATTGATTGCGGCAGTTACATTCGGATTGATTGCAGGAAAATCGTTTGTTGAAATTATAGTGGCCATGCAGTCAGGGTTTGGTTCTTTACTTGCGCAAATTGGTTTTCTGGTTGCCATCGGGTCGTGTCTGGGTATTGTGATGGAAAAGACCGGTGCCATGGAAGTGATTAGTAACAAGTTAGTACACGTATTTGGCGCTAACCGATCTGTATTAGCGATGACCGTCATCGGAGTGATCGTTGGAATACCTGTTTTTTGTGACTCCGGATTTATCATTCTATCACGCCTCATTCCATCTATCGCATCTCAAGCATCAGTAAACTCAACGCAACTTTCACTAGCACTTTCAACTGGACTTTATACAACCCATACATTGGTTCCTCCTACTCCTGGGCCTCTTGCGGCAGCTGCCAATCTGGGTGCTTCCGGAAATCTTGGTACTGTAATACTTATTGGAATGCTTGGAACAATTCCAGTGGCCTTCGTTTCTTACTTTCTTTCAAAAAAACTGGGTACAACCATTATCTCATCACTGCCATCATCTCACCAGCAAATGTCAGTCAAATCAATTTCATCGGTCAACGCTTTTTTACCATTGGTTCTACCGATACTTTTAATTGCGTCAGGTTCCTTCCCGAAAATAGTTGATGAGACGAATTTACTTTCCATCATTATTCAGACATTGAGTCAGCCTGTTGTAGCCCTTACCATAGGACTAGTACTTGCATTCACACTGGTTGAAAAGAAACAGAACAAGGAATGGCCTTCGTGGATATCCGAAGCATTAAAAGATGCAGGAATAATTCTACTGATCACCGGAGCCGGAGGTTCATTTGGCGCGATTATCAAATCAAGCGGTGTAGATGTAATTTTAAAAGAACATGTTTCTAACTCTCAAGTGAGTGGAGTCGTTTTTCTAATTGTAAGTTTTGTTATAGCTGCCATTCTAAAGACTGCCCAGGGCTCCACAACCTCATCCATGATTATTACAAGTTCATTACTGGCACCATTGGCTGCTAATGCAGGATTTTCATCCCCAACTGATTTAGCGATTCTCATTCTGGCAATTGGTGGTGGAGGCATGACGGTATCTCATGCCAACGATTCTTATTTCTGGGTAGTGTCGCAATTTGGTGGCATTGTCTCCAAAGATGCTTTTCGAAGTTATACCCTGATTACCTTTGCACAAGGTATTACCGCTTTGATAACTTCCATTCTACTTCTCCTTGTGTTATGAACATTCTAATCGCACCGGATAAGTTCAAAGGTTCGCTTACTGCCAAAGAAGTCTGTGATGCCATAAGTTCAGGGCTGAAACAAGCCCATTCAAACCTCCACATCACTTCTATCCCTATGGCTGATGGTGGCGAAGGAACGTGCGAGTTACTTACCTCTTATTTTAATGGCCATACGATTTCTTTAGAAGTAACAGGGCCAAAGTTTGAAATAATTAAGGCTGACTATGGAATATCGAAAGATGGCTCCACTGCTTTCATAGAGATGGCCAATGCTTCAGGGCTTCAACTTTTAAAACCAGAAGATCGAAATCCACTTTTCACAACAACACTCGGTACAGGCGAGCTGATAGTAGACGCATTGAACAAAGGTGTAAGAAAAATATTGATGGGTATTGGAGGAAGCGGCACAAACGATGGAGGTATTGGAATGGCTCAGGCGCTTGGGTTTGAATTTTTTGATTCGAATAATAATCTCTTGAAGCCAGTTGGTGA
Source organism: Bacteroidia bacterium (assembly GCA_031414855.1). Taxonomy (GTDB): domain Bacteria; phylum Bacteroidota; class Bacteroidia; order Cytophagales; family Cyclobacteriaceae; genus ELB16-189. Next base: position 11,614 of record JANOQK010000070.1, on the reverse strand, counting down.
AAATCTTATTCACTTGCATTCCATAAAAACAGATCGCGTTCATCCTCTTATCAAGGACCTGGAATTTATTGGGTTATGTGATGTCGATAATCCTTTGTTCGGGCCAAAGGGAGCCGCTTTCATTTACGCACCACAAAAAGGAGCAAATGAAGAAGCCGTGAAACTACTTGATGATGGCTTACGGAATTTTGAAAGGGTAATACAGAAAACTTTTAAAACATCGGCAAACTTCCCTGGGGCAGGAGCAGGAGGTGGTTTGCCGGGTGGAGCAAAAGTATTTCTAAACATCACTATCCAACGGGGCATGGACTACATCATTCAAGCAACAGGATTGGAGGAAAGAATTAAACAAGCCGATCTTATCATTACCGGTGAAGGCAAAATTGATCAGCAAACACTGGCTGGGAAAGTGGTTATGGAAATAGGAAAGCTCGGATTGAAGCACCATAAAAAAGTGGTAGCCATTGCCGGAAAATGTGAATTGCGGAACTTGGAAATACAAAAAATCGGAATCGCGGAGGTGATCAGTTTGATGGATTATCAAGTAACTGAAAATGAGGCCATCTCGAATGCCTATCTCTTGATTCAGGAAAAGTCCAGAAATATCCTGCTGAGCAACTAAATAAGCTAAGCGTTGGGAATTCAAAATTAATCTTTGCGAGCTTCGCGCCTTCGCGTGAAATTATGGATCCAAAGAGATTCCTTTTCCATATCAAAATAGAAGTTAAATTTGCAACCTGTTTCATCTGAAAGTTGGCAGACCAGCCAGTGAAATTAGCGAAATCACTAAATCAATTAATCACAGTTTTAATCATCGGTCCATGTTCGATAGTTTAAGTCTTAAATTGGAAAAAGCCTTTCAAACACTGAAAGGTCAGGGTAGAATAACCGAAATCAACGTTGCCAGCACCATCAAGGAAATACGTAAGGCCCTAATCGATGCTGACGTTAACTATAAAGTCGCAAAGGACGTAACGGACGAAATAAAAGAAAAGGCAATGGGCCAAAATGTGCTAACTGCCATTTCGCCTGGTCAGTTACTCACTAAAATCACAAACGATGAACTCACACTCCTTATGGGAGGCGCCAGTGAGGACATTAAAATAGAAGGCAATCCCGCTGTCATTTTGATTGCAGGTTTGCAAGGTTCCGGTAAGACTACCTTCTCCGGTAAGCTAGCTAGTTATTTGAAGCGTCAGGGACGTAGCGTGTTATTAACCGCATGCGATATCTACCGTCCTGCGGCCATTGACCAATTAAAAGTATTAGGTGAGCAAGTTGGTGTTGAGGTATACGCGGAACCCGATAATAAAGACGCTATCAAGATTGCGAAAGCAGCTCTAGAACACGCTAAGAAAAATAATTTTAGAGTTGTCATTGTCGATACAGCTGGTCGTTTGGCTGTGGATGAAGAGATGATGAAGGAAATTGCTCAGTTAAAAGAAGCACTCAACCCTTCTGAAACGTTGTTTGTGGTAGACTCGATGACTGGTCAGGATGCCGTAAACACAGCCAAAGCATTTAATGATCGCATAAATTTTGACGGAGTTGTATTAACCAAAATGGATGGTGATACCCGCGGTGGTGCTGCGCTATCCATCCGAAGAGTAGTGGAGAAGCCAATCAAGTTCGTCAGTTCAGGCGAAAAGATGGAAGCTATCGACCGCTTCTATCCCGACCGTATGGCCAGCCGGATTTTAGGCATGGGCGATGTGGTGAGCTTAGTGGAGAAGGCACAACAGACTTTTGATGAAGATGAGACGCGCAGGCTGAACGCCAAAATGCGTAAGAATCAATTTGACTTCAACGATTTTCTTTCACAATTGGAGCAGATTAAGAAAATGGGTAACATGAAGGACATGCTCAGCATGATCCCCGGCATGGGCAAAGCGGTAAAAGATATTGATATCAACGACAACTCCTTCAAGCCTATTGAAGCGATCATCAAATCAATGACATTAGAAGAAAGAGAAAATCCAGATAAGATTAACGTAAGCCGTAAAACCAGGATTGCAAAAGGCAGCGGCACATCCGTGCAGCAAGTGAATCAGTTGCTTAAGCAATTTGAAGACATGCGCAAAATGATGAAGACCATGAATAAAATGGGTGGAGGCAAACGCGCGTTGAATGCGTTAAATCCGTTTGGAAGGTAAATTCAGTTTATAAACTTCTTATTGCAATTTCCGCGAAACGAAAAAAGCCAGATAATCTCTGGCTTCTTCGTTTCAATCACTTCGCTTCCTTCTCCTAATTCTTAACAATTAATCGATGAGTCTTCCTTCTCGCACCTTGTGATATTTCGATCAGGTATATGCCCGAACTTAGATTTGGCAATTGCAGCTGTAGGAATTTATTTTCACCCTCACTATTCAGCCATATTTTACCGGTCATATCGAGCAACCTTACTTGAACTGGTTCATTGTTACCCTTACGGATAATTAAGTCAACCAAGCCAACATTATTAATAGGATTAGGATAGACTTCAAAATCGAGTACGTTATTCAGAACCTCAACAGTCAGCGCTACTATTTTTTCATGATAGGCTGACCTTCCATCAAAATCTACTTGTTTTAATCTGTAGTAGTTGCGCCCTATAATCGGATCCTTGTCTTCTATAAAATAGGTTGACTTTGAGTTGAACGTTCCCTTTCCGTCAATCCTACCAATTAGCTCAAAGTTCTCACCATTAGTTGACCTCTCAATTTCAAAATGATCATTATTTAACTCTGAAGCGGTAGACCATCGCAGGATATTAACTCCATTTTCGGTAGTACCTGTAAATTCAATGAAACTGACGGGCAACGGATTCGCAACTTCCGTGGAGCCAAGCGTTACAATATTTTCGCTAAAACTGAGAGTTGATGATGCGATAAAACTCCCTTGCGATTGAGTATGCGAGCCTCCTGGACTAAAACTGGTGCCGCCATAGTTTTGCCATTGGGTAAGCCCGTCATTCCAGGCAACAACTTGCATAGCCTCGCGCTCAGCAAGATTTGCCGACACATCACTAGCTGCACCCCAACTTAATCCAACGAATGCAGTTCGGCCTACAGGTGCCGCACCATCCGATACTTTCCAATATTCTCCTGCCGCAATTCTAAGGATTGGCGCAACAGGAGTCAGGTTATTAACCAACGCCTCCGCAGTTGCTGGAGCATAAAAATATTCCATATCCCAGGTATCTCCGGCATTGCTAACACTATTCACTGAACCCGGCCTCCATAAGATTCCCTTTCCAATTGGAAATATAAAGCTTGAGCCAGCCGTGGAAAGCACCTTGTAGAGCTTCCCATTTACCAAAGAAGTAGCTCTTCCGCTCGTTGGATTAGCACTCGCTGTGCCAGACAGTAATAATGTATTTGAACCTGGAGAAACATTGCCCGTAGTTAGTAATAGTTCTCTATCGATAGTAACATTTCCTACTAAGGTTAAACCTGCAGAATTATTGACGTCTAATCTATTTATAAAACGGCTTCCTGAAAAATCTCCCGTCAACACTTGAGCCGCAGAACCCTGGAAAATATAACGCAAGCCTGTTGAGCTGGATGATCCTCCGGTAAAAGTTGCACCACCAGCCACAGTCATATTTCCGTTTACACGTATTGTTCCAGTGCCAGAGCCAGAGGTAAAGGTACCGCCATTAACTGTTAGGTTACGAGTAATAACTTTCGCACCACCGGTTCCACCGTCAAACAATCCTAACATTTCTGTAAAATCTCTGCCAATACTCAAATCACCACCAGCACTAAAATAATTACCCGAATTCAAAAGTAAATCATTTGAGATGGTAATCGTTCTGTTATTAGTATTAGATAAGCTACCGCCTCCGGTCATAGCAACTGTGAGATCATTACAAATAGCAACATCATTATTCGCTAATGTCACCGCTCCTGATCCCAACATTGAAAGATTTCTCAATGATGTAATGCCACCCAAAACCTCATAACTTCCCGTACCCCCAAAAGCCAATCCACCACCCGCACAAGAGAAGAATGTATCAAAGACGGCCGCTGGCAATACGGCACTACCAGTGTTACTATTAATTTCCAAATCACCTGTTCCTGTTACGGTACCAAGTCTATGCCCGAGAGAACCGGATGGTATTATTATTTTTCCACCAGCATTAATTTGTGTTTGATAAAGGCTAACACTATTAATATTGAAGGTAACATTGTGACTTGGATTTATAATCAATACAGCTCCCGTAGGCGCACCTCCACCTGGAACCACTGGTGTATAGATAGTCGAGTTAACGTTACCTGAACTTGTAGTAGTATAGGTAGGCACACTATTAGGAATCGCCAGGTTAACCCCAGCAAAATAATCTCCAGATATACCTGCATCTGTTACTCCGGTAAAAGAAAATGTAATCACATTAGTAGTCTCATTCACATCTGTAATATTGAATTTATTGATTTGGTTGGTTGGGTTTGCATCGGAAAGAATTCTAGCAGCTAAATAATCAGCTGCCTCTGTGTAAGGTGCCACTACAGAAACAAGCGGTTGTACATATTGCAATGTCATATCCGATCTAAATGTAGCTGCCACAAAATCAGCATTGATAATCCAATAATATTGCAATACGTTATTCAAATCATTGAATGTAGCAGGATCCGGTAATTCGCCTATATCATTATCATTAACAACACTTGGATGTCTTTCATTTGCAGGCCGCACGGTAATTGTTGGTGTGCCTGTAGCTCCAGTTGTATATCCCGGAGAACTAAAATTAAACGTAACCGGTGTATATGACAATTGACCTACTGGGAATATGAAGTTGGTTGTGTAGCCCGTAGGGAATTGTTTTTTTATTCCTTTATCAGTAAACGAACTATTTGTTTGAATCATATTGGTTACTGAAAATGCACTGACCGGTGTAAATACGGCAGCTGTGCTAAGGGAAATAAGACTTCCACCAACATCAAACACGCCTGACTGTAACCGTAGGTTATCAGAAATTGCAAAATCATATCCATTGCCATCCGGAATAATTACACCTGTAGTATTGTTGATCGTAACAATTCCCATTGTGCTTGTGCCAGCAACGGAACGTGTCAATTGTTGCTGCGCAGTACCATTAAAGATTAAACCTGATCCGCTTGAGCTCGTGAGTGTAGCATCAATTTCGGCATGTCTCTTTAAGTTGATAGAAAAGCTAGTGCTGGCAAGAGTTCCTGCCGATAATTTTAAATCTCTATTGATCGTAATATCTTTTGATAATGTTAAAGTTCCAGCTCCGGTTTTAGTGAAACTGTAAAAAGCCAAAGCAGGTGTGGTGCCTGATATGGTTCCTGCATTCGTGAAGCTGGTTATATTATTTCCAGACGTATAGGTACCATCAACCACAAAATTTCCACCAATGCTTAGATCCAGCCCTTGCGCATTCAAGGTATTGCTTGCCGAAACCGTCAGGGTTCCTCCAATAGTGAGTGGCGAAATATAAATACTGGCAGTATTGGTAGCTGAACCAGTCAACGTAAAATTATTCAACGAAGTAGTGGATTGTATTCCAAAAGTGCCTAATGCGACAGCACCATTACCTATAGTAATTGTAGATCCTGCTGTGATGGCTGCACTTGCTGGCTCTAACCACAACGATGGCACTGCTGCACTGCCATTCCCTCTTACAACTGTCAGCGAGCCCCCTGAATGATTAAATTGACTTCCGGTGTTTAACACTTCAAAAACACCTCGTGTGTTGGTTGGTGCTGCTGTGTTACCCACCGTAACTGTTCCATTGGATTGGGTGTATTTTAGAATTCCTGTTGTGGACGAAGTACTTCTTCTTATTTGTGAACCAACCGTAAGAGTCCCAGAGGTTACTTCTATTGTGGCTGTTCCCGTATTAGAATATTCAATGTAGTTATTAAAACCACCTCCAGCATCAATAGTTGCTGTTCCACCGCTTACCCGCAGTAATCCACTTAACAATATGCCTGTACTGGCAGTATTCATGTTTACTATACCCGCACTTACCTGCAGGCCAGCTGCCGTGGGAATACTAAAGTCGCCACCGCCAGAACTAAGTGTATAAGTTCCTCCATTATTCATAATTAATAAACCATTTGTTAAGGTAATCGGCTTTAGCGCAACGTTAGTTGGTGCACTCAATGTTACCGTGCTGTTGATAGAAAAGGTAGAAGTCTGATCTGTTCCTTTATTACAAGTTATCCGATATAAGTCAGGTACTGATGTTGAAGTTCTGCTATATGTATGGGCACCAGTCCCTTGAAATTCCAACGCTGCTAATGGGCGATTTGTCGCACCATTGTATAAGTCAATAATACTAGTGTTACTCGAACCATGAATGATATTGCCTTTAACAATTATCGTGTGTTCCAACGCAAGTACTCCTGGATTATTTACAGTAAGGTTCCTGTTACCAGGAGCGGCAAAAGGATCTTTCGTAAAGTCTATGTTACGCTCTACAGTAATTGTAAGAGCTGGCGCTGTTCCAGGAAACTGGAATGTACCTCCCAACCAAAAGCCTATTAATAAATCTCTTTTAACTAAAATATTTTGATTTGGAATTGTAATCGCATCACCCTGACTTATAAGATCGGTATTTACAGTTATATTCTGATTGATTGTAAACGTTGCACTTTCCAACATCAGATTAGGTATAGGTGTTGGAATGGTTGTGAGTGTGTGACTACCACCCGCCCCCCAATAGAGAAAATAGGAATCCGGATTTGTGCCAAAGTCTCCAAAATCTCCAGTAACAGTTGGTGCATTAGGTCCATTGAAGGATACCATGCCTGTTCCAGTTACTATGCCAACCACGTTGCTGTTGGCATTATGGAATTGCAAGCGAGGCACATTTTCAGAGTCTGGAATAGGAATGCCTATATAGTCATGATTGAACTGAACAGCAGCTACACTTATTGGAGTAGCGAAAACATTCATTCTGTGGCCATTAGCACCAGTAGAATTAATCACAGCAACACTTCCTGCAAGCGGAACTTCTGCAGGGCCTCCAGATACAGCATTCTTTGACCAATTTGCTGCTGTATTCCAATCACCACCAGAAATACTATAGTAAGTATTAACTGTACCACTAAAGCTTGCAGTTGCTCCTGTGGAGTAACTGGCAACATCCAATGTAAATCCAGCTCCGGGAAATGTGGCTGCTGTTGTTGCTCCGTTAAAAACAATGAGATTACTAGCATCCACAACGTCATCCGTTGCTCCATCCAATGATCTTGTGAATGGTGTTACATCCAACACTTTTCCTGGCCTGTAGTTAGCTTCAGTACCTACTATATTTGCATCAACATAAGTGAATTGATAGGAAACCAAAGGAAGTACACCAAACCCAGAATGATTGGTTCTCCAATAGTATGTCAATAGATCGGCACTAGCAGCTGCCGTGGCAAGGACAGTATTTACCGGAGTTATCCTTACTAACCCATCATCACTAAACGAAGCAAAGGCCGCAACAGCAGGAGTATACTTGCCTGAAACACCAATTGGATAGGTCAGTGTTTCATTCGCATCTATATACATTTCAAGACCATTATCAGAGCCATTACCGGCTGTCTGAATCATTTTTGTTGCACTATATGCAGCCCCAGAAAGCGCTATTGTTGCAGAAGCGCCACTGATGGTTAATTTATTTGCACCAATATTAAATATACCTGCCGTCATGGTAAGGGTACCCAATACAGAAAGATCTCCGCCAGCAAGGGTGATCACTGGTGTTGCATCGGTATTATTTAAATCCATATTGTAGATGGTGGCGCCAGTGGCAACAGTAAGCGTTTGATCAACTGTTCCATCCAATAATAACCTTCCGGTACTTGTGCTTTTGCCTACCACGGTCGTACTTGCCGCTGACACTGATCCTCTTGCCGAAACTATCAATGTTCCATAATCAAAAATTCCTTGCGTAACCGTTAAAGTTCCTGTGGTTCGAAACGCAGTGGCGTTACCTGTCGTAATTACCACCTCGTTGGAAGCTGAGGTTTTATTGATCGTCAGGTTATTGAATGTCTGAGTTCCCGTTGTACTAAACTTTAATGAGCTTACACCTAAACCGGTAATAGTAGTAGTATTAGTTCCAGGGGTATACGTTGCACCCGTTTGAATCTCAAGATTTCCACTTACGGTTACATTGTTATTGTTAGCTAGAAAAGTTGGCGTGTTTGTAGCTTCAACAGTCAGGTCATTTAACACCACCAATGGCTGAGCAGCCAAAGTCAATTCATCTGTACCCGGAACACCTGTGCCCGAGGTGGTTCCAGCCAATTCAACTGTCGTATTGGCACCACCTGTCTTTCGTACAATCACATTCCAAAAAGCAGCCCTTGAGGTGACCTTATACGCAATAGCATTATTTGTCTCCGTAATTACAGTTCCGCCAGTTACACTTATGTTGGCCGGATCTGAATTTATAAAAATAGCACCTCTTAAACTGGCAACTCCAAGGTCTGCTCTATTTTGAATGGTTAATGTTCCTCCACTCATATTAAAAACGTTGCCTGTATAGGTCAAACTAAATACAGCGTAGCTTGTGCTAACTGTGCCCCCGGTAACAACTACGCTTCCTCCAGATTGAATATAACTACCAACTGCACCTGCACCAGCGGTTGACGTCCTAATTGCCCGCACTGTTACTGTACCACCCTCCACTAAAATTATCCCACTAACCCTCAACGTAAGACCACTATTTTCATCAACTGTTAAACTACCAGCACTTACTCGCACTGTTCCGTAAGGAACAACTGCAGCGCCTCCTGTTTTGGTTACTGTGCCTCCATTAACCCAGAGCCTGGCTCCTTCATAAATGGAATAATTAGAAACAGTATTTAGAAGTACAGTAACATTTGCACCTATTTCCACTGTCCCGAAATTCAATCCAAGTGCATTTAGGTTAGTACCGTTACCATTAGCAGCTGCATTTGCTTCATTTATATCATAGTTAGCTGCGCCAAACAAATTGAAGTTTGCTGCTGCAGATGCCGATATAGTGGCCTTATACGTATCATCTATTCCCTTATTTATTTCAATTCTGTAAAAGCGTGTTACCCCATTGCAAACTCCCTGCTGATCGCGTGTAGCACTTAAAAAATTAACATCCACTATACCATCTGTTGCTTCTGCAGCCGTGTTCGCTACAACACGATTGGTAAAGTAAGCCGTTCCGTTATTAGTAAAATCCCCAAGCAAATTAAATTCGTGTCGTGCATTAGCGGTGCCGGTGCGAATACCACCAGTAGATGCTACGGTAACATATCCATTTACTATAAACGTGCGATTTACTGCTGCCGCATTATCGTTAAATCGAAATAAACCATTTGTTATAGTGAGGTCGCTGTTGAGTGTTATATTATTTAATAATGTGGCAATGTCCGCTGCGCCAGTCATGTTGATCACCATGTTATTAAAAGTTCGGGCTACATTAAGTGTCATTCCCGTGCCATTCACTTCCAATGTTCCGCCAACAGCAGGATCAGCAAAGTTAGTGGCTGTACCTGTTGGGAAATTGTCCGTTGCACCTGACATTTTTATTCTACCTGCTCCTGAAATAGTAGTGAAGGCATGACCAGTTGAAGCCAATAAATCCAAAGTACCAGACACCAAAATACTGGTTATAGAAACTGTATTCACATTCATTGAAATTGTTCTGCCGGAGGTGATGACTACATTATCAGCTGCACCAGGTATAGCACTTGTGGGGTTAACATACAATGGGAATAAACTACCATCCGTTGTCCAGACTGTTGGATCGTTCCAGTTGCCGGTTTGATAGCTGTACCAAACATTTCCTCCGTATGCAACTGCACTACCAATTGTAAAATAATAGGAGTCGTTTGTTAACGGCTGTGCAACTGTTGGCCCTGTAAAAAAAGTTACTCCCGGGGCTGTACCTCCAGGGTTTGTCCAAAGTCCATTTGATTCTTTCTGATACCAAAATGTGTTATAGGTTGCCTGTACATCGCCTGAGGATGTATCGGTACCTGTACTATAGCTAAATCGTGCACCTGCAACGGTTGTTGCATTCGAGTTTCCCGCCACCGTCATTCGAAACGTGCGCTTCATCCTACCAGCAGCATCGCTGCTTAAAATAGCTTTAACTGCAAGTGTGCTCAAGTTAGTAGGAGCAGTTGTTACTACAGTTGCCCCAGTTAAATCAAGGGGTGTATAGCCTCCAGTGGCGGTACCAATTGGAAATAAAAATTCCCATGCTGTCTCTGTATTATTGTTAATTCGGATAAGTTGACTGGTAGCAGACGATATACCATCTAATTGAATATAACGAGCTGCGGTTGGAGCAGTGATTACGGCAGCACTACCTAAGGTTAGATCATTTGAAGCACCTAACACCAATAGCCCATCAGCTGTCCAGGAGAGCGTTCCATTGATGGTAACATTACTATTTACATTAACAACAGAAGATGCAGTTGTGCTTAAGGTGACACTTTGAAAGGTTGCCGTTCCTGCTCCACTTAAGGTTTGACTGGCTGTACCATTGAAAGTGATTGTAGCACTTGAAACAAAGCTACCTGAGTTAATTGTTAAATTACCTGCAATACTTGCTGATGTTACCGTTCCTGTTGTGCTACCAGAATATGTTAGGTTATTATAACTGGTAGGGACGATTGTAGGCGTGGCTCCAGTATATATTACACTATTGGGTGAAGCCGTTGCTGTTAATGTAACCGTTGTTACAGTAGAGCCTGCATAGGAAAGAGTGCTGTTTGCGCCCTGTATGAACGAAGCTCCTGCAGTGCTGGTTGTCAATGTCCCGGCACCTGTATTAGACAATGTGATGGTGCTACTGTTATTATTTGTTACGTCTACCGTGGCTCCGGTAATAGTAACAATATTAGCAAAAGACATGGCAGTTGTACCCGCAAGACTCTGATCGTTTGTATTAAATGTGACACTGCCTGCCGAGAACGAGGTACCAGAATTAGTAATGCCTCCTCTGAAAATTAAATTACCTGTAGTTGTAACCGCTGTACTTGTAAAGACTGACGTTCCGGCAAGGCTGACATTCCCAACAAACGTATCAATACCACTATCGCTGGAGTCGGTGAATCCTCCTGCTCCGGTAATTGTTGTTGTTCCTGCAGCTACCGCCGTGCCAATACCCGTTGCGCCGTTCATGCTTGCAATGGCTGAATTAGCGCTTGCGTAAGTAAAATAAACAGAATTAATGTTGAAAGAAACCCCTGGAACACCCGTAAATGCGCACGTTCCGTTACTATTTGGCGTGAACGTTTCACCAACCGCTTTGGTAAACGACTGAGCGTTGACGGTTGCCGTTGCCGTGCCGACGGTGGTTGTTTCGTACTGAATGTCGTCCATCCATATCGTGTACGCGCCTTCGTCCGAGCCTTCGGCAAAGTGAAACAAACCCTCAATGCTTGTGAACTTGGCAGGGTTTGGAATGGGGATAATGACTTTTGTCCAAGTCGTTGTGAGGGCAACGTTAGGAAGTTCCGCTTGATAAACGGCATTTGCACCGTTGTTCCCCAAACCGGAAACATTAAGGGTTTTAGCCGCACTTGCTTTGACCCAAAAACTAACGGCGTTGTAAGCAGACAAGTCTTGCGCTGGTCCAACCAAAGCACCGCCCGTGTAACTACCCGTGGGAACTTCAATTTTC
>JANOQK010000069.1:0-4671 GCA_031414855.1 Bacteroidia bacterium | reverse complement strand
CAGCTCTTATCAAAGGAACTTGAAAAGATTTCTCCAATTGCTCCGCGAGTGGTGAAGGTAAGTCTCGATAAATTTTCTCCCTTGCAGAGCGATGTAGAACTGGATTGTGAGCTGAAAGAGATAAAGAAAAAATGTATTGTTCTGATTGACGATGTATTAAATACGGGCCGAACCCTTGCCTATGGGTTGAAGCCATTTTTAACAATTGAGGTAAAGAAGATTGAGATAGCCGTGTTGGTCAATCGCAGCCATACACTTTTTCCTGTTTTACCAAATTACACAGGATTCGAACTCTCCACCACTTTAAAGGATCATGTGGTGGTTAAACTTGGAAAAGAAAATTCGGTGTCTCTTAATTGAACCGTACCCAAAAATTAGAACTCAGAATTGTTGTCAAGACAAAACTCTTTAGGTTATTAAATCTAAAATAGAAATGCCTACCCATAAAAAGCAAGATTTAAAGAAAGTAACCACCCACCAGCTTCAGGAAATGAAAAACCGCGGTGAAAAAATCGCGATGCTTACAGCTTATGACTATAGCATGGCCCGGATTATTGACGGAGCCGGCATAGATGTGATACTGGTAGGAGACTCTGCTTCGAATGTAATGGCTGGAAATGAGACCACATTGCCAATCACTTTGGACCAAATGATTTACCATGCTAGCTCCGTTGTCAAAGCGGTGGAACGTGCATTGGTGGTGGTCGATATTCCATTTGGGTATTATCAAGGTAGCTCCGGAGAAGCCTTGCGTTCTTCTATCCGCATTATGAAAGAGTCAGGTGCACATGCGGTTAAATTGGAAGGAGGTAGTGAAGTGAAAGATTCTGTGCTTAGAATTTTGAGCGCTGGCGTTCCGGTGATGGGTCATCTTGGCCTAACGCCACAATCCATTTATAAATTTGGAACCTATTCGGTGCGTGCCAAGGAAGAGGTTGAGGCCAACAAGTTGGTTGAAGACGCGCAGCTTTTGCAGGAGTGCGGTTGTTTTGGAATTGTGTTGGAGAAAATTCCGGCAGAACTAGCAAAAAAAGTAGCAAGTCAATTGCAAATTCCGGTGATTGGAATAGGAGCAGGTCCTGATGTGGATGGGCAGGTGTTGGTCATGCAAGATATACTTGGCATCACCAAAGAATTTAAGCCAAGGTTTTTGAGACGTTATGCAGATCTCCATTCCGTAATAACCACTGCGATTGGTAAATATGTGGCGGATGTAAAGGCCAGGGATTTTCCCAATCAGGATGAGAAATATTAATAATCAATGAGAGTTGGTTCTTATTATATTATAAGTTGCTGGCTTGGATTTTTAAAATTATCTTCATTTCTGCGCTTAATTTTATACTTTTCGGATTCAAACATCAGCCTTATAAAACATCAACACTTTAACACTTAAATAGAATGAGCGATCAAAAAATAAGCATTAGTAACGGAAAACTTTCAGTACCCGAAAATCCAACCATACCTTACATCGAAGGCGATGGCACGGGGGTTGATATTTGGCCAGTAGCACAACATGTATTTGATTCTGCTGTTGAAAAGGCCTACAAAGGCAAGCGCAAAATCAACTGGAAAGAAGTAATGGCGGGTGAGAAGTCCTTTAATAAAACGGGCAACTGGCTTCCTGACGAAACACTTGATATTTTCAGAGAGTATTTGGTAGGCATTAAAGGCCCGCTCTCTACTCCCATTGGTGGAGGTATCCGGTCGCTCAATGTTGCCTTGCGCCAAATTCTTGACTTATATGTTTGTTTGCGACCTGTCCGTTGGTACGAGGGTGTGCCTTCACCTGTAAAAAATCCGGGTGCAGTAGATATGGTACTCTTCCGCGAAAACACAGAGGATATTTATGCGGGAATTGAGTTTGCTGCAGGAAGCCCCGAAGCGCAAAAAGTACTTGACTTCATTGCCAAAGAGTTTCCCAAAGAATTCAATAAAATAAGATTCAATACCAAAGAAAAGTCGGAATCGTTTTGGAAGATGGTGGGCGTAACCAATGTGAATAATGAGGTAAACGTAGGAATAGGAATTAAGCCAGTGAGTTGGAGTGGTAGTGTGCGCCTTATTCACAGTGCCATTGCCTATGCTGTTAAGCACAACCGCAAATCGGTAACGCTTGTTCACAAAGGCAATATCATGAAGTTTACCGAGGGTGCTTTTCGCGATTGGGGATACGCCATTGCCGAAGAACACTTTGGCGATAAAGTATATACATGGAGCACGTGGGAGAAAACGAAAAAAGCCAAAGGCGAAGAGGCAGCCAACGCAGAACAAAAGACAGCCATCGCTGCGGGTAAAATCATCATTAAAGATTCAATAGCCGACATAACCCTTCAACAAATACTAACGAGGCCAGAAGATTTTGATGTGATTGCCACGCTTAACTTAAATGGAGATTACGTGAGCGATGCATTGGCCGCACAGGTTGGTGGAATTGGAATTGCACCTGGTGCCAATATCAACTACATCACGGGTCATGCAATATTTGAAGCTACCCATGGTACTGCTCCGAAATATGCTGGCCAAGACAAAGTAAACCCAGGGTCAGTCATTCTTTCTGGCGTGATGATGCTGGAATATATGGGCTGGCAGGAAGCTGCAGATATGATTACCATGGGTCTGGAAAAAGCGATTGCCACAAAACGAGTAACATATGACTTTCACCGATTGATGGAAGGAGCTACGTTGCTGAAGTGCTCAGAGTTCGGGAAGGAGATTGTAAAAAATATGTAAAGCGAACGCTACGTTAAAATAATGCTACGAGCCGGGTAAATAACCTGGCTCGTTTTTTTTCTATCGATTTGGCAACCACAATCTGAGTGCCTTGACCATGGTTGGAATTGAAGACTACCCGAGCATTGATTTGATGTGCATAATCACAGATTCTTTTAATGCCAGAATGCCTTTTAGTTTCTACTACTTTATCTATATCAAAACCGACACCATTGTCTGAAATTGAAAACTGAATTAAACTGCAGTTGATAAGTTTAACTTCTGCCTTGATAGAGCAAGCTTGACTGTGGTGTATACAATTGTTTATAGCTTCTCCAATGATCCTAAAAAGTCCTGATGAATCTTCAGGTGAAATTGAAATGTCTATAGGATGGCCGCTGCTTTCTAACTGGAAGAAAATGCTATTATTATCTTTTTGTAATTCAAATAAGAGGTTATCCAATTGATGTTCCAACATAAATAGTCCATTCATTTCCTTCTCGAAAACGTTTTCTGAAAGCCTGAATGTTTCAAAAGGGGTAGTTGTAAGGGCTGTAACCATACTTTACCTTATTTTTTCCTCTAGGTACAGGTATTTCTAAATGCAGTCAATACCACTTTATAGGTATTTTTGTAATAATGCAGAATTGGACTAAGTCAGGTTTTGATCCTAAAAGGCAGATCTTTAGGTGGGAAATCAGAACTCTAACATTCTAATTACAGTGAGTGCAGCCTCTTCTCCTTTGTTTCCAAGTTGACCTCCTGCTCTCTCCAGAGCTTGTTTTTTATTTAGTGTAGTAAGGACACCAAAAGCTACGGGCTTGTTAGAGGTGAGATTGACAGTCATGATTCCATTCGCAGCAGCTTGGCAGATATAATCAAAATGTGGTGTGTCGCCTTGGATAACGCAGCCAAGAGCAACAACAGCAGCAATCTCTTTTTTCTCTGCCATCCATTGGGCTCCTAATGGTAATTCGAAAGTTCCAGGAACATTTTTGCGAAGGATATTTTTTTTCTTTACTCCTAGTTTTAAGAAAGCATCATGCGCACCCTGATATAAAGCTTCTGTGATGTCTTCATTCCACTCCGCCACTACGATTGCAAATTTTTTAGTAGTAAGGTTGAGCTTACTTTTTCCTGAAACAGATTTTAAAGCGCCTGCCATTTTTATTTTCTTTTTTTGATTGTTTGGGGGTCTCGGCTTGTATGTAAAACACCAAGTATTGTAATGGAAGTTTTCTTTTGATCTATTTTGAAATAGATCAAATATGGAAATCTAATCACTTGAGCGGTGCGGATATCTTTAAACAGAATAGAGTAGTGCTGGGGATTTCTAACGAGAATGTTCAACTTCTCATTTAGTTGATCGTAGAACTCAAATCCTAAATTTTCCTTTTCTTGATTATACCAGCCAATGGATTTAATAATATCTTCCTGAGCGCTGGGATAGAAGGACAAGGAATAATTCATCGCATTTTTTCAATTTCCAATTTAAGTTCTTCCCATGAAATTACATCTTCTGGATTTCGCTCGTATTCCTCTAAACGTTCTTCGACAATTGCCTTATGCCAATTTGGTATTGCATACCGCTGTTTGTCCGCAAGAACCATCCCATAGATAAGCAACAAGAGTCGGTCGTCAGCCTTATCAATCGATTCGTGAAGTTCTTTTTTGATTTCCAGTGCATTCATATACAAGGGTTTTCACATAAAAATAGAAATAAAAAAGGATCACGGTTCCGTGATCCTTTTAAAACCCGTAAAATTAATATTATAGGTTTGCCTCCAATCTAGCCTTAAACTTTCGTGCGTTTTGATATTCAGAGGAATCAAAATACTGATCTATAATTTTCTGATAAGCCTCTTTTGCCTTGTCATTTTGATTTAACTTTTCATACGCCAGTGCTTCCTTCATCAAGTAAGTTGGGGTGAAATATTTATTGGGATTAAAGCTTGATGCTTT
>JANOQK010000068.1:0-30585 GCA_031414855.1 Bacteroidia bacterium | reverse complement strand
TAGACCCCTGCCAACAGGCAAGGAAACACCTGTGAAGATCTGCTTATTGTTATCGTTAAGTGGCACCGAATTTTCAGGATCAATGAAGGCTCCTGAGTTACGTTCTATTCCAATCTTAGGATCAAGTGGAAACCAGGTAGGCACCGTAAATGAAGCGATCCATTTATTGTAATAATCTTTATCATTGAATTCTTTAGTGCTTAATCGAGTTTCCAGTTTGGGATCAAATGCGCCACGCGCTAACCTGATTTCTTGTTTAGCTACCTCGTTTAATAACTTGCTTTGTTTTACAAGGGGATGAGATTGCAAGATTGAAGCATATAGACTTTCGAGGCTTAACGCCTTAATACTATCGGGTAAAATAAAAAGTGAGTCAAGCGCACTCTTGGATTGTGCACATGATGTATGTGGCATAATCACCAGCGCACTAAGTATAAAAATGAAAGCAAGCTTTTTCATGATTCGATTAATTCGTTTCATCCATTTTTTTCTTGTCGGCCTTATTATCCTTTTCAGTTGTTGGCTCGGCATATAGGCTTGGGGGAAATCCGTTAAGCTGCCTCCAAAGTTCATACCAGACAGGTACATCGTCCAACATCACCCAACTTTTAGTACCAGAGCCAACCCGAATTTGCTTAGGCCATTTAATATCAGTTGAATCGGGTATCACCAATATTCTAAATTCACCAGGGCGGGTATTCACGACATCAATTACCTGTACTGTTCCTCCAAAAGAACCAACAGAGATGCTTGGCCAGCCGGAGAATTGTAAGGCAGGAAATCCATCAAACTCCACGCGCACTCTTCTTCCTTTGCTGATCAGGGGTACATCCATGGCCTTTACATACATCTCCACAGCCACATCCATAGACTCGGGCATGATGCTGCAAACAGGATCGCCTTCTTTTATCGTTTCGCCAATTCCGGCTTGTGTTGCTTTTACTACAATTCCGGCTTGCGGTGCCAGAATGAAATACTGCTGACTGCGTATTTCCATGTTCACGTATTCATTGCCAAGTTTTGAAAGATCGGCTTGTGTTTCAAATTGTTCTGATAGCGTGTTGTTAAGATCTGATTCTGCTTTATTAATTTTATCCAGATACTCAGCCTGCACCCGGTCAATTTCAATTTCTGCATTAACAAAGTCAGCTTCACTTCCCTGATATTTGTATTCGATGTCCTGAAACTTTGTAAGAGGGATGTTACCGGCTTCAAATAATTTTTTATTGCGTTCATATTGATTTTTTGCATTTGAGAATCGAAAGCGCTCTGCTTCTAGTTTGGCTCTGGATTGCTCCATTTTGATTTGCATCCCTTGATCTAAGGCAATTATTTGCCTTCTTAAAGATTTTGCTTTTTGATCTTTAGAGGATAAGCTCTTTTCTTTCGCTTGAATAACTTCGCGTAAACGCAACAACATTTGTGGATCGAAATACTTTTCTTTCACCTCACTGATGATGGCGATCGTATCTCCCTTTTCTACAAATTGCCCTTCACTTATTTTCCAATCTTGAATTCTACCAGCAATAATCGTTTGAATAGTTTGTGGTCTATTGCTTGGCGACAGTGCAGTAACCTGACCCGTGCCATGTATATTCTGTTGCCAGGGGAGAAACAAAACTAAAAGAAACAGTAACCCAATACCAAGCAGCCATCTGGCCAATATTTTTCCGGCCATTGGTGTATTAAGTGACCTCAACGAGTATAGCTTTTCGTGTGGTACTTTATCGTTGATGGAGTGAGACGATATCTTAAGCATAATCAGATTACTTTATAAAATCCCTTAAATCATCTTTTTTTAACAAGGCCTCGAATGTACCTTCAGTTTTGATTCTACCCGCTTCCATAAGGATAACATGATCCGCTGCACTCATGATCAATGGGTCATTTGAAACCACCAATACCGTCCAGTTGCGATGTTCTCCAATTAGACACTGCAAGAGTTCCATCTTATCGGTTTTTCCCATGGCGGTAAAAAAATCATTAAGAACTATGAGCTTTGGCTTCTTTATTAAACATCGGGCGAGAATTAGTTTTTGCACCGTTGTATGTGACAAACCCTTCCCTCCACTTATGATTGGAGTTTCAAGACCTAGTGGCAATCTGTTAATCGTATCGCTTAATCCAACTGTATCTAGCACACTTATCACATGTTGAATATTGCTATTCGATCTTCCAACGGTTAAATTTTCTAATAGGGTTCCATCAAACAGATCTTCTTGCGAAATATTCTTCGCTACATTGTCGCGCAGGTGAGTTACATCAAGATCGCGAAGAGAATATTGATTGATAGTGGCAATTCCACTGAAGTCGGTATAGAAACCGGTGAGAATATTAGTAAGCGTAGTCTTACCGGCATCCCCAGGCCCGGCAATACAAACAATTTGTCCGGGCTTAATATTGAGGTTAATATTTTGGAGGGCATAACCCTCCACTCCAGGATATCGATAGCTAAGCTCTTTCGTGCGAATGCTAAGACCAGCATCATCAGTTTTTGCAAAATCAAGGCCACCTGTTTTTTCTATAGGTATGTCTGTCACGTGGGCAACTTTATCTACGGCTGTTAGCAAATCATAGACAACATCCATATACATGATTATCTTTTCAACCGCATTGAGTATAAGAATGATAACTATTTCTGCGGCCACGAATTGACCCAAGGTAATTTGACGATCAACTACCAGTATGGTTCCCATGATTAATAGGCCTCCGGTAATGAGTGCCTTGAAAAGAACGATAAAAGAAAACTGAGTGACCAATACATTGAAATGTGTCTTTCTATTTTTCAGATAATTGTTGACATAGTAATCCGTTCTACGTATTGGCAAATCTGTATTGCCTGCTAGTTTAAAAGAAGGCAAAGCACGCGCTAATTCTTCCAGCCATTGCGCTACCTTGTATTTATATTTTGATTCGTGGATAGAAGACTGAAGGCCGCGCGGTCCAGTGTAATAGAAAATGACGACAAGCGATGCCAGTAACGTTAAGCCAAAGAAAACAAAGAACGGGTGATACAATGAAATCAATAGAAGGCCGAATAGAATTTGAATGGCAGAAGAGGACAAGTCAATCAAAAGTTTAGGCAAGCCTTTCTGAATGGTCATTACATCAAAAAATCTGTTTACCATTTCTGGAGCATAGCTTTTTAAAATGGCCTCCATCCGCAAGCGAGGAAGCCGATACGCAAATTCAAAAGCTGCTTTTGAAAAAATTCTGCGCTGTAAAAATTCCACCAAACTTATTTGTACAATCTGCAAGGCTCCTGTCAACAGCACACCAACAATCACTAAGGCAATCATTAAGTATACGGAGCTGAAGACCACACCACCTGATACCAATTCAACAGTTGTCTGAATGCCTAATGGTAATATTAGACTGACGAAACCAATCACTACGGCATAGAACAAAATGTAAAGGATTTCTTTTCGTTCTGTTCCTAATAATCCCATCAGTCGCCTAACAGGACTCATCTCTTTGCCTTCTCCAGCTGCGCTTAAAGGACTTTGGTAATTGAAGATTCCGTAGAATTCAATTTCTCCTTTTTCATTCCTAACCCAGTTCAGTTCTTCGATATTGACAGAGTGCCTTTTATTTTCAATTTCATCGATTATGATTAGAACAGGTTTGCTCTTTTCCGGAATAAGTAGAATTGGCTTAATACGCTCATTCTCTCGTATGAAACCATAAACAGGACCCGATTCCTTCTTAAGGAAATCTTTAAAGTCATCGTCACCAACTTGATATTCTAGAAATAATATTCGGATCTTATTACCGGCTTCAACTAAATCACGCTTGAATTCCACAAGTTCCGATTCATCATATGTTCGCTGATTTGATTCTACATGATGAATGTCTTCCAGATTGAACTCATGTTTTGTTGACAGTGCAACCTCCCGAAGACTCCTATAAATCTGATCGTTGGTAAGCATGATTATTTCCTTAAGGTATTAAAAACAAGTGACTCCAAAAACACATAAATATTTTCGTTTCTTTTCTTATCTGGTTTAATATCAGTAAGAGATGGTAGATGAGATGAAAAGAAATATTGTTGTTTAGCTGCCAGCAGGGATGTGCTGATGAGTGCATGAGGAAACGAATAGTCTGGATTGATTTCGTTTGCGATAGCTGCAATTTTGGAACACAATGATTTGAAGCTTGCAAAAAGACCATCTTTATTATCGGCATCTACCCACTTAGTCAGAAAAGTTTTGTCGAGTTCTTCTACCACGATTCGAGACAACGCTTCTTCATTTACAAACTCAAAGGTGGGGTCATACTTTTTTTCTTCTGCAATTGTGCGCAAACAGGCTTTGAGTTTCTCTGCTGGTGTTTTTAAATTTCCCATAGCCAAATCAACTTTGTACTCTAACCAACTCCAATACCACGATATCAAGTAGTGAAGCAAACGGTGTTTGTTTTCAAAATAGCGGTACACTGAAGCCTCTGTTGATTCAATTTCCTCAGCCAATTTTTTGAATGTGAATTGCTCAAAACCTAAGCGATCAATCATGTCAATACTTTTGCTAATGATTTGCTGGCCAAGGTCGGTACGTTGCGGATCGCGCAGGTAGAGGTGCTCATTCAGCTTAAATGTTAATACTGTCATAAAAGTATGTTATACAAGCAAATATAATAGTAATACTATTACATACCTTAGTTGAATCTTTATATTTTCTTCAAATGGTCGATTTTAACCTAAAAATTGAGTTTTATTTTAAGAATTTTTCATTCATCTAAGAATGGCGGGCTGACATTAACCCTTAAAACTGAAAAAGCTCCCAGATGGGAGCCTTTAGAGTATTGGAATTGTTACGAATTTATGACTTAGCTAATTCGGCATTGATATGAAGCCTTACCTCTTCGCTCACCACCATTCCACCAGCTTCGGTCAGAGCATTCCAGCTTAATCCGAAATCTTTGCGGTTTACCTTACCATTGATTTCAAACCCGGCTTTTGTGTTTCCCCATGGGTCTACCATTATGCCACCAAATTCAGCATCAAGCTCTACAGTTTTTGTAGTACCACGCAGGGTAAGGGCTCCTGCTAATTTGAATTTGTTATCAGAAATCAACTTTAAGTTACCTGTGAAGTCAAGCGTTGGATATTGTTCGGCAGCAAAGAAGTCAGGTGACTTTAAGTGTGTATCGCGATCCGGTTGATTGGTATCAATACTGTTAACATCTACACTGAAGTTAACTAATGCGCCATTAAAATCTTCGCTTTCGCTTTCGATGCTTCCGCTGAATTTTTTAAAGAATCCGGTAACGGTAGAAATGACGAGGTGTTTTACCTTGAATTGTACTTCGGTGTGCGTTGGGTCAATTCCCCATTTGGTGGCTACTAATGTTGCTGTTGACATAATTTATTTTTTTAGTTTATTTTTCTGATCCGTCAAACGACTTGCTCTTTTCATAATTCAAAGGTAGGGGCGTTTCTACCGCTGGCTGCTTGAACCAGGTTAAGAAAGAAGTAGAGAGGACTTGAACTAGGTTAAGAAATTATTTTTCTGATCGCCTTCTGCGAATTTTGCTCAGAAATTCTGGTGTAATGCCCAAATAGGAGGCAATGTATTTGAGCGGAACATATTGTTCTAGCGATGGATATTTTTCCTGGAAATGAGCATAGCGCTCTTCGGCTCCTACAGAAAAATTTTGAATGATCCGATGTTGGTGAGTGACTAATGAATTTTGAAAGATGATGCGAAAGTATCGCTCAAACTTTGGAAATTGCTCAAGTAGTTGGTCCATATCATTCTTTGGCAACAACAAAACTTCACTATCGGCAAGTGCTTTAGTGCTGTATATAGATGGCGTTTGACTAGTGAAGCTATGAAGGTCACCTGTCCACCAGCCTGCCGTGGCAAACTGAATAACATGATCACTTGCTTCCTTGTCACTAAAATAAGCCATCAGACAACCAGCATTAACATAGATCATACCTTTTGATATGTTACCCGTTCGCTCAGTAAAATCTCCTTGCCGGATTTTTAACGGCAGTAAAAGAGAAGTGAAATAGAGGCGTTCAACTTCATCTAGCGGCACATACTTTGAAATAGAATTGATAATACTGGATGTGTCCATGATGAAGTTTGCTGTGGTGATTTACTAAATGTAGTTAGTTGAAGATAAATTCCCTCAGAAGAATCCAACAGCCCATTAACAGTGTAATCCAACCAAAGGCTTTTCGCAAATAGAGTGAAAGTATTCTTCGGGAGAGAAAATTCCCTCCCAGAATGCCTACGATTGCTAAAGCTGTAATGGAAAGCAAAAAACTCCAGTCAATCGTGTAGTTAAGCCAGTCGCCAAAAAAACCAGAGAGAGAATTGATGGCGATAATGAATAAAGAAGTGCCAACGGCCGTTTTAAATGGAAGACCTGTAAGAAAAACCAATGCTGGTATGATTAGAAAACCACCGCCAGCACCAACCAATCCTGTGAGAAAGCCAATCAATATTCCTTCCACAATAACCAGAAAGGTTCGAAAGCGTTGACTTTTGGATGCGATCTCTTTCTTTCTTCGGATCATTGAAATAGATGCGAGCACCATCAGCAGCGCAAATAGTCCAAGCAACAATCCTCTTTTAGTCAATTCAAATTTTCCGATTTCGAAAATCACATCGGGTATGGCAGGCACAATCCACTTGCGGGTGCTGAAGATGGAGAAGATAGATGGTATACCAAATAAGATTCCGGTTTTAAGGTGGATTAAATGCTCGCGGTATTTTGGAATTGCCCCCACAAAACTGGTAGCCCCCACAATGAAAAGAGAATAAGCAGAAGCCATCACTGGCTCAACATTAAATAAATAAACTAAAATAGGAATAGATAGAATAGAGCCCCCTCCACCTAATAAACCCAGCACAACACCTACCAGGACGGAAGCAATGTATCCGAATATCTCCAACATGTATAGTTATCGTTAAATAGAGAATTGTTAGTCAAGAGGGTCACAATGCTTCTGGGGTTTGCTCCTCTCCTTTGGAGAGGCAGGATGAGGTTTCTATAGTCTGTTAAATTCAGCAATAAATGCATCGGGGAATTTTTTTTTCACCTCGCTTAAAAAGCTATCCGCTTTGTTTCGAGTGGAGAATTGACCCAGCACCAGGCTATAATATTTTACTCCGTTAAGGATTTTGACTTGAACCGTTACTTGTTTCTTGTACGAGTTTTTTAAATTATCAGCAAGGCGCATAAGATTAACTAACTCTTGATACGTCCCTATTTGAACACCAAACCCTTTTGGATTCAAACGTGAAATCTCGAAATCGTAAAACTCCTTTTCATCCACAGAGACTTTATCGATAGGCCCCATTTCCGTTTTACTTTTCCCATCACCTGCATCGATCACTTCAATCTTTACTTCTGCCAAACCTTGTTGTATAAATCCCAATTTTTCGGCCGCAGATTTGGATAGATCAATAACGCGTCCATCTACATAAGGTCCTCGATCATTAACGACCACTTCAACGGTTTGATTGTTGGCGACATTTGTTACACGCAGTTTAGTGCCAAAAGGAAGTGTCTTGTGGGCAGCAGTCAATTTTCCATGTCTGTATTTCTCACCATTTGCTGTTGGACTACCTTCAAATTTATCGGCATAGAAGGACGCTTTACCAGTTTGGGTCTGTGCCAGCGCGCTGATCGCTATAAATTGGAGAACAAAAAAGTACACTAATTTTCTCATGGTAAAATAAATTCAAAGTTCAAGATTCCAGATTCAAAGTTAATGTTCCGTTAGTCAATGTACTAACGAAGAATTCTCCGAATACTTCATAATTTCAAACGGAGCCGATTCATTTTTTTAATTAAAAGCCAATTTTAAAATTGACTTATCGACAAATTGGCTAATTGACCAATTACGGTTAACTTTGCCCGGCAAATAATCAATCGTAAATTATTTGCCATGGCCCACGATCCTTCCAAATTTCTCTTTGAAGCACTTACCTATGACGATGTGCTTCTGGTTCCTGCCTACAGTGACGTTTTACCACGCGAAACCAGCACAGCAGGCTATTTAACCAAGAATATTAAACTCAATATTCCGCTCATTTCGGCTGCGATGGACACGGTCACAGAGGCTCAATTGGCCATTAGCATGGCTCTTGAGGGTGGATTAGGTTTTATTCATAAGAACATGACTATTGCAGAGCAAGCAGAGCAGGTGCGCAAAGTGAAGCGATCCCAGAGCGGCATGATTCTCGATCCAATTACGCTGCGTGTAAACTCCACAGTTCGGGATGCAGAAAAAATCATGCGCGAAAATAAGATTGGAGGTATTCCTGTGATTGACGAAATCGGAAAACTGGTGGGTATCATTACCAATCGCGATCTGCGTTTTCAAAAAGACATGAACCGTCCTATTGAGGAGATCATGACGAAAGAAAATTTAATCACAGCTCCAGAAGGTATTACTCTCGCAAAAGCCGAAGTTCTCCTTCAGAATTATAAAATTGAAAAACTTCCCATCGTTAGTAAAAGAGGAAAGCTTACCGGATTAGTTACTTATAAAGACATCTTAAAAAAGAAAAACAAACCCAACGCATGTCACGATGAGTTTGGGCGACTACGGGTTGGTGCAGCCGTAGGTGTTACTCCCGATATTTTGGAGCGCATTGAAGCGTTAAAAAATTCAGGTGTGGATGTCATTAGCATCGATACAGCACATGGTCATTCTATTTATGTGATCAGAGCGGCAAAACTGGTAAAGAAAAAATTTCCTGAGTTGGAATTAATTGTTGGAAATATTGCGACTGGTGAGGCGGCTAAAGCATTGGCGAAAGCCGGGGCTGATGCCGTAAAGGTGGGCGTTGGTCCTGGTAGTATTTGTACTACGCGTATTGTTGCCGGTATTGGATTGCCACAACTTTCGGCTGTTTACGAATCCGCAAAAGCGTTGAAAGGCTCTGATGTAAAGATCATAGCTGATGGCGGCATCCGTTTCTCTGGTGACATTACTAAAGCTTTGGCAGCCGGAGCCGACAGCGTAATGATTGGATCATTATTAGCCGGCACAGAAGAGGCTCCAGGTGAAATGATTATTTACGAAGGCAGAAAATTCAAATCCTACCGAGGTATGGGCTCAATGGAAGCGATGGATGACGGCTCGAAAGACCGCTACTTTCAGGATGCCGAAGATGACATTAAGAAATTGGTACCTGAAGGTATATCTGGCCGTGTTCCCTTTAAAGGCTCCGTGGCTGAAGTTTTGTATCAATTGGTGGGCGGCCTGAAGGCAGGCATGGGCTATTGTGGCGCCAAAAACCTCGAAAAGCTAAAATCAGCAAAATTTGTGAAAATCACGGCTGCGGGAGTCCACGAAAGTCATCCGCATGATGTGACCATAACACGCGAAGCCCCAAATTACAGTAGGAAATAGCGCATAAACCGTTTAGGATCTGCGAGTTATTGGTATCTTTGAAGACTATAGTTATGGGTTTATGAAAAAATTGAATTTTCTGCAACCAGTCAATCAAATTGTTTCGGCAGTTCATTGTAGGTGGCTTTTAGCCTATATTTTTCTTTTTATTTCCATTTGTGGTTTTGGCAAAACAACAACAGCAACTTCAAATGGAGAATGGACTACACCAGGTATTTGGAATAATGGACTTCCGGCCAAAGGTGATGTAATTAATATCTCTAGCGGGATTACAGTCACCGTCACCGCTACTACAATTAGTTTAAGAGGTGGCGCGATTACCATTATAAATATTTAAGGGATTTTAAGTTTATCGTCTGTTGGCATTATTCGTCTGAACAATGGTGATGGGGATGGAGTAAATGTATTGACTGGAGGAACGATATCAAATGGTGATGCTTTAGGAGGTCTAATCGGCTTTGGGACTAATCCAATCGCTTTATACTCCCCTTCAATTACAATCAATATTGCAGGAATTACTCAATTGCCATCATTTACAAATAATCCAGGCCCATTAACCGGACCCGCAACAATGTCAGTGGGTGTTCTTCCAATAGAACTAATAGACTTTATCACTAGGGTTAGTAATAATCGAGTAGAGTTTGACTGGTCAACCGCTTCTGAGCTTAACAATGATTTCTTCACTATTGAGCGGGCTTCTGATCTTGAAAAATTTGAAGAGGTAACGACTGTAAAAGGACAAGGCACAATTAATATAAAAACAAACTATAATACGGTAGACGAAAGTCCACTGCCAGGCATCTCTTATTACCGATTAAAGCAAACAGACTTTGATGGAAAGTTTACTTACTCCGAGCTTAGAAAAGTTGAGGTTACAGAAATCAAAACCAATTTTAGAATTTATCCAAACCCTATTATTAATAATACATTCAATCTGGAATTAATTGGAATGCCAAATGCAGGCGAGGTGCCAGTCAGAATTGTAAATATGCAAGGCGCTAGTGTTTTTGAGGCCAACTATCTTGCTGATCAATATGGAAGAATTAAAGTGTCAATAGAATTAAACCCTCTTTCAAGCGGAATGTATATGGTGGTTGTCAATGCCGTTACCGGTTTAAGAACTAAGATTGTGATTCCTTAAGATTTTTATTTATCGAGGCCTTTCATTTTCCTATTATTGTAAGCCAATCCAATTGAGATTGGCTTATTTTTTAACGATTTGGGTAATAAAGCCATCATACGACTTACTTCCTTAGGTGCGGCTATTGCCTGGATCATCCTTTTCTTTTCGGATCTCACAATTCTATTTAGTGACACAAAGGGTCTTGCTTCCGATGTTCCGTTGTGGGTACCGAGGGTGATGTTAGATCTGTATGTGATCTTTCTCTACTACCATTATAAGTTTAGAATAGAAAAAGACGAGAATCTCAACTTTACTGATCTGCTATGGAAAGTGTTTGCCACCGGGTTAATCGTCACAGTTGTCTCACTCTTCATAAGGTTCATTGTTTTCCTATTAGGTGATACAAAATTGCCAAGCCATATCCTTTTTGGTGATTTTATTTATCTGATCAACCTGGGGCTATTCCTTAGCTTTTTATTAGCTGCATACACCTGCTGGAAGCGCCTTATCGTATATCAAAAATCGAAATGGCTTATTCGAATATTAACTTTTTTTGAAGTACTCTTTCTTTTTGTACTCCTCTACGACAGTTTTCAGCTTCAGATCGATGAAGGAGTTTTCATTGGACTTAACATCGCACTAGGATTAGTTGCGTTGGTGCTTTCGGCCAATATGAAATGGGTTGCTTATTTGAACTTTAAACAAAAATGGACCAGTCTGCTTTTGTTAATGCTTACCTTTTTCTACCTCGGTTATTTTTTCTACACGGTCACGCGCCTTTCGGATGTTATCAGTGCAGAGTCAACATCCTTTCTCGCTTTCAGGGAACATATTTTCAACATTGCACTGTTTGCGTTTGTCATGCTCTATAGCATTTTTTCATTTTTGGTGATCATGTTCAATCTTCCAACCTCATCGGTTTTTGAGCAGAAACTGGAAGAGGTAATAAATTTTCAGCGGATCAGTCAATCTATCCAAACGGAACAAAATGAAGAAAGCGTTTATAACATTCTATTAGAGAGTTCTGTTAATTCTGTCTTTGCCGATGCGGCATGGCTTGAAATCAAAGGAGCAACTAAGGAGTCGCGATTATTTTCCTATAAAATTTCGGAGAAAGAAGCACACGAAATCACCAATCACATTAAGACCCAAAACATAAAAGGAATTTTGGATCAAGGGAGCGATAAAACAAAAAATCTTTCTCGCTATCTGGCTTCATTGAAGGGAGGACGGTTTCGTTCTATTCTGGCATTTCCCATCCTTGTCAAAGGAGATTCCATTGGTACGTTGGCGCTATTAAAGGAATTGCCAGAAGGTTTTACGAAAGAAATGACACGCATCATTTCAGCATTTGCCAATCAGGCAGGAATCTCCATAGAGAATTTTCGCTTAATGGAGGAGGCCTTCCAAACGGAACGATACAAGGAAGAGCTCAAAATTGCGAAAACGGTGCAAAAAAGTTTGCTTCCGCAAAAACTGGAGCAAGATCCGGAATATGACATTGCAGCTTTTTCACAATCAGCGGATGAAGTGGGGGGTGATTACTATGATACACTTCGAGTCAACCACCAGCAAGTGGCCTTAATAATTGCAGACGTTTCCGGAAAAGGAACCACTGCCGCCTTTCACATGTCGCAGATGAAGGGGATTTTTCATAGCCTTGCCCAACAGCAACTGAATCCGAAAGAGTTTTTGCTGCGTGCCAATATGGCTCTCAAGCATTGCCTTGAGCGTGGGTCGTTTATATCAGCTACTTATTTTGTTGTTGCCACCCAGATAAAGAGAATTACCTATGCGCGCGCTGGCCACTGCCCCATACTCTTCTATCATGCAGCTACACAAAAAGCTGAATACCTGAAAGACAAAGGCACTGCATTGGGCATAATTAGAACGAAGGATTACTATGATTTCATCGATATGAAGGAATTTTCATATGAGCCGGGAGATATCATGCTACTCTATACCGATGGCATTACTGAGGCTAAAGATAGCAGGGGTGAAGAGTTTGGTTACGAACGTTTAGAAAAGACCTTATGTGAAGTGACGCATGAACCCCCCCGGGTAATTCAGGAGCATTTGATCAAAAGGCTATATGAATACTCAGGAACAGATCAGATCAATGACGATTATACAACTATGATTGTAAAATTCAGGTAAGTCGGGTACAGGAACATAAATAAATTATAACCGTTTAAAACGTATGGTGCACATCAAACGAATACAGGAAAGTACCACTGATATCATCGCCATAATCGGTGAAATAGATGCCAGTTCCTCTATAGAATTGGATTTGACAATTGCCAAGAGTGTAGGGGAAGGCTTTTCTAGGATATTAGTTGATTGCCATGCCCTGGAGTATATTTCTTCGGCAGGGCTTGGTGTGTTCATGTCGTACATAGAAGAGTTTAAAGATAAAAATATCCATATGGTGTTGTTTGGCATGAAGGAAAAAGTGATCAGCACTTTTACGATTCTTGGCCTGGCCGAATTACTACACATACGGACTTCAAAGGAGGAAGCAAAGAAATTGGTAGATGAGTTATCAGTATAACATAGGGTGTAGCCTGAGTAATCTCAAGGGTATCCGTGAGTTCATTCGCAACTCATTGAAAGACCAGGGTATACCAGAGATTGAAATGGCAGCGATTATTTTGGCGCTCGATGAGATGTGCTCAAACTTAATGATACACGCGCACCATTGCAATCCAGATCACCGGCTGGAACTACACATCGATATACCTGAAAAAGGTAAACTTATCTTTGAGATTATTGACGATGGGAATGTCTTTAATATCAACCAATTTCATTCAGACAATATTGATGACTTGGTGCACGAAAAGCGAAAGGGAGGCCTTGGCATTAGACTGGTAAAATCCATCATGGATACCATTGAGTACACATCACGTGAAGGGAAGAATATTTGTCGCTTGACAAAGCAGATGCACTAATCCAAGATTCAACGTTCAAGATTTTGGACGTAGGCAATTTTGAATTTAAACGTTGAATAGTAACAATGCAACAACAACCGACTCAACCCTTCACACTTTCTGCCCTGTTGCGTCTTACCCGATTTTGGAATTTGGTAATTATCGGACTTGCTCAGTATTGCACGGCAGGATTTCTGATCGACTTATCTGCACTTTTTGATGTACGCCTGTTGCTCCTTTCAATTTCCACCACGCTCATCGCTGCTGCCGGCTACATCATAAACGATTATTACGATGTTAAGATTGATTTAATCAACAAACCAGAGCGGGTTGAGATTGGAAAAAGCATTACACGCAGATATGCCATTTTATTTCATACCTCACTTTCTATAAGTGGAATAGCAATTGGCTTCCTGTTGAGTTGGCAAATTGGCGTGGTCAATTTTTTATCGGCTTTTTTCTTGTGGTTATATTCCAATAATCTTAAACGCCAGCCTTTCATTGGAAATTTTGTGGTGGCAGTCCTCACTGGACTTTCCATTCAGATGGTGAACATTTTGTATGAATTGCAAAACGTTCAAATTATTACCTATTCCCTTTTTGCCTTTTTCATGACTATCGTGCGTGAAATGATTAAGGATATGGAAGACCTTAGGGGAGATAATTCATTTGGATGTAAAACACTTCCAATTCTCTGGGGTTTGCGCAGGGCTAAGTATTTTGTGTACGCTGTGCTGGTGCTATTTGCAGGATCTGTTCTTCTGATTAATCAGATATATACGGGCTTGCCCATCTATTATTTGCTGATTTTTCTTTTCCTTCCACTGAGTTGGCTAATCTCTAATCTTATCCGGGCAGATACTATAAAAGACTTTCACAGACTGAGCCAGTTTTGTAAACTGATATTGTTGCTAGGCATTTCAAGTATGGCGTTCATTTAATTACTTTCTTTGCGCAGATGACCAATAAATCACGTATTGCAATTTTTGCTTCGGGCAGTGGCACTAATGCGGAAGAAATTTTCAACTATTTCCAGGGTCATCCTTCAATAGAGATAGCACTTCTCTTGAGTAATAATCCGGAAGCATATGCCTTAACAAGAGCTAAAAAGTTTGGAGTTGAAACAAAAGTTTTCAACCGCATACAGTTTCGCGAAAGCGAAGAAGTGATAGAGTGGTTAAAGGAAGCAAAGGTCACGCACATAGTTCTTGCCGGTTTTTTATGGCTTGTTCCTCAACACTTGGTGAAAGCGTTTCGAGATCGTATTATTAACATTCATCCTGCACTGCTTCCAAAATATGGTGGTAAAGGAATGTATGGAATGAAGGTGCATGAAGCGGTGAAGGCTGCAAGTGAAACAGAAACTGGAATTACCATCCATAAAGTAAATGAGCGATATGACGAAGGGCTGATTTTGTTTCAGGCAAAGTGTGAGGTTTCTCCTTCGGATTCACCCGATCAAATTGCCGAGAAAATCCACCGCCTTGAACATGCCCATTACCCGAAAGTAATTGAGAAATGGATCATGAGCTGATTACTTTGAAATAGGGATGATCACCTGAAAATCCTTTGCCTTCGGAAAATCATCAAATATTTTTCTTACGTATTCATCGGGTACGGCCAGTGTTCGTTTTACAATATCAATCCAGGCCCCGTCAAGATTGAGAACAGCGGCCAATGTGCCATTTTCCTTAAAAAGTTGGTGACGTATACTCCATCGAGAAAAATCTATAGTTGCTTTGGTCACTACCATATCAATAGTGATCTGGTCTTCAAATTTAATTTCTCGCTTAAAGATGGCCTCTTCGCGAAAAAGAATAGGGCCTATGTGGAGTTCTTCAAACTTTAGATTGGTGAGACCGTGTTGCGAAAAGCAGGCAATGCGGGCAGTGGCACCATAATCGTAGTAGGCCGAATGCCGGAGGTGGCGGTTCTGATCAATATCAGACCAACGAACTTGTATGGGAAGAGAGAAGGATTGCATCTGATTTTTATTCGATGGCGTGAATGGTCACCCAGTAACGATAGGCCACAATGATTTTGCCGACTTTACTAAGTCGAGTGAAGTCTCGCTTGCTATATCGCGGCAAAATTATTTTGTTAATACCTGCCAGGATTTTATAGAAGGCCTTTTTCATGCGAGCTTAATTTATGAGAAACGACTATTCAAATTTTTCACGCTTGGTCCATATTTCATCGATAGGATCTCCTTTGCTACTAAGCCCTTTGTGATGCCAATCACCATTTTCTATTGAGAAGTCGAACTGAAGTTTAGCGCCAACCCGCGAATTATCTCGGGAAAAGAACTCGATGTTTTCTGTATACTTTCCATTCTCAGTCGTGTAAGTACCACCACCCGTACCAAAGAATTCTTTGGTATCGTGATTATATGCAATCCATTGAAAGCGTGTACCCGAAAGTATTTTCATTGTCTTCCTCGGGCCGGGTGTTCGTTTCTCCAGTCCTTTGTCAGTCATACGGCCAGATATAAGCCATGCACCAGCCAATTGACCGGGACTACCATCGTCAATTTTTGAAAATTCTTCTGTTTGCTCATTTGTTTTAAAAACCAACTTGCCCGATTTCAAAGTTACTTCAGACCTGTGTTCTGTTCCTATCCATTCCGGTTTCATGGTGTTAAATTCATATACTTCAATGAACTGATCTTTCTCAATTCGCCAAGTGCCTCCGCACGTGCCGATATACGTGTTGTTTGTTTTGTTGTAGACAGCTGCTGCAAAATAGCGTCCGGCCACAATCATAGTGATGTGGTTTTCCTCTGAGCCACTTTTCCAGGCGCCTGTGATATCAAGGGACTGCGCTCTGCTAATAAAAGCACTGCTTAATATTACTATTAGAAAGAAGAAGTTTTTCATAATCTAAATTTATGGAGTGTTTACTTCATGGAAACCATCAGTGGAATTATCCGTCCAACTCATAGGATAATTATTATCTAAAAACTCCAGGGAGTCTTCAGTCAGATACAAAGGATGAAACGTATCGATCATCACGGCAAGTTCATGAGTTTCTTTTGCGCCAATACTTTTCTCCACCGTTCCCGGGTGAGGGCCGTGCGGAAGACCGCCAGGATGAAGTGTAAATGAGCCGCGATCAATCCCTCTTCTGCTCATAAAATTTCCTTCAGCATAGTACAGCACCTCATCACTGTCGATGTTGCTATGGTTATATGGAGCAGGAATTGCTAGTGGATGATAATCGAATAGCCGCGGCACAAAAGAACAGATTACAAAATTGCGTGCCTGAAAAGTTTGATGCACCGGGGGTGGTTGATGAATTCTTCCTGTGATCGGCTCAAAGTCATGAATGGAAAAAGCATAAGGCCAGAGAAATCCATCCCAACCTACAAGGTCAAGCGGGCTGTGCTCATATACATATTGATGCAGATATCCTTGCTTTTTGATCTTTATTAAAAATTCACCTTTCGATGTATCGGTTAGTAATTCATGTGGAGGTCTGATGTCGCGTTCGCAATAAGGTGAGTGTTCGCCCAGTTGACCCAGTTCATTTCGATAGCGTTTTACGGTTTCAACAGGTGATGAGGATTCAATGATTAATAATCGAAGCGGCCCTTCTTCAAATTCTAATTTATAAATGACCGTGCGAGGTATGACAATGTAATCGCCTTGTCGCAGATCAAGTTTTCCGAAAGGTGAAATCAATACACCTTTGCCATCATGTACATACAATACTTCATCGCCTTCGGCATTTTTATAGAAGTAATCCATTTTGCGTTTTGTGGGCGAGCAAATGGAAATAGAGCAATCATTGTTGGTGAGCAATACTTTTCGCGCACTGAGATAATCGTCACCGGTAACCCTTACGTTGGAAGTATTGAGGTGCGTTTGTTTCAGATCGTATTTTTCAATTCTTTTTGCGCCATATTTCACAGCCTCTTTTATAGCCTTGATCTGTGTGGGGGCGTGGATATGGTAGAGGTTGGAGTAGATTCCAGAAAAGCCTTCAGAGCTTACAAGTTCTTCTTTATACAAGCTTCCGTCTGGTTGGCGGAATTGTGTGTGGCGCTTATGTGGAATGTTTCCAAGTCGGTGGTAGTACATGACTTTAAGTAAATTTCTTTCATGTACAAGTTAAGAGAAAAGTCACGAAATACGATGCTAGATTCTTGATTCTGGAAAATTGCAAGCGACAAGAATCTAGCATCCAGTTTTTACATCGCCCTTCTTTTCAAATCCGGTATCCTATCAAACAGTTTTACAGCCTGTTGAAGGATCTCATTGGTTTCGTTGAAGATGGGGAAAAAGCCATCGTTCTTCCATATTTTTCTGGCGATCTGAGCTTTTATGTGAAGCTGAAACACGTTTTTGTTTTTGGTAAGGTCTTTAAAATCTGGTTCTACTTTGTTTCGCTTTCCAGTTGCCACTAACCTGTTGAGCATCTCACCACTTACATCAAAATCTTTATAGAATTTTGCAAACCCCATTTTTTCAAGTTCGGTTTTATGCTCGTCTGCATAATATAAAGTGTATTCCTGCAAAGAGTTGCTCACATAAAGTTCATTTAGATAATGACTTGTCAATGTTGTGTCCAAGGGCACGAAATAATCAGGCATGATGCCACCACCGCCATACACCGTGCGGCCATTCAATGTTTTGTATTTTAAGGAATCATTAAACTGGATGCTATCCGAATGAAAGAACTCGCCTTTCTTATACCGTTTCATAATGTCCTTTCCATATTCATCCATGTCATTGTAAGGTTTTTGGATGGAGCGTCCACTTGGTGTGTAGTATCGTGAGATGGTAAGACGTAACTCTGATCCGTCACTTAGATCAAAGGGCGATTGAACCAGGCCTTTTCCAAACGATCTTCTTCCTACCACAAGTGCCCGGTCATTGTCCTGAAGTGCACCAGCTAAAATTTCAGAAGCGGAGGCGCTACCTTCATTTACCAGCACAATTAAGTCACCACTTTCAAATTCTCCTTTCTTAGTTGACATCGCATCTGAATTATAGCGCGTATCTTTTCCTTTTGTGAAAACAATCTTTTCTCCGGCAGGTAAAAATTCATCGGCAAGGTCAATGGCCTGATTCATATAACCTCCAGGATTCCCCTGAAGATCGAGCAGCAGTTTTTTCATGCCTGTGCCTTTCAATTTGGTTAATGCCTCTTGAAATTCTTCATACGTTGTTTGGGAAAAGCGACTTATCTTAATGTAGCCGATCTCATGATCAATCATGTAAGAAGTTTCGACAGAATATTGAGGAATCTTATCGCGGATGATTGTAAACAATAAAAGATTCTTTTCATTCTTTCGTGCAATCTCAATTTTAACCTCGCTTCCTTTGGGGCCTTTTAAGTACTTCATCACATCGCCATTGTTGATGTTAATGCCCGCTACTATCGTGCTGTCTACTTTCACAATCTTGTCACCTGAACGAAGCCCCACTGCTTCTGATGGTCCGCCACCTAAAGGCGAAACCACCACAATCGTATCGTGAAAAATATTGAATTCAATTCCAATGCCTTCAAAGTTTCCGCGCAAGTCTTCATTGGCTTCTTCACGATCTTTGGCCGAGATATAAGCGGAATGTGGATCAAGCTTACCAAGTATGTGCTGGATTGCATCTTCTACTAATTCATCCGTTTTAGGGTCATCTACATATTCATGCTGGATCAACCCCATCACCTCCCTCAGCTTACTCATGCCATCACTGCCACCGCTAACGTAGCTTGTTTTAGTACTGAGGCTTGCTCCGATGAGTACACCCGCTGCCAGGCCAAGACATAGGATAATGGGTAGACTAATCTGATACTTTGTGTTATTCGGTTCGCTCATAATTCGTCAACTGCAGTTGTTTGCTTCTAAACGTTATTGTTCTGCCAAAGTTTGCACCGCAAAAAACAAATAAACGGGCAATTGGCCATAGTATGACCATAAAACTTATTGGACATGATTTGAATGAATTCAAGGTGGCCTGGAGAGACGCCACCGGGCTATGCCTTGCTTATGCCGAAGCAAGCTTTCGGCTACGCGCCAGGCAGGCTTTCCAGGTTCTCGCCCAACCTACTTTCCCCACATGCGGAGTTTATCCCGACCTTTGACGGGGTACTTCCTCTTCCCTGCTTGCCTAAGGTTCCGCGAAGGCGGGTATCCCTGGCCGAAATTCGCTCTGATTTAAGATCAGGCTTTTTTAAACGCTTTGCCAACTGTTAGCCGAATGATATATTTACAAATCATGGATAAAACAGCACTCAAAAACAGGAGAATTGGGGACATTGTAGATCAGGACAATGTTCGCGCCTATGTGCTGTATTACTTTGGGATCAAGTTCTACGAATATTCCGAACATACTTTAGAACAGGTTTGCAGCGAAAAAAGCTTGCGCCTGGATCAGGTAGTTCGTGAATTGGAATCACCTTCGGAAAATTTTCAAGAAGCAGAACTCCCCTTAATCTCCTATCCAATTGATCTTATTATTGAATACCTCAAACATGCTCACTTTTTGTTTGTGAAACATAAGCTCCCCTACATCGCGAGGTTGGTAGAAAGCTTCAAGGCCAATCACAAGGATTATGATTTAGTAGAAAAAGATTTGAAGACCGTGTTTCCGCTTTTTCTGGAAGATTTTATTCATCACATCTACGAAGAAGAAGACACACTTTTCATGTACATCAAAACGTTGGAGCGTGCTCAGAAGAGTATTTCTAATCCATCTAAATTGTATTACATGATCGAGCGAAGTTCACTTCAACGCTTTGCCATGGAACACGAAGCGCATGACGATGAGATGCAAGGCATTCGCAGAATAACAAAGGATTATGAGTTAACTCCTAGCGCGCCCTTGCATGTAAGAGTGATTTATTCAGAACTGATCGAGTTTGAAAAAAGCCTGAAGACACACGCCCGCATCGAAAATGAAATCCTTTTTCCCAAAGCAATGGCGTTGGAGAACAAAGTTAAGCAAGCTTTCTTTGAGAAAGTGAAATACAATTAATTCCAGACCAGCATTCATGGGTCGGATTCTTGCTATTGATTATGGAACAAAGCGAACAGGGCTTGCTGTAACAGATCCCTTGCGGATAATAGCAACGGCCCTTGAAACTGTTGAAACATCCAGTCTGACAGAATTCCTCAAAAAATATTTTCAAAAGGAAGTTGTTGACGAAGTAGTGATTGGAATGCCCAAGCAGTTGAACAATCAGGATTCTGAAACCGCACCTGCAGTTAGGAAATTTGTTGAGACTTTTAAAAATACCTTCCCGGAGAAACCGATCAGCTTAGCCGATGAACGTTTCACCAGCTCTATGGCACAACGCACCATGATTGCCGGAGGGATGAGCAAAAAAAACCGGCAAGTGAAGGGTAACGTGGATAAAATCAGCGCGACCATTATTCTTCAGTCCTACATGGAAACGAAGAGATAGATTCTGGATGCTAGAATCTAGTTACTAGAATCTAGTATCGGTATTTCATAATCCTTAACTTTGCAATTCAAATAGTTGATAGAATGGTTTATCCCATAGTGGTTTACGGAGATTCTGTATTGCGAAAGAAAGCCCTGGAAATTGAAAAGGGCAAGGATATCAAAACATTGGTGCAAGACATGTTTGATACCATGGCAGCAGCGCACGGCATTGGTTTGGCAGCACCTCAAATAGGTAAGGCGGTTAGGTTATTTATTGTGGATGGCACCACGCTTGATGAGGAGCCAGAGTTGCATGATTTTAAAATGGTGTTTATCAATGCGCAAATCCTGAAAGAGTTTAGCGAGCCGTGGCTGTTTGAAGAAGGCTGTTTGAGCATCCCCAACATACGCGAAAAAATATCCCGCAAAGGCAAAATAAAACTGAAATACTATGATGAAAATTGGGAACTTCATGAAGATGAGTTTGATGGCATGAAAGCCCGCATTATCCAGCACGAATACGATCACATCGAAGGCAAACTGTTCATTGACTACCTCACCCCATTAAAAAAG
Source organism: Bacteroidia bacterium (assembly GCA_031414855.1). Classification (GTDB taxonomy): domain Bacteria; phylum Bacteroidota; class Bacteroidia; order Cytophagales; family Cyclobacteriaceae; genus ELB16-189. Next base: position 9,198 of record JANOQK010000068.1, on the reverse strand, counting down.
AGAATGCTCAAAGGAAAGTTGGCCGATATTAGTAGGGGAGATGTAGATACTGAGTATCGTATATTGGCTCCGTTAAAGAAATAAACTTAAATACGTAAGTCATGAAACAAAGGACTTATAAAATCTTATTAACAAAAGAACCAGAAGGAGCTTACACGGCAACCGTGCCGGTACTCCCAGGTTGCATTACTTATGGTGATAATGTTGATCATGCTATTGCGATGGCGAAAGAGGCAATAGAATTATACATAGAACACCTTGAAGAAAAAGGCGAACCCGTTCCTGATGATAGTGAAACACTTGAGTATTCACTAAATCTTATTTCTGCTTGAGTTTCTCACCTAAGGATTTAATCAGAAGATTAGAACAAAATGGATTTGAACACAAGCGTATCAAGGGAAGCCATCATTTGTTCGAAAATTCTAAAACGAGAAAAACAGTAGTGGTTCCGGTTCACGGAAATAGGGATTTACCCAGGGGAACATATTATGGAATTTTGAAACAAGCCGGAATAGAAAAATAATTGAGTTGATGTTACAAATTAAATCTCGCCTCCCAGAAGTTGGCACCTCTATATTCACTGTCATGTCGCGCATGGCGCTGGAGAATGGTGCTATTAATCTCTCACAGGGCTTCCCGGATTTTCCAGTTTCGGATCAACTGATTGAACTTATAAGCAAGAATATGCAGGCAGGTCATAATCAATATGCGCCTATGCCAGGCGTTCCAGTGTTGCGCAAAGCTATTGCAGATGTCGTTCATCAAACTTATCAACGACCAACAGAAGGAGAAACAGAAGTAACGATTACGGCAGGTGCCACCGAAGCAATTTTCTCTACCATAGCCGCACTTGTGAACCTAGGTGATGAGGTTATTTTGTTTGATCCTGCTTATGATTCTTACGATCCCGCTATCCGATTGAATGGTGGTATTCCTATTCAAATCAATTTAAAGCCTCCTCACTTTTCTATTGATTGGCAAGAGGTAAAAGATAAGATTACAGCGCGCACCCGAATGATTATGATTAATACTCCTCATAATCCTACTGGTGCAGTTCTTAAGGAAGAAGATTTAAAAGCGTTGGAAGAAATTGCACTCAAGCATGGGTTGATTGTATTGAGTGACGAAGTATACGAGCGACTTATATTTGATCAATTCAAACATCAAAGCATTTTAAAATATCCGGCTCTTTCATCCCAAAGCATTGCTGTATTTTCTTTTGGTAAAACTTTTCATGCTACGGGCTGGAAAGTAGGCTATACAGTTGCTCCAGATTATCTCACCAAAGAAATTCGTAAGGCACATCAGTTCGTTACGTTTAGCGTGAACAATCCTGTTCAACTGGCATTAGCAGAATATCTGAAAGACCCAGAAAACTACCTTCACTTGGGAACATTCTATCAGCAAAAGCGAGATTTCTTTTTAGAGCAGATAAAAGGCTCTTCTTTTGAGCCACTTGCTTGCCATGGTAGCTATTTTCAACTCCTGTCATATCAATCGGTTTCGGAAAAGAGTGATAGGGAAATGGCCGAGTGGATGACGAAAGAATATAAACTTGCCCCAATTCCTATTTCTGCATTTTATAAAGACAAGACCGATAATAAGCTGTTGCGCTTTTGCTTTGCGAAGGGGGAGGAAACCTTGAGAAAGGCTGGAGAAATCCTGAAAAAGCTTTAATCAGATTTTATAACCTAAAAGGGTTCGATATTTGACTTGGTATTGTTTTCTTTGCACTCCGTTTCCCGGGCACTATGCAGGACTTAAAAATCACATTAATACAGTCAGATCTTCATTGGGAGGACATTGGGGCCAATTTGGCCATGTTTGAAGAGAAAATCTGGCAAATCGGGCAATCTTCCGATGTGATAGTACTTCCCGAAATGTTCACCACTGGCTTTACCATGAAGGCCGGAAAGCTGGCAGAGCACATGAACATGCGAACATTTAAGTGGATGAAGCAGATGGCCGATCAGACTGGTGCCCTGATTTTGGGAAGCTTTATTGCTAATGTTCATGAGCGGTTCTATAACCGTTTGTTGTGGATGGAGCCAGGCGGAACATTTAAAACATATGATAAACGCCATCTCTTCCGTATGGCGGATGAAAATCAAGTATATACTCCAGGCGAAAGCCTTTTGATTGGTCATTGGAAGGGGTGGAGAATTTGCCCACTCATTTGTTATGACTTACGCTTCCCGGTTTGGAGCCGCAACCGCTGGAATGCTTCATTGAAAAAACCTTCCTACGATTTGATGATCTATGTGGCAAACTGGCCTATGGTAAGAATCAACGCGTGGGATGCTTTAATGAAAGCACGTGCGATTGAAAACCTAAGTTATGTTGTGGGTGTCAACCGTGTGGGTATTGATGATAACGGGATAGAGTATAACGGTCAATCAGCTATCATTAGCCCAAAGGGTGATTCGATCTTTACAATTGATGGTGGTGAGGCAATCAAGACTCTTGAGATAAGTGCCAATGCTTTACTTTCCTATCGCGATAAGTTTCCTGCATTTTTGGATGCGGATGACTTTACCATTGAAATGGAAGAATTTGAAGAGCGCGACCATTTGCATGGTTTGAGCTAGTCTTTTGCCAAAGCAAACCCTTCAATCAATTTCTTAATTTTCTCAGCATCTTCTTCTCTCTTGAATTTTTCCACGAAGGGGGTCACCATTTTTTCGGTCATTTCATTTTTTCCCGAAAGGACAATAAGGTGAATTTTATTCTCTGTCTTAAAGAAGTGATTGAGTAGTTTTGAACTGCTCCCTAATGCAACCTCAGGTTGAGCATAGATTAGAACAAATATTTTTTCTGCCTGATCAACAAGTCGGATCACCAGATCCACTACGGTAACTTCTGATTCGTTGTCAACATCCGCTGCCATCAGGTCAGAAGCCAAAGACGGAGCATATCTTGAAAAGGGTTTGTCGTAACCCCGCTGTTGCCAATTACTGATATCTATTTGAAGGAAGAGTCGCATGATCAAATGTATGCCACTGATTCGCAGATTCAATGATGCATTAAGAAATCAGTGAATCTGTGGCTATTTTCTTAGTGTCTTAGCGTGAAAAAAAGCATTTTTGCGACTTTAAAACCTATCCATGAATCCCCGTAAAATTACCCGCGCCCTCAGTTCCGTTTTTTATAAAGATAATCTGGAGCCCATCATTAAAACACTGGCTGCTCAAGGCGTAGAGTTTGTTTCAACCGGAGGCACTCAGGAATTTATTGAAAAGCTTGGTCACAAGGTTATTCCGGTAGAAAAGCTGACTGGTTATCCTTCTATTTTTGGCGGAAGGGTTAAAACACTTCATCCGGCTGTCTTTGGGGGGATTCTATTTCGAAGGGATGACCAAGGTGATCTAGATCAGGCAAAAGAATTTAAAATTGCTCCGATCGATCTGGTTATTGTTGATTTATATCCATTTGAAGAAACGGTAGCAAAGGGTGGAACAGAGGAAGATATTGTCGAGAAAATCGACATCGGTGGAATTTCTTTGATCAGAGGAGCGGCTAAAAATTTCAATGATGTATTGATCGTGTCCTCCATGAGCCAGTATGACGAACTGCTTCAGCTTTTGAAGACTAAGAATTGCTCGTCCGATCTTTCCGACCGAAAACGATTTGCGGCACTGGCTTTTGATGTGACGTCTCATTATGATTCAGCTATCTTCAGCTACTTTAATCAGGAACAACAAATCCCAAGTTTCAAAAGCAGTATTCAACAGGGACAAGTGTTGCGCTATGGAGAAAACCCGCATCAAAAAGGGGTTTACTATGGCGACTTTGAAAAGCTTTTTGAAAAACTCAATGGCAAAGAACTTTCTTATAACAATCTGGTAGACGTTGATGCTGCCGTCAACCTTGTAAAAGAGTTTGACGGAGATATTGCCTTCGCGATCATTAAGCATACTAATGCGTGCGGAGTGGCCATTGCTTCCTCAGTGAAAGCTGCTTACCTCAAGGCTTTTCAGGCAGATACTATTTCTGCTTTTGGAGGAGCGCTGGCTACCAATACTCCTATTGATCTGGGTGCAGCAGAAGAGATCAATAAATTGTTTTTCGAAATACTCATCGCTCCAGCCTATTCACCCGAAGCTTTAGAGCTTCTGAAATCAAAAAAGAACAGGATTATTCTGAAGCAAAAAGAACCGTTGACCGCTAAGAAGCAATTCAAGAGTCTGTTGAATGGCGTGATTGAGCAAGACGTAGATCTAAAAACTGATGCTGCTGAAGATTTGAAAGTGATGACCAAACTGTCTCCATCAACTTCTGATATCAACGCGCTGCTTTTTGCCAGCAAAATATGTAAGCACACCAAGTCGAATACCATCATTCTGGCGAAAGAAGGACAGCTTTTGGCGAGTGGCGTTGGGCAAACTAGTCGGGTAGATGCGTTGAAACAAGCTATTGAAAAGGCAGGTACTTTTGGCTTTGAGCTGAAGGGATCAGTAATGGCTTCGGATGCATTCTTTCCTTTTCCAGATTGCGTGGAGATTGCATGGCAGCAAGGGATCAAAGCTGTTATTCAACCCGGTGGTTCCATCAAAGATCAAGACTCGGTTGCTTTCTGCGATGCTCATGATATGTCGATGGTCTTCACCGGCATTCGTCACTTCAAGCATTGATCGTGTAAGTTTTTCACTGAAATGACTTTAAAATTCACCGGAATATTTCAGTAATTTCGGGCTTCATTAAATTTTACTTAAGGAAGACTAAAACGAATGGGACTTTTTGATTTTTTCACCAACGATATTGCCATTGATCTGGGCACCGCAAATACATTAATTATTAGCAAGGACAAAGTTGTTGTTGATGAGCCGAGCATCATTGCCATCGATAAAACAACCGGTAAAGTGCTTGCCATCGGCCGTGAGGCCATGCAGATGCACGAGAAAACGCACGACAACATCAAAACGATCCGACCTCTTAAAGAAGGTGTTATTGCCGACTTCCATGCGGCTGAGATGATGATCCGCGGCATGATCAAGATGATCGACCACGGGCGCAGATTGTTTCCACCCTCTTTGCGAATGGTAATTTGTATTCCCTCAGCCATCACGGAAGTGGAGAAGCGTGCGGTACGAGATTCAGCAGAACATGCCAATGCGAAAGAGGTATACATGATTCACGAACCGATTGCCGCTGCTATAGGGATAGGTATTGATATTGAACAACCTGTTGGAAACATGATTGTCGACATCGGTGGAGGAACAACAGATATTGCCGTGATTGCTCTTTCGGGTATTGTTTGCGATCAATCTATACGCATAGCTGGTGATACTTTCAACCGCGACATTCTTGATTACATGCGCAGACAGCATAACCTGCTGATTGGTGAGCGCACTGCTGAGCGTGTGAAAATTGAAGTTGGCTCTGCCCTTACAGAGCTTGATGACGGCCCGGATGATTATGAAATTAGAGGCCGCGATTTGATGACAGGTATCCCCAAGACAATCAAGATATCTTATTCGGAAGTTGCTTTTGCATTAGATAAGTCTATTTCCAAGTTGGAAGAAGCAGTACTCAAAGCATTGGAATTATCGCCTCCTGAACTTTCTGCTGATATTTATGAGCGAGGAATATATCTGACGGGTGGAGGAGCGATGTTGCGTGGCTTAGATAAGAGGTTAGCATTGAAAACAAAACTTCCTATCCATGTTGCGGAAGATCCTTTGAGAGCTGTTGTGAGAGGGACAGGAGCAGCTTTAAAAAACCTTAACCACTATCGTAAGGTATTGATGACATAATTGAAGATTTTTGATTTTTGATTTTGTGATTTTAGAATGTCAATCTTCAAAATCCAGAATCTAAAATCCAGAATCTAAAATCATTTTTTGAATGAACCGCCTGCTTAGATTTTTTTACGAATACAGGGCTTTCTTCACTTTTTTAGTTTTGGAATTAATTTGCGCCTGGATGATTGTTCAAAACAATCAATACCAAAGTGCGAGTTATTTCAACTCCTCCAATAGACTGGCGGCCAACATCATTGGTTTTTCGAATGGAGTTCGTGAGTATTTTTCTTTGCGCGACATTAATAAGGAACTGGCAAATGAAAACGCAATTCTTCGAACAAAGCTGGAGCAACGAAACCAAAGCATTTATTCACTTGAGGTTCATGAGATAAAAGATCCCGCTATTATAAATCGATATGAATACGCAAGCGCCAAGGTGGTGAATAACACAACAAGTTTTTTTAAAAATTACATTACCATCAACAAGGGCAGTGATGCCGGAATTAAGCCTGGGATGGCCGCCATTAGTTCTGTTGGTGCTGTGGGTAAGGTTAAGTCAGTTTCACAACATTATTCGGTTTTAATTTCCTTATTAAATATTGATGAACATGTTTCCAGTGTCATCAAACGCACGCAGAATTTCGGAACCGTTCAATGGGACGGAAACGACCCTCGTTTTGCCAGTCTACTTTATATTCCTCGTCACGTGCAGCTATTGACTGGCGATACCGTTGTTACCTCTGGTTACAATGCGGTATTTCCAGAAGGAATTTTGGTCGGCATTATCAGGGAGAGTAGCTTGAAGGAGGAAGCCCCCTTTCATGACATAAAAATTGAACTAGCTCAGGATTTTACAAAACTTGCATTTGTAGATATTGTGAAGAGCAATCTCAAAAACGAAAAAGACTCATTGGAACTAAAAACAATAGGTGACCCCAAATGACACGCTCTGGTATTCTGTTGGTTTTTTATTTCTTCTTTTACTTGTTGATACAGGTAATGTTGTTTAAAAATCTGGTCGTCTTTAATACTGCTTTTTGCTTTTTGTATGTTGCTTTCATCCTATTTCTTCCTATTGAAATAAATGTGGTGGCCTTAATGGTAATTGGCTTCTTCACTGGTTTTTTAGTTGATATTTTTTATGACAGTTTAGGAGTACATGCTAGTGCTTTGGTTACAATTTCATACCTGAGAAATTATTGGTTAGGTGTGATCACACCTCAAGGTGGTTATGATGCAAACTCAACTCCTACGCTTGAGGCCAATGGAGCGCAATGGTTTTTTGTGTACACGATCCCCATGATTTTGCTTCACCATATTATTCTGTTTCTCGTTGAGGCGGGGGGCTTTCAAAGTTTTGGATATACTTCCTTAAAAATATTGTTCAGTGTACTTTTTACCATGATGGTTCTTGTATTGCTTCAGTTGCTAACTGGTGAAAGAAGACGGATATGAATGAATGGCGTAAAGAGATAATTCAAGTTGTCATTGTATTGGTAGGGGTAGTCTTTCTGATCAAATTATTTTTTATTCAAGTTCTGGATAGCCGCTATGAAGATCTGGCCAACAGTAATTCTATTCTAAGGCAGGTTGAATATCCTTTCCGGGGTTTGATTTACGATCGTCACGGAAAACTAATTGTATATAACACACCGGAATATGATCTGCAGATTATTTCCAAAGAGGCAAAAGGACTCGACTCTGCAAAATTTTGCGAGGTTTTCGATTTATCAAAAGAAGAGTTGCGTGCAAAATTCAAAGAACTGAGAGCAAAAAAAGAATACTCTCCTTATAAACCAACCCTTTTAATAGACAAACTTTCTAATTATGATTTTGCCAAAATCCAGGATCATCTGGATGAGTTCTCAGGCTTTTACATTCAAGCCAGAACAACGCGCGCTTACTCCTCTTCGGGGCTTGCCAACGCACTCGGCTACGTAAGTGAAATCAGCAAAACCAAATTGGCAAGTGATGAATCGCAGATTTATAAGCAGGGCGATTACATCGGTCAAAGTGGTATTGAGTTATTTTACGAAGAACAATTGCGAGGTAAGAGTGGCGTTAAGAGGAAATTGAGAAATGTAAAGGGTATTGAGAAAGGATCCTTTGGCAATGGCAAGTACGATACCCTTTCGGTCCCAGGCCAAAACTTAGTTACAGGAATTGATCTTGATTTGCAACAGTATGCAGAGCTATTGCTTAAAGGAAAATCAGGAAGTATAGTTGCCATAGAACCATCCACAGGCGAAATATTGACGCTCGTCTCAGGTCCATCTTATGACCCTAACTTACTCACCGGAAGATTGTATGGATCAAATTTTAAATTGATCAGCAACGATACACTTAAGCCTTTGTTCAACCGACCACTGATGGCGCAGTATCGGCCAGGCTCCATTTTTAAAATCGCGCAGGCGATGACGGCTCTTCAAGAAGGTGTGATCACGCCTGAGACCAGAATTCGTTGTGATAAGACATTAATAGGTTGTCATACTGGTCATGATAATCAGGATTTACGGGGTGCCATTGCAAACTCCTGCAATCCTTATTTCCTGGGAGTACTTCGCAAGATGCTTAACAAAGGTGTTTCCAATTCACCTTATGAAGATACACGTATTGGTCTCGCAGAATGGAACAGACACATCAACAGTTTTGGATTTGGAAGCAGGCTCGGCATTGATCTCCCTAATGAGAAAGGTGGACTAATTCCAACGCCTGCTTACTATGATCGTGCATATGACAATCGGCCGTGGAAATTTTCTAATATCTATTCTATCGCCATTGGTGAAGGTGAAAACCTGGTAGTGCCTATTCAAATGGCGAACTTCGCTGCCACCGTAGCTAACCGTGGCTATTATTATATTCCTCATCTTGTAAAAGCAATAGGCAAAGACGACAAGCCTTTACCTCAATACCTTAAACGACACTATACTACCATAGACTCGGCTAATTTTATAATTGCAGTGGATGCCATGCAGCAAGTGGTAGAGTCTGGCACTGCCCAATATCGCGCCAAGTTAGCGGATATCGTGGTATGCGGTAAAACAGGAACGGTGCAAAACGATCCATTGCCAGCTCACTCGGTGTTCATTGCATTTGCACCGCGAGATAATCCCAAAATTGCCATTTCAGTATATGTAGAAGATGCAGGACAAGGTGCCCGCTCAGCAGCTTCAATTGCCAGTCTCATGATTGAAAAATATTTGTTGGGTCAGACCAAGAGACCTCATATTGAACAGTACGTGCTAAACGGAAAGTTTTTATAACCGCAGTTGGAAAGGGACGAAAAAATATCGGGTAAGTTGGATTGGGTAACCATGATGCTTTACCTCGCGCTTGTAACGCTGGGTTGGATAAATATCTACGCTGCCGTATATGACGAAACAGTCAAACAAACTATTTGGGACTTAACTTTGAACTCTGGCCGACAGCTACTCTTTATGGCTGTTAGTATTGTAAT
>JANOQK010000067.1:0-15818 GCA_031414855.1 Bacteroidia bacterium | reverse complement strand
GGCACATTGCCTTCTTCGCGGATTAACGCTGCATCAGACTTTCCGAGATTTGCTCGTTTATACCCTATAATCTCAATGGTCTTCATAATTGTTTATTGGTTTTAGTTTAATTGATTAAAGTTTAATAAATAATGAACTGATCGATTCGTGATCATGAATTTTTCGAATCGCTTTGGCAAAGAGGGTCGATACAGTAAGTACTCTTATCTTTTCTGAATTTTGTCTAAGAGGAATCGTGTCAGAAACAACCATCTCAACTAAGTCAGATTTTTCTATGTTTTCGTAAGCATTATTGGAAAGCACTGCATGCGTACAAATGGCACGGACCGAGTTGGCTCCCTTTTCTTTCAATAAGGTAGCCGCTTTACAAATGGTACCACCAGTATCAACAAGGTCATCAATCAGGATAACATCTTTTCCTTCAACTTCGCCAATAAGGCGCATAGACTCAACCTTATTAGCCTCTTTTCTGTATTTATCGCAAACTGCAAGGTCAGCTTGAAAGAATTTAGCGAAGCTTCTGGCGCGTTTTATTCCACCCACATCGGGAGAGGCAAACATGATGTTTTTAAGCCCTAACGATTTGAGGTAAGGAACGAAAATGTAATTTCCATCCAAGTGATCAACGGGTATATCGAAAAAACCTTGAATCTGGTCAGCATGTAAATCGCATGTCATGATACGATCTGCACCAGCAGCAGATAATAGATTGGCAATCAGTTTTGCAGCTATGGCTACACGAGGCTTATCTTTTCTATCCTGACGGGCGTATCCAAAATAAGGGATGATCACGTTAACGTTTTGAGCGCTCGCTCTGCGGGCGGCATCGATCATCAACAGTAATTCCATGAAATTATCGGCAGGAGCAAAAGTGGACTGCACTAAAAAAACATCATGCCCACGAACTGATTCTCCCAAGAAAGGGGACATCTCGCCATCACTAAACTGCTGGTAATTGACTGTGCCAAGTGGCTCTCCATAGTCGTTCGCTATTCTTTCCGCCAGGTAAGTGGTGGCCCGTCCTGAAAAGATTTTTACTGCCATTGGTTTTTGACTTTCTTAAAAAACTAATCCCGGTCTGTGTTAAAACCGGGATACTGTTGCCCGACCAGGGCTCGAACCTGGACTTTCCTGAATCAAAATCAGGCGTGTTGCCAATTACACCATCGGGCAATTTACCCAAACCTCTAAATTCGGTTAATTTTGGGTGTGCAAAGGTAGAATTAATTTCGAAAAACCTAAACCGGCTTTTCAAATGATTTTAGATAAAAATGATTGAATTCGGAGGCTTTCAGCTTATTCGAGTTCTTTTTCTTGAAACTCAACGTTGCCATCTACGAAACCCTCTGCCCAGAACCGGTACTTGTCCAAAATAGAAATAACTGCATTCCTGAGGTGGCGCTGATTATTGAAATCTATGCTTCCGTAAAGTGTTGTTGCATATCCTTGCCAAACCGATCTGTTTTGACGCCTGTCAAAGAATTGAATCAGCAGTGTACCACTTTTCATTTCGTATTTCTGTCGGGAATACTGCAGATTTTCTTCCCTGCCGCCTTTCACCCATTCTTCTATATCAGGTTGGATGTATCCGTTGAATTTTAGGCTATCATCAAACATCTTAAAGCCAATGATCAGGTGTGGTCTGCTTTCACTTTGCTTATAACCTAAAAATTTCATCCTGGACAAGATTGATTTTTCTACCACTTCGTTTGTCATGGAAGAATCATTAACACCCACCGGCTTCATGATGTCAAATGTGCGGTATTTTTTGAAGTTGCCACGATAGCTGTAATCGTATTCAACAGGCAATTCTTTGTACCCCAAGCAGGAGGATAGAAGTATAACAATAACCAGTAAGTAAAAGATCCTCATAAGGTTCTGATAGTTGATATGGATTTGAAATTAAAATAATAACAGATCATATGCAATGAATGTTACCGACTGAGTTTCAAAAATATTGGAGAGCTAAGATTGAGTATTCATTTTTACCCATTCCCGAGCGTTTACGAATGCTTCTATCCATGGAGAAACATGATCACCTTTTCTTTCCTTAGGATAGTAAGGCCAGTTCCATGCAAATAATGACCTTTCAATATGGGGCATGATCGCGAGGTGCCTACCATCTTTCGAGAATAGAGCTGCAACTGAAAAATCTGAATCATTTGGATTGCCCGGATATTCGGAATAAGTATAGGTTGCAGCCACTTTGTATTTTGATGAATCGGAGGGAAGCTTAAATTTTCCTTCACCGTGTGCTAGCCAAACGCCCAATCGTGACCCCTCATAACTGCCTAACATAACTGAGTTATTTTTTGGTACTGTAATGGTAAGGAAGGTCGATTCAAATTTTCCTGAACCATTGTGATGCATTTTTGGATGATCTGCCCATTCGCGATAAACCAACCCTAATTCCATCATTAATTGACAACCATTACAAACACCAAGACTTAGCGTATCAGGTCTTGCATAAAAATTATCGAGAGCTGCTTTTGCCTTGGGATTGTATAAGAATGCTCCTGCCCAACCCTTCGCAGAGCCAAGCACATCTGAATTAGAAAAACCTCCAACAAACACAATCATGTTTACGCCTGATAAATCTTCTCGTCCTGAAACTAGATCAGTCATGTGAACATCTTTCACATCAAACCCAGAAAGATAAAGAGCATAAGCCATTTCGCGATCACCATTCACACCCTTTTCGCGTATGATGGCAGCTTTCAATCCTGAAGGTGTTCTTCTCTTTTGATCAATTCCATAGGTTGAAAAATTTCCGTCAAAACGAGATTGGAATTTATATTCTAAAATATGTTTAGAATAATTTTCTCTTCTTTTTTCAGCGTGTCCTTTTGGGCGTTGGATTTTATCGAGGAGATAAGAAGTATGGAACCATTTTTCTCTGAGAGAATCTATACTCAGAGCTTCTAGCTTTGAGCTGCCAGATTCTAGCTTGAGTACTCTTTCGTTTGTGACTTGTCCAAGAGAAATAAATCCTATTCCATTTTTATTCAGTAGGTCAGCAACGTCCTTGATTTCCTTTACTTGAATAATAACCCCAGGGTTTTCATTAAAGAGAACTGTTATCAAATCTGTTCCTAACTCGGAGACACTGATGTTCAATCCAATGCTTGGAACTGGGAAACACATTTCAAGCAGAGTTGTAATCATCCCACCTGAAGAAATATCATGTCCAGCCAGGATAAGATCCTGTTTGATTAACTGTTGAGTTGTTTCAAATGCTTTCGTGAAGTAAGCATCATCTTTTACAGTAGGTGCTTCTGTTCCAATCTGATTAATAATTTGAGCGAAACTGCTTCCTCCCAATTTAAATTCATCCTTTGAAAAATCGATGTAAATAAGTTGAGACCCTTCAATAGGTTCAAGAGCAGGGGAAACAGTTTTTCTGAGATCATCCACTTCACCGACAGCAGATATGATAACGGTGCCTGGAGAATACACAATTTCTCCTTTCGGATATTTTTGCGTCATCGAAAGTGAATCTTTTCCTGTAGGGATGTTGATTCCTAGTTTACAAGCAAATTCGCTTATAGCCTCAACTGCTTTATATAATCTTGCGTTTTCACCTTCATTCTTTGCCGGCCACATCCAGTTCGCGCTTAGCGAAACGCCTTTCAATCCATGTGTGAGAGGAGCCCAGACTAAATTGGTGAGTGCTTCGGCAATGGCTAACTTACTTCCTGCAGCAGGATCTACTAATGCTGCACCTGGTGCATGACCAATAGCCGTAGCAATTCCTTTGTTACTTAAAAAATCCAACGCCATCACAGAAACGTTATTCAAAGGAAGTTGAATAGGCCCGCATGTTTGTTGTGTGGCTACTTTACCAGTAACTGATCTGTCTACTTTATTCGTGAGCCAATCTTTGCAAGCAACTGCCTCCAATTGCAGAACTTGTTCCAGATATTCTACAAATTTCTCCTGATTGTAAGATAAGGCGGAAGCTGAACTAGTTTTAGTGGTATCCTTAAGAATTGTTTTAGGGGATGATCCGAATAAATGTTTGAGTTCTAATTCAACTGGGTTCATTCCCTTTCCTGCGAAAGTGAGTTTATGGTCTCCTGTAGCTTCGCCTACAACATAAATTGGCGCACGTTCACGTTCGGCCAGACGAGTCAAGGTGTCTACATCTTTTTTGTGGATCGCCAAACCCATTCTCTCTTGTGATTCATTGCTGATTATTTCTTTTGCCGAGAGCGTTGGATCACCCAAAGGCAACTTACCAACTTCAATTCTTCCCCCAATATCTTCCAGTATTTCGGATAAGCAATTTAAATGGCCACCTGCTCCGTGATCGTGAATAGATACAATTGAATTATCTGATGATTCCACCATGCCACGAATGGCATTCATCACACGCTTTTGCATTTCCGGATTGGATCGTTGAATAGCATTGAGCTCAATAGCATTGCCGAACTCACCTGTAATAACGGATGAAACTGCAGCACCACCCATTCCAATGCGATAGTTGTCGCCACCGAGTATTACAATCTGATCACCAGATTGAAGCTTTTCTTTTTGACTGTCTTTTTCTTTTCCATAACCAATGCCACCAGCCTGCATAATCACTTTGTCGAACCCATATTTTTTCTCACCCAAGTATTCAAAGGTGAGCACGCTTCCGCAAATCAATGGCTGACCAAATTTATTTCCAAAATCGCTTGCGCCATCGGATGCCTTGATTAGAATCTCAGCAGGTGTTTGGTACAACCATTTTCGCGCTTCAAATTTTTTCTCCCAAGGTCTTCCTCCCTCCAGTCGTGGATAAGAAGTCATATAGACAGCGGTTCCTGCCAAGGGCAATGATCCCTTACCACCCGCCAGTCGGTCACGGATTTCTCCACCTGAGCCAGTTGCCGCTCCATTGAATGGTTCAACTGTCGTGGGGAAATTATGTGTTTCAGCTTTTAATGAAATGACGGAATCAAAGTCTTCTATCTTAAAAAAATCAGGAATGTCTTGCCGGGCTGGTGCAAACTGTTCTACTCGTGGTCCTTTTATAAACGCAACATTGTCTTTATATGCAGAGACGAGGTAGTTTGGATTTTCTTTCGATGTTTTCTTAATTAATTGAAAAAGTGTTGACTCTTTTTCAACGCCATCAATAATAAAAGTTCCATTAAAAATTTTATGACGGCAGTGTTCAGAATTTACTTGCGAGAATCCAAACACTTCGCTATCGGTAAGTTTGCGTCCTAGTTTTTTACTTACCTCTTGGAGATATTCAATTTCTTCCGGACTAAGTGCAAGACCTTCAGTCTCGCTATAACGTCTGATGTCACTAATTTCAATAATCGGTTCAGGTGTATGGTGAATGGTGAAAATATCCTGACTTAGTTCTTTGTATAAAACTTGCAGCATGGGATCATGCAGTGCAGAAGCATCGTTAACTTCCTGAAACTCCTCTATACGTTCAATGCCTTTGATGCCCATCGTTTGTGTTATCTCAACTGCATTTGTGCTCCAGGGTGTGACCATCTCCTTTCGTGGGCCAATAAAAAAACCAGAGCGTGTCTTTTCAGTCAGGGGCTTTGCTCCGCTAAAAAGCCAGATCAGTTTTTGAATGTCCTCAGTAGAAAAAGTGTGAGCAGTCCCAACCCCGTAAATGAGGCTGGATTCAGTGCGAAAGAATAGAATCATTGTGGTGTTAGCGTGTTGTGATCGAGTGGCAAAAGTAGGGAGTATCGATCTATTTTCTGGGATTTAACTTGAGAATTTCCCTAAAATTTTAATGGATTCCTGAATGACTCCGTTATGCCCTGTTTCTAAAATTTCAAGTCTGTAATCCTTCAATTTTTTAACCAAATGATCCATGTTCCTAATGGTAATAATTTTATCATACCTACCGACAATGACCATCGTGCCAATTTTATTTGAGTTGATGATGTTGGCGATCGTTACCATATCAAACTTGAAATGACGAAATACTACCCAAGCATGGTAAACGCGACTTCGTTTTTCTTGAGTATCCATTTGTGATTCAATGAACCTTACTATTCCCTTATCAAGTAGTCCTACTTTAACGGCAAAGTTTTCAATGGCCTTGAATCGTTGTGGATGACTGATCATGCTTTTGAAAAGGCTTCGAAAAGCGGTGGGATAGGTGGCCAGGCTATACCATAAATTAGTTTTGATACCATCTGGTGCAAGCAAGAAAATGCACTCAATTCTTTTAGGAAATGCTTCCAGTGTTGCAAGGGCAAATTTTCCACCCATGCTAAAGCCAAGCAGGCTTAAGGTTTCAATTTTGTGCTCGCTTAGAAATTCCTGAATCAACTTTTGCCAGAAAAGTTTTTCCAATGGTTGTTCTCCTTTGTTCCATTGACTTATGCCATGGAAGAAAATATCAAATGAGTATATGGTGTACCTTGTATGAAGGTGTTCTTCAATTTTATTAAATGCCTGATGATCTTGCCCAAACCCGTGAAACAAGAGAAGGTTTTTCTTACCAGTTCCAACTTTAGTGTAATACAGCTTTGAATGTTGAAAATCAAAGAATTGACCTTGCATATTTGGATTTACAATGTAGGAATCTACAAAGAAATGAAAATGTGAAGAGCTACTTTGTCTTCGGGCTTAATAATATTCTAATTTGAGTTAAAATAAAACAATAGCCCATGCCGTCTATCCCATCAAAACTGGGAAGGCAATGGATTTGGCCATGCAAGAATTAAAGCAGACAACGTTTCTGAGAGAGAAGGACAAACTCCTGGGGTTCATACGCAACCGTGTGAATAACGTGGAGGAGGCGGAAGACATTCTGCAGGATGTGTTTTACCAGTTTGTCGCTGGCTTTGAAACAATTGAATCCCTGGACCGGGTTACTTCGTGGTTGTATAGCGTTGCGCGTAACAAAATTATCGATCGCTATAGAAGAGATGCTGCACGGCCTAAACGAACTGACTTTGAATTACTGGCCGGTAAGGATGATGATGCTCCTTTGACTTTGCAGGAGATATTGCCTGATCTGGATAATTCGCCTGAATCCACTTTGTTACGCGAAGCTATTTGGGATGAGATTACCGATGCGCTCGCTGAATTACCTGCCGATCAGCGCGAGATCTTTATCCTGAACGAAATTGAAGAGAAGGGGTTTCGTGAAATCGCAGAAGAAACTGGAGTGTCTATTAATACTTTGCTTTCACGAAAGCGGTATGCAATTCTGGCATTGCGAAAGAGATTACAGAGCTTTTATGATGATACACTTGGAACTTAGGCATTAGGGCTTGGGCATTGGAACTAGCCAACTGTTGAAATTAGTAAAAGCATTTATAAAAAATTAGAAACATTAAATTATTGAATTATGAAAAGGGGAATTTGGGTGGGAAAAATTTTGATGATGGTGGTGATAGGTATTGCCATAGCTTTTGGGTTTGCTATCGGTACCATGTATTTATGGAACTGGCTTGTGCCGGCATTGTTTGCCGGACCTGTGATAACCTTTTGGCAAACAGTGGGTCTGCTTGTATTGAGTAAAATATTCTTTAGTGGTTTTGGAAAAGGTTGTCATGGAGGTCATCATAAAGGCGGCCCGTGGAGACCTTATTGGAAGGAAAGGATGAATACGATGTCTCCGGAAGATCGCGAGCGATTTAAGCAGAAGATGAAAGAAAAATGGTGCTATCGCGAAGAAAGCACCCCAACCAAAGATTCAGGCACTTCAAACGTTTGAAAGGGCATTTCACAAAAAGATAATAAACTTTTTTTCGAAAACATCGAACAAATACCAGAAAGAGGCGTTGGAGGAAACTGTGGAAACTTTTGAAATGTATAAAGTTTCCATAGTTTTGCGCCCTTTATGATGGAAGAACAAGATATAAAAGACAAGATTTTGAAAGGCTCGGAGGAGCTTTTTATGAAGTATGGAGTGAGGAGCATTTCCATGGATGACATCGCCCGGCACCTTTCGGTTTCCAAGAAAACGCTATATCAGCACTTCACCGACAAAGAAGAAATCGTCACTCAGGTGTGTCAAACTCATTTGGATCGTTCAACCTGTCAAATGAATGGGATCCGTGAAGAGGCAGAAAACGCAATTGATGAACTCGCTAAGATTTCAGTTTGCGTAAAGCAAAACATGGAGGACATGAATCCCTCGTTGTTATTTGACTTGCAGAAGTATCATCCCAAAGCCTGGGGCGTTTGGATGGAACACAAGCACAAGCACATCTACGAATCGGTGGTGAGAAATCTGAAACAGGGAATTGAAGACGGTCATTTCCGTGCTGAGATTAACACTGAAATTATCGCAGTCACAAGAATGATATTATTAGAATCTGTATTTGACGAACGGATTTTTCCGAAAGACAAATTCAATTTAATAGAAGTGCATTCTGAAATATTTGATCACTTCGTTTACGGCATCTGCACAGAGAAAGGAAGAAAACTTTACCAGAAATATAAAGAGAATCATAACCTAGAAACAATCCCCAAATAACTATGAAACGTATTTTACCACTTTTATTTATACTGTTACTGTCTATTGGGGTATTTGCCCAGGAGACGTCACAGTCGTTTACGTTAGAACAGTGCATTGAATATGCATTGAAAAATTCTATCAATGCACAGAATGCTACGATAGATGAATACATAGCCGCAGCGCGTGTGAAGGAGACCGTTGGTCTTGGCTTGCCGCAGATTTCAGGTAGTGTATCGCTGGCACACAACCAAAAACTTCAGCGTTTTTTTGGTGTCTATTCCGATAGCCCGAGTGGTGGCTTTAGCTTCTTCCCTGCGGGTATTCCCGGAGCGCAAAACGGTGATCTCTTAGCCGCGCAAAACTTTTTTCAACGCAAAAGCAGTGGCAACGCTGGATTATCGATTAATCAGTTGATTTTTAATGGTTCTTATCTCGTGGGCCTGCAAGCTGCCAGTACCTACAAGGAGTTGGCTGCTAAAACATCTGACCAAACGAAAGAACAGATCATTCAACAAGTAACGAAGGCGTACTATGGAGTGTTAATTAATAAAGAGCGCACGGAATTATTTACAAACAACATTGCCCGCCTGGACACCTTGCTTCGCAACACCAAAGCTCTTAATCAAAATGGTTTTGCAGAAAGTATTGATGTTGATAGAATTCGGGTGGCGTATAATAACTTACTTGCAGAGCGTGACAAGTTTTTAAACTTGAATCAACTCGGTCTTGAACTTTTGAAATTTCAAATGAATTATCCGTCCACTCAGACCTTTGATGTGGTTGGCAATATTCAAGAAGTTGTTGTAGACATCAATCTCGATAGTTATAAAAAGGAAGGTTGGGATTATAAAGACAGGCCCGACTTCAAAGTACTTGAGGTAAATAGAAGGCTTCAGGAATTAAATATCAAAAATCAATATGCCGGAGCGGTTCCATCCATTGGTGCTTTTGCAAATCTTGGATACTTCACTCAGTCGGATAATGTGAGCGGTTTATTTAAAACCAACTCCGCAGTCAATGATGACGGAATCATTGGGCCTGACAAATGGTATAACTTTTCGCAGTTTGGTGTGAGTATGAACATTCCGATCTTCTCGGGCTTACAACGCCATTATAAAATTCAGCAAGAGAAGTTGACCCTTCAGAAAATTGACAATGGTTTCAAGTCGATGAAAAATGCAATTGATCTGGATATTGCTCAGTCATCGATCATGTTTGAAAATGCTTTGAAATCGTTAACAGCTCAGAAAGAAAATCAGGAACTGGCAAGCAACATTGCCCGTATTACAAAAATCAAATACGAACAGGGTGTAGGCTCTAACTTAGAAGTGGTTGACGCTGAAAATGGCTTGCGCACTGCCCAAACTAATTATTACTCCGCCATGTTCGATGCCATGGTTGCCAAGGTCGATTTGGACAAGGCATATGGAAAACTTTTACCAACAATTAGTGATTCAAACAATTCAAAATAACGAACCTCAATTAACACCAATATGAAATCAAGATTATATCTAACCCTGTTAGCGGCCACTATTGTCACCGTCTTTTTGACGGGATGCAGCAATACATCTGTTGATAAAAGCACTCAGCTTGAAACACTGAAAGGTGAGCAAGCTGCTTTGGCTAAGAAAATTGCCAACCTCGAAAAAGAGATAGCAATAGAAAATCCTAATACCAAAAATATAAAATCAAAAGAAGTTGGTGTTCAGGAAGTGACTCCTCGCAAATTTGACCATTATATCCAGACACAAGGAAAGATTGATTCTGAAGATAACATTATGGTGAGCGCCAAATCAATGGGCGTAATCACGCAAGTGTTTGTAAGAGAAGGAGACGTTGTTTCGAAAGGACAGACATTGGCGCAAATCGACAATACTTTGATGTTGCGTTCAATCGATGAGTTGAAAGCTAGTCTTGAGTTGGCGAATACAGTTTACAATCGTCAAAAGAACTTATGGGACCAGAAGATCGGAACTGAAGTACAATTTCTTCAAGCTAAGAATAATAAAGAGAGTTTGGAGAAGAGATTGGAAACCATGAATGAGCAATTGGATATGACACGTATCAAATCGCTTATTAATGGTACTGTTGATGCTGTGAATGTTAAAGTAGGTGAAAATGCAGCGCCAGGAGCTCCTGCTTTTAGGGTGATCAATACTGACAAACTTAAAGTAGTAGCGGGTGTTTCAGAAGCGTTTATTACTTCGATCAAAAAAGGCGATAAAGTGTACATCGAAATTTCTGATACAGGTAAGAAATTTGAATCGTCCGTTTCATTTGTCGGAAGGAATATTGACCAACTCTCCCGCACGTTTCCTGTCGAGGTGAAACTTCCAACGTCAGCCGATTTGCGCCCTAACATGACTGCTGTTATCCGTGTGATTTTTCATTCAGAGCCTGCTGCGTTGTGTGTACCTATAAACGTGGTTCAAGATATTAATGGAGAAAAGGTAATATACATTGTTGAGACTAACGGAAAACAAACAGTGGCACGCAGAAAAGTGGTAGAAGTGTCAGGTGTTTATAGCAACCTTGCAGAAATAAAATCGGGCGTTAACAAGGGCGATAAAGTTATCACGGTTGGTTATCAGGGTTTGAATGATGGAGAGTTTGTAAAAATCTAAATGCCGGTAATAGAGAAGCGTTAATAGTTAATCGGTAGCTCCCTCTAACATTAGCTTTTAACAATTAACTTTTAACGATTAACTGATAAACTGATATGAAAGACTTAGAAAAAGAATTTAAACCCACCAGCTGGTCTATTGATAATAAAGTAGCGATTTATGTAGCTACGGCTATCATTTGTATTGCTGGTATTTGGACATACAATAATCTGCCAAAGGAGAATTTTCCGGAAGTAGTATTTCCGCAGATTTATGTGGCTACCATTTATCCAGGCGCTTCGCCAACCGATGTGGAGAATTTGGTGACTAAGCCAATTGAAAAGCAGATGAAATCAATTGCTGGTGTAAAAAAAGTCAGCAGCAATTCTGTTCAGGATTTTTCAAATGTCATCATTGAATTCCAAACGGATGTAGAGGTGAAGGAAGCCAAGCGTGAAGTGAAGGAAGCAGTGGATCGAGCCAAGAATGAATTACCTACCAACTTGCTTGACGATCCGCAAGTAATTGAAATTGATATTTCGGCTGTGCCTATTATGAACGTAAACCTTTCGGGTGATTATGATCTTCAAACGTTGAAGAAGTATGCCGAGCAGATGCAGGAAAAAATAGAGTCGCTCTCAGAAATACGCAGGGTAGATATTGTAGGTGCGCTTGATCGCGAAATACAGATCAACATGGATATGTTCAAAGCTTCCCTGGCAGGTGTAAGTATGGACGATATCGCAGGAGCTATTGGCTATGAAAACAGGATTGTTTCGGGAGGACAGATTTCGGTGGATGGTATGAAACGTTCACTAAGTGTGAATGGAGAATATATTTCTGCAGAACAAATAGGAAACACAGTGATTGGTTCTATCAAAGGAGGAAAAATCTATTTGAAGGATATTGCTGAAGTGGTGGATTCACATAAGGAGCAAGAGAGCTACGCTCGGTTAGATGAGAAGAATGTAATTACGTTAAATGTCGTAAAGCGCGGTGGTGAAAACCTCATCAATGCCTCTGATCAAATAAATGAAATTGTGGCTGACTTCGAGGAAAATGTGCTTCCTCCAGGAGTAAAGGTTACGATTACTGCGGATCAATCTGACAACACACGTACAACTTTGCATGATCTAATTAACACCATCATCATCGGATTTGTGTTGGTAACAATCATCCTGATGTTTTTTATGGGTGCCACCAATGCAATTTTTGTTGGCTTGTCAGTGCCTATCTCAAGCTTCATTGCATTCTTGATATTTCCATCCATTGGGTTTTCACTAAACCTGATGACATTGTTCTCTTTCTTACTCGCTTTAGGTATTGTAGTAGATGATGCCATCGTAGTAATTGAAAACACGCACCGGGTATTTGACAATGGTAAAGTGCCCATTCGCAAAGCAGCAAAGATTGCAGCGGGAGAAGTGTTCATGCCGGTATTATCCGGAACGTTAGTGGTGCTTGCACCTTTTGTTCCGTTGGCTTTTTGGCCTGGCACTATTGGAGAGTTCATGTTTTTCCTTCCGGTAACACTGATCATCGCTCTGTTGGCTTCCTTGGTTGTTGCCTACATAATGAACCCAGTATTCGCAGCTGATTTCATGAAAGTGCATGATCACGATCATGATCGTTCTAAGTTTACAAGAGGGTATAAAATCACAGCAGTTATTTTTATTGGTATTGCGTTGGTTTGGTATGTCACTGGTTCATTTGGATTGGGCAATTTTACCCTCTTTCTATTAGGCATTTATTCATTGCATCGCTTTGTGTTGGAAGAAGTCATTTCCAATTTTCAAACGAAAGGGTGGCCGCGTGTGCAAGAAGGTTATAAAAAAATGATTTCATGGTGCCTGGAAGGCTGGAGACCTTTTGGTGTGATTGCTGGTGTAATTGCATTGTTTATATTTTCAATTGTCTTTACAGGAATCCGAAAACCTCCGGTTGTGTTCTTCCCGCAAGGCGATCCTAACTTTGCTTTCACATTTATTCGTTTGCCAATTGGAACTGATCAGCGCATGACTGATTCAGTTACACAAGTTGTGGAGAAACAAGTAATGGAAGTGGTTGGGAAAAACAACCCAATTGTTGAATCGATTATTTCAAACGTGGCCATAGGTGCATCAGAAGATCCGTTTGGAGGTAGCAATGCCCAACCACACTTGGGAAAAGTTACTGTTGCATTTGTAGATTTTGCAAAACGCGATGGGCAATCCACGAAAGTGTATTTAGATAAGATTCGGGCTGCCGTAAAAGGTGTAAAAGGTGCTGAGATTTCTGTGAACCAGGAACAAGGTGGCCCTCCGACAGGTAAGCCAATTAGTATAGAAATTTCAGCTGATGATTTTGAAATTCTGGTGGCCACTGCAAATAGTGCAAAGCGCTATCTGGATTCACTCCAGGTTCCTGGTGTGGAAGAGTTGAAATCAGACTTTGAAAGCAGTAAGCCGGAAATTGTAATTAATATCGATCGTGAAAAAGCAAACCGTGAAGGAATTTCTACTGCGCAAATTGGTGGAATTTTGCGAGGTGCTATTTATGGAACGGAAATTTCGAAGTTCCGCGATGAGAACGATGATTATCCTATCCAGCTTCGGGTTAAAGAGTCGCAACGCAATGACATCAACACCTTAATGAACTTACCGATTACCTTTCGTGATATGACCATGGGTGGGGCAGTGCGTCAAGTGCCACTTTCCTCTGTTGCAAAGATTGAATACTCGAATAGTTATGCTGGCATTCGCAGAATTGACCAGAAAAGGGTGATCACACTATCCTCTAACGTGACAGGTGATTTCAATCCTAATGAAGTTGTGGCTGCTATTAAAGATAAGTTAAGTTCGTTTGCGGTACCTGTAGGTGTCGAGATTGATATGACGGGTGAACAAGAGCAACAAGAAGAGACAATGGCATTTCTTGGTGCAGCCGGTTTAATTGCCCTTGGTCTAATCTTTATGATCCTGGTGATCCAATTCAACTCGACCAGCAAACCTTTGATCATTTTATCTGAAATTATTCTGAGTATAATTGGAGTTCTAATTGGATTCTCGTTATTCAAAATGGAAATTTCAATCGTTATGTCAGGTGTTGGTGTGATGGCACTCGCTGGTATTGTAGTTCGTAATGGTATTCTGTTGGTGGAATTCACCGATCTGTTGATCTCTCAAGGAATGGATTTGAAACCAGCTATTATTGAGGCTTCGAAAACACGTATGACACCCGTGTTGTTGACAGCTATGGCGGCTACGTTGGGATTGATTCCTCTAGCTGTTGGTTTTAATATTGATTTCGTTACGTTGTTCACAGAATTTAATCCACATATTTTCTTTGGCGGTGATAACGTTGCCTTCTGGGGCCCACTTTCGTGGACGATGATCTTTGGATTGATTTTCGGTACCTTCTTGACACTTTTCCTAGTGCCTGTTCTTTATTTGGTAAGGACGAAGTTGAAAGAACGTATCTTCAAGCCTTCCGTAATCTCAGAAGTATCGACAGAAGGTGCGGTAGTATTGAACTAAAAATTGCATAAGGTCGTCTATCATTAAAATAGACGACCTTTTCATATGCGTGCCAGAATTATGACGTTGCTTTTTTTCGGAATCTTCTTTTTGCTTCTGGATTATTATTTCTTCCAGGGCATACTTGCGGCTAGTAAAAATTGGTCGCCCTTGTGGAAAAACATCGCACGTTATGGATTTTGGGTGCCAACAGTACTGAGTTTTGCTGCTCTATTGTGGTGGGCATTTGATGACCCTTATAAGTATAGCGCAAATTTCAGAACGCTGGTGCTTACAAGCTTAACGGCTATTTACTTTTCAAAATTCTTCGGAATACTTTTTCTTTTTGTGGATGATCTTCAGCGTGGAGTGCGTTGGGTGGTTCAGTTTTTTCAGAAGAGTCCTGATAGTAAATCAGCAGGTGAAGTAATCACGCGTTCTGAATTTATCTCTCAGGCTGCAATGGTTGCTGCGGCTATTCCACTGGGAACAATGGCCTTTGGGGTAATTTCAGGAGCACATGATTATCGAGTAAAAAGAGTTACAGTTAAGCTACCCAATCTTCCAAAATCATTTGATGGATTAAGAATCGGACAAGTATCGGATATACATTCGGGAAGTTTTTTCAACAAAACTGCTGTGAAAGGTGGTGTTGAAATGATGATGAAGGAAAAACCTGATGTTCTTTTCTTTACTGGAGACCTAGTCAACAACGAATCGAGTGAAGTTAAAGACTACACTGAGATTTTCAATAAATTAAAAGCTCCTCTAGGTGTTTTTTCTGTAACTGGAAATCATGACTATGGAAACTATAAGGCTTGGCCGAACCAGGAAGCGAAAAAAAAGAACTTTCAGGATTTGCTGGCTGCCCACAAGCACATGGGCTATGATATTCTGATGAACGAACATCGCATGTTGGAACAAGGTGGAGAGAAGATCGCCATTATCGGAATTGAAAATTGGGGCACAGGTAGATTTCCTAAATATGGCAAGCTGAACGAGGCCTATGCTGGAACGGAGGAAGCCCCTGTTAAATTATTGCTATCACATGATCCAAGTCATTGGGATGAAGAAGTGAGAAAATCATATCCCGATATAGACCTGATGTTTGCAGGTCATACGCATGGGTTTCAGTTTGGTGTAGAGATTGGTGGTTTCAAATGGAGTCCTTCTCAATATGTGTATAAGCAGTGGGCCGGCCTTTACCAACAAGGCAAACAATATCTTTATGTCAATCGTGGTTTTGGATTTCTTGGTTACCCTGGAAGAATAGGAATGCCACCAGAG
>JANOQK010000066.1:0-6332 GCA_031414855.1 Bacteroidia bacterium | reverse complement strand
CCAACGAGTTACCCGACAGGCTGATCGAAATATGAACGGCGTGGCTGGCGCGCATCACGACCTGGATCAACCCGTTGAAGTTATGTGGGAAGGCAAATTCATTACTCCTTCTCTGAGGCTAGATGATCAGTTTCATTCTTTCCTGGCAAAGGAGAAGAGAAAGCAGCGAAATGGAAGTTTCCTGCCTGACCGGCAGGCAGGTTCGTTCGCGATGCCGGATTGGAATGTATTGCTTCCGCGATTGGCTTTTTCTTCCATCGTTTTGATTGCTGGATTTGTTGGTGGATATCTCTTCAACAAACCTTCTCAAAATTCGGAAGTGCATGAACTGACACGACAGGTAAGCGACTTACGCGAAATGATGGTGTTCTCTTTACTTGAAAAAGAATCGGCATCAGATCGTTTGAAGGCTGTTGGTTTGACGAACGAAATGAATCAGGTAAGTCAGAAGGTGACAGATGCGCTTTTCAAAACGATGAACAGAGATGAAAATGTGAATGTGAGACTGGCAGCTTTGGAAGCGCTTAAGCCTTATGCAAAAGAGAGCTCTGTACGTGAAGCATTAGTCATGTCTATTGGTAAACAAGATTCACCCTTAGTACAAGTGGCGCTGGCCGAATTTATGGCCACCATCCTGGAGAAGAAGTCTGTAAAAGAACTGCAGAAGCTTTTAGAGAATGAGAATACTCCGATGGAAGTGAGAAGCAAAATAAATGAGAGTATAAAAGTGTTGATCTAAACCTCACCCCGTCCTTCGGACACCCCTCTTCTAAAGGAGATGGGTCAATGGTGAGGTAAAACTGAAACAAAATGAAAACGAAACTAACAATAATCATTTATGCTTTCGCCCTACAAATGTGCGTAGCCCAGACCTTCACCGATAAAATCACCAAGGAGTATTCCTTTGAAAAGAAAGGAGCGGAAAATGCCTTGATGATTGCCAACATCAATGGCGATGTAAAAGTAACAGGCTACGATGGCGATAAGGTAATCGTGGAGGTAACACGAACGATTCGAGCCAAAACCAACGAACGGTTAGAGCAAGGCAAAGCAGAATTGACATTGGGGTCCATTGATCAGGCCGATACATTATTATTTTTTGTGGAAGGCGGCTGCAATGAATTTGGCAGGAACAAACGCAATAAGCACAATAATGACAATTGGGGTTCACGTGGCGGCTGGGGCTACGAATGGAATAACAACGGTCGTGGCAGAGACTGCAATCCTCCATACGATTACACGTTGGACTTCCTCGTCAAAGTACCGGTTTCTGTTAATCTAATGCTGAGTACTATTAACGATGGTGATGTTATCGTAGAAAATACAAAAGGCGCTTTGAAAGTGGAAAACGTGAACGGTAGCATTAAACTGTCCAAGATATCAAGTGAAGCAACAGCCACCACAGTAAATGGAGATGTCGATATTGAATACCTCTCGAATCCGGTAAAAGATTGTCGCTTTTATTCTCTCAATGGCGACATCAATGCCTGGTTTCAAAAAGGCCTCGCTGCCAATATGAGCTTTGAAAGTTTCAATGGTGATTTTTTTACCAACGTGGATCGGTTAGAATCATTGCCGGTGATGGTCGAAAAAGAACAACGTTCTGAAGGAACTAAGTACAAAGTAAAGGGCAATCGCTTTAAAATCGGAAATGGTGGAGTGTTCCTCGATTTCGAGACCTTCAATGGCGATGTGTACTTAAAGGAAAAAATAAATTAAATCAAGAATCAAGAATCAAGTTAATATCAAGTAATTCTTAAAATAATAGCGAAAATGAAAAAGCAATTTTTAATAATCATACTGGTTTTGGTATCTGCATTTTGTGCACAAGCTCAAACCTCTGGCGAATTTACAGTGCCACTGAGTGACCCAAATAAACGGGGTAAGCTCAAAGCTCATCTTAATTATGGATCCATTACGGTGAGAGGGACTGCCCGCAAAGATGTTCTGGTGAAGTACTCTTCGGTGGCGGATGACAATGAGCATGACAGAGACCACGATAGAGATCGTGATGATGACGATGATAACAAACAGAAGTCCAAGGATAAAAGCAGCACAGCTGGATTGAAAAAGATATCCGGAGGAACGATGGATTTGGAAGTAACTGAAAATGACAACACCATTAAGGCCAACTCCGATTCATGGTCAAACAAAATGAAACTTGAAATTGAAGTACCCTCTGGTTTTGACTTGAACGTAAGTACTTACAATGACGGAGATCTTGTGATCAACAACATTCAAGGTGAATTGGAGATTACCAATTACAATGGAGAGATCATAGCCGAAAATATTTCCGGTTCTGTTGTGGCAACTACTTATAACGGAGAAATAAAAGTGACCTTCGATAAGGTAACAGAAGGAGCGCCCATGTCGTACTCAACTTTTAATGGCGACATTGATCTAACCTTTCCGGCTACATTGAAGGCCACTCTTAAGATGAAAACCGAGCAGGGTGAAATACTCAGTGGCTTTGATATGTCTATGATTAAGAGTGGTCCTGTACAAAAAAAGGACACTAAGTCAGGTACTTATAAAGTAGTAATCGATGAATGGGTGAAGGGTGACATAAATGGCGGAGGAGCTGAGTTTACGATGAAGAACTACAATGGTGATATTATCATTAGGAAGAAGTAGAAAGCAGGAAGACATAAGACACAAGATATAAGTAGCAAGAAGCCAGGTGAGAGTCTGGCTTTCTTTTTTTACCACAAAGAGCTCAAAGGAAGTACAACACAAAGTTCACTAAGGATTAGCTTTGTGTTTCTCTGTGTCCTCTGTAGTTAATTTTTGAGTGATTCTTTTTATATTTCCTGAATGGTGATTGAAAAGAATAGCCGACTTCTTTCGCTCGATTTTCTTAGGGGATTGATCATGGTCTTGCTGGCACTGGAGAGCACTGGACTGTATGAGCATCTGTTTGAATTAAGTAAGGATAGTTTTCTTCAAAACTTCTTTATACAATTCTTCCATCATCCTTGGAATGGCCTGCGCTTTTGGGATTTAATTCAGCCTGGCTTTATGTTTATGGCAGGCACGGCCATGGCCTTCTCATTGCACAAGCAAACCGAATTAGGTGTTCCCTGGAAACAACAATTTATAAAAACGCTTAAGCGCTGTGGGTTGCTTTTCTTCTGGGGCGTTTTGGATTATGCAGTACGACCAAAAGGTCTTTCTTTTGAACTGTGGGATGTGCTCACCCAATTGTCATTTACTACGCTGGTTGCCTTTTTGATTTTTAGATGGTCGGCATCGAATCAAATCATTTTTAGTTTTGGACTCTTACTGTTGACAGAGTTGCTTTACAGGCTTTCTAATATTCCGGGCTTTGATCAACCTTTCACCGATCAGCATAATTTTGGAAACTTTATGGATCTGGTGTTGATGAATAAAATCAATAATGGTGGTTGGGTGGCCATCAATTGTATTCCAACAGCTGCTCATACCATTTGGGGAGCAGTGGCAGGGAAGCTGTTGTTGAGTGCAAGCGAAGACAAACAAAAAATCAAATATCTGATTCTTTCCGGAATTGTATGTCTGGTACTTGGCTATGCCATGGATTGGACAATCACACCTATTATTAAACGCATCGCAACAAGTTCATTTACCATTGCTTCTGGTGGCTGGTGTTTGATAGGCCTTGCCGCTTGTTATTGGTGGATTGACATTAAAAACCATCGAAGGCATTTAGAATTCTTCACCATTGTGGGCATGAATTCCATTTTTATCTATTTGTTTTTTGAGATTGTCGGGAATAGATGGTTTAATGGATATGTGAGTGCGATTACCAATGGTTTAATGAGTTTAGTAAATCTTCCACAGGGACTCATGTTGATTGTCACCTCGCTGTGCATTTTTGGCCTGGAGTGGGGGATGTGTTATTGGCTGTATAAGAAGAAAATTTTCTTTAAGCTCTGAGACAGTCTCGCTTTGAATGGATATATCAGCAGGTATCGTGAAGCCATTGGTTGCAGCAGGTTCCATTTACTTTATCATGCGAGACAATCCAGCGTGAATTGCCAATCCCCTCAGAGTAGCATCAGTGACCCTGATTAGTCTAAATAATCCTAAAGAACACACATTAAATCATCGATTGTAATGTCCTTTGATCGAGAAAAATATTTTGAGTTCAAACCTTATTGTTCATTCAACTCATTTTTCGATCATTAGTCGGCAAATCTTCTGGAATACGCTTTCTCCCCATGCCCCAAGTCGTTATAGGTAAAAGTGGGATGTTATATTCCAACTTTTTAATGACCAAATTTATGTGTCGATAGGTGTAGGTCAATGTTTAAAATCAACGAACTCAAAAAAGATGTGTCATGAGACATAACACACAAACACTTTTCTCGCAGCCCGATGGCATAATGGAAATTCAAACGGATACCGAAAATAACACTCCCGGGTCATACGATGGGAATTTTCCTGTAACTGCGCAACTTTCTGATTGCATCATTTTCAATGGAGAATTCAGAGATCTCAATTCATATCCGCTGGAGCAATACTGGGCAGCGTCTGGCAAAAACCGACCATCCTTTATCACCCCTTGCAACTGCGCGCGAGGTTATACTGCGATTTGGCATGTGCTGGATAACCAATTATTTCTGCTTAGCGTGGATGGATTTTATGAGAGAAGGGTTGCTCTTTTTGGAAATAGATCTGCTCGATTTACACTTACAAGTCTGGGGTCAAGCCGAGGTAAACCTGTAAAGGCAAACTGGTTTTCAGGGGAGTTACGAGTGCTCCAGTGGAAGGGGGCTGTTGACGACAACAATACTTATGGATTGAGGTCTCGAAAAGAAATGATCATCAGCGTAGATAAGGGTGACTTGGTGAAGGTGGCACCACTAGATCATGCGCAGAAATCGTTGTTACGAAATTCAGGGATGCTGTTAAGAACAAGCAGCAACTCTCGGAATTGAATTTAATCTCAGTCCACAAAACTGATCACTGTTCGAAATCGAGTGGTCTGAGAAATAGAAAACGGATAAAGGCCTCTTAACAAAATTGTAGAAGAGATTAGTGTTACAAGAACCAAGAAAGCCAGCTGTTTAATTATTTGATTTCCCAGGTGTGGGAACATCAAATTCTTTCCAAGAGGTGTCACCGTCTGACGCACGACCAAAAGATATATTCACTTTCTGTGCCTTAAATTCGTAACTATCAATGGTTCGTCCATTTTTATCGTAGAGCCCAATAAACTCACCATCTGGATCAAGTTTAAAATCAAGAAACAATACCCCTTTGCCCGGATTGCCATTGGCCCGGAGTAAAAGAAATCCTCCAGGTGGAATAGTTGTCAATTCGGGATTTGTTTTTGGAACTAGGAATTCTAAGGGTTTTTCTTCATTCTGTGAAAAATACATTCCTCCAATATCCTCTGGAACACTGCCAGCATTATAAATCTCTATCCAATCATCTGATTCGGACTCTTTATCAAAAATATCAGGACAACAGGCTGAATTAGAGGCCATAAATTCATTGATATATAACTTAGGCACCTCTTTCTGTAAGAAGAAAAGAGTAACTCCGACAGCTATTATTAATACGAGAGCAATAAGACCGAATTTATTTACCGAACCTGCCATTTTTAGGGATATTTATCTATAAGGATAAAGAAGTTGATTTGAAATATAGCACAAATTTAAATAGAACTCGGCTACTCACAATGCCTCTCGGCTTTGATTTATGGCCACCAACGTAAATTATTACCAACTACATGGACATCGACCCCACCGTAATGCGTATCATTTTTGTGCTGGCCTTTTTGAGTTTTGGTGTAGGACTTTTGGTCTATAATTGAAATGACACTTCATTATGCTGGATAAATAAATCAACAAAAGATTTCTCCATCAAAGATTTGCGCTGCGTAACCGTAGGTAAGTCCTAATTGCCTAATCTGAAAAAAGAAATTTTATCTACTCAAGTTTCCTAAATTTGGAACACTTAACCTATGCTTATGAAAAATATTGCTCACCTAATTCTCGTTGTACTCATTTTTGTAAGCAGCTCGAGTCTTGCTCAAATAAAAGATCCGGTTGTGGAGGCTATCGTAAAAGAAGCAACAGAGAATTCACAGTTGGAAAAACTGGCGCATGAATTAATGGATGGAATTGGTCCGCGGTTAGTAGGCTCACCTAAAATGCAAGAAGCGCATGACTGGGCTGTTGAAAAATATGCAGGCTGGGGCATTACTGCAAGAAATGAGAAGTGGGGCGAATGGCGCGGATGGGAAAGAGGCGTGTCCCATATTGATATGATGTCGCCCTGGGTGAAAACATTAGAAGGAACTCAACTTGCCTGGTGCCCTTCTACAAATGGCAAAGCTGTGGTGG
>JANOQK010000065.1:0-5454 GCA_031414855.1 Bacteroidia bacterium | reverse complement strand
ATCACCTCTTCCCATTCCGAACAGAGAAGTTAAGCCCACCAGCGCTGATGGTACTGCGGTAAAACGTGGGAGAGTAAGTCGTTGCCTTTTTTTATCAAAAAGCCCCTACTGAGAAATCTTAGGGGCTTTTTTTTATTGCCCAGACTTTAATCGAAAGACATACCCAAATTATTAGCAATTCTTCAGTCAGGGATAGTTGAAAAGCCCGAAGTATTTACTCATTGAATCGTAAATGAACCAAGTTTGAAAACAGTGAGGGGGATTTAAAAGACGTGGGCTATTTGAACGCGGGACTACCCAACGGCAACTTTGAAGAAGTCATCATCATTGAGATATGATTGCGCTGTTATTAGTAACTCATTGGGGGTGACCGAGGCCACTCTATCCAAAAGCACCTGATAATAGTTTTCAGGGAGAGAAAATAATTTTATCGTCTTTACTTTTTCGGCCACTGAAAATGGATTTGCTGTTTCTGACTGAATGCTTCCTGTAAAGTGGCCTTTGGCAGCCTCTAGTTCGCTCTCTTCAATTTTTACAGTCTGAAGTGCAATGAGTTCATTTTTGATTTCCCTAAAAATCAGTTCTTCATTTTCTTTATTGACATCAGCGCCAATTGCCATATAGCTTTCGTTCACGAGACTATTTAAAGAAGATTGTATTCCATAGGTAAGGCCTTTTTCTTCACGAATATTTTTCATTAGCCTGGAGCCAAAAAAGCCACCAACTATATGATTGAGAAATAGCAGGTCGGGATAGTCCTGATGGTTTCTTGAAATAGTTTTTTTTCCAAGACGAACCGAAGACTGCACGCTATTGGGTTTGGTTATTTTTTCGAAGAACGGATTTAGCGACTGGCTATTTAAATTCTTCTTTTTGGCTTTTGGCTTTAGAAAAACTGACACCTCCTTAAGGATATAATCAAGGGTGAGAAGGTCACCTTTGGAGACAACAAATATTTCTGATGGAATAAGATGTTCCTCAAAATACCCAAGAAGATCTACACGAACTATATTGTTTGCATCGTCTGGTTCAATTGAACTTCCATAAGGATGACCGGCACCAAATATATTTTTGCGAAGTGCTTTCGAAGCTAGGAACCCATTTTTCTTGTTATTGACTTTGAGGTTTTCGATGAATACTTCC
This sequence comes from Bacteroidia bacterium, assembly GCA_031414855.1. Lineage (GTDB taxonomy): Bacteria > Bacteroidota > Bacteroidia > Cytophagales > Cyclobacteriaceae > ELB16-189. The sequence goes on along the minus strand of JANOQK010000065.1, from coordinate 4,311 downwards.
TTCATATGCTTTAACTCATTCTCCGGGAATGATGGCGTCATTAGCATTTCTATGAATACCGGAAGAACACGATAAAGATTTTTAGAGAGTGAGTACAATGCAATTGAAGTAAAATCGAGACCTGGACTTATTTCAATATGGGCTCCGTAGCGATCAAAGAATTCGGCCATTTGTGCCGAAGTTCTTGCGATTGTGCCTCGCTCTATCATTTGTGCAGTAAAATGAGAAAGACCTACTTTCGATTCGAACCATTTTCCAGCCTTAAAAATAAATTCAATCTTAATTATGTCTTGCTGAACACCCGCAATGGAGTGAAGTTGGATGTCACTTGCCAGTTGAATTGTTGTTGGGCGTGGTAAATGGAATGAAGCGCTCTTTACGAAAGAAGGCGCGGTTTTTCGATCGAGCATTTAGTCAGTAACGGATTCATCCACTTTTTCTTTATCCTTAAAAACATAAAGAATGGTAAAGCGGATAGTTTCGGCCAATGCATTTTCTCTTTTGTTGGTTGGAACAAGGTAGGCGATATCCAAACCAAATTTATTGACTCTCATCCCCACCCCAGCTGTAAGATACTTACGATTTCCTTTATCCTGAGCCTCAAGGAAATATCCTAGCCTGCCAGAAAAGGTGTCGTTATACCAGTACTCAACACCAGTTGAAAGAATTATTTCATGCATCTCTTCGCTGAATCCTCCAGGAGCATCTGAAAACGAACTAAATATTCCGCTAAGCAATGATGGAGGAGCTTCACCCTGAGGTGGTTTTTGTGATGGCACCATCAATTTATTGAAATCCAAGGCAAATGTTAAGCTATTGTAAGGATCAAGTTCGGTTTTGAATGCACTCCCTATCCTGAGATTGACGGGAATAAAATCTTTATTGCTTGCATCCGAGTATGAAATTTTCGCGCCCAGATTTGTGATGGCAGCTCCAAAAGAGAGATTAGAGTTTTTTGTTACCATTGGTTTGGTATAGAAAACGCCCAAATCAACAGCCACGGAATTTCCGGGTCGGGCATCAACATTTCCTGTAGTAAGAGCACCTGTTAAATTTGAGTGAATGTATCTAATGGCGCCTCCCAAACTGAAAGTTTCCGTTAGCAACCTTGAATAGGTTACATCAAATGCATATTCTCTTGGATTAAATCGACCTTGATCAACCGCATTGATATCACGAAACTGAATCTCTCCCAAATCAAAATATTTCATGGATGCAGCTACTGTTTGCTCCCGATTGATTTTATAAAAACCAGAGAGGTAAAAAATGGACATATCGTTAATGATCTTTCCAAGCCATGGCGTATAGGAAGCGGCTACACCATAGCTTTGATCGATAAAAGCAAGTTTAGCGGAATTCCAATAAGCTGAGTTTGCATCAGGTGAGGTTGCGGCACCCACATCCCCCATTCCTGCAGCACGTGAATCAGGAGTTATGCCTAGAAATGGAACAGCCGTAGTAATTATTTTATTGGTACTGTCTTGTCCAACTAATGTGCCTTGAAGCCCTCCTTTTTGGGAATAGACTGAAAAGCCGGTGAAAGAAATCAGACACAATAAAAAATATTTCCTTAACTTATTCATAATCAAGTTCTAAGGGCTAAAGATAGTTAATTCAAAATAATTAGCTTGGCAAATTGCTCATTTTTCGAGCCATCCGCCAAAGAACGAACTAAAACCTTCATGAAGTATATTCCATTCGTCAATTTTGTGCCTCTGGCATCCGATCCATCCCATTCGGTCAAAGCGACCTGATACTGGCTTTCTTCCACGAAATAGTTCATGCTTTGAACCAATTGGCCCGACAAGTTAAAAATTGTCAAGCCCACTTCAAGATCATCTCCTGCGCGGGTATGGATAAACTGTATTATTGTAGCTGTTGAGAATGGATTCGGATAGTTAGATAGCTCCTTAACCTCAATTCCTCTTTTTTCTGAAACCACAAAGTCGGTAGTTGCAGTTGTGGAATTGTTTTGGTTATCCCAGACTTTAAGTGTAATTGTATGCCTACCCATTTCTAATCCTTCTAATGGAAATGTAAGCGTGCCTTTCTTAAAGTTATCCAAAGAGGCAATGAAGTATTCATTCACCTCGTATGTCGTTTTATCATCTAGTATTGCCGTCATTGTGTTTCCGATGCCATAGCTGGAAATATTAATTCCACTTTCATCAGAAATATGTGCTACTAGTTGGGAGTTACTACTAATGATGCCACCTGAAATGAATGTTGTGTCTCCCATGAATAGTTTGATGGAAGGCGGATTAGCTTCAGTTAGAATTGTTTGTTCACTCTCGCCTATTTTGAATGACACGGTGCCACCACTCGCATCTTTTTTATTGAATTCATCTTTTGCGTATGTACTTAATTTTCCAGCACCAATTTGATAAGCAATATTTTTTGGCAGCAGGAATTCCATCTGAAATTCACCACTTACAACCTTTGCTTCGCCTCTAAACAAAGCATTATTCCATAAGGAATAATTGAAAACAGGATTTTCATCACCTTTGGTTTGCAAGGCTGTTTCTTTATCGAAAAGAGTAGCGAGTAGAGTGCCGGTGAAGTTGGTATTTTTTATTCCATTGGTTTGCACTTCACCTTTTACCAATACAGTAGAAAGGGCTTTAAGTGTATCTGAATTATTTTCAGTGTTGATTTTTGAAATAGTAATTTGCTCTTCCGGAATGGCAAGTCTCATGGATGGATCGCCTAACAAAGAAAAGTTTCGATTACCAACTCCACTTAAGCTTTTGTTTTTCGTATCACGAAAGATGGCTCCTAAATCTTTGTGCCTTCCATTTACTTTTTGGAAGAACGATTCATAAAATGCTTTGTTCAAAATAAAATTCGAGCTGGAAAAAACCGGTCGTGCAGTTGTGACCAAACCAATAGAGCCACCATTTTTTTTTATCTGAGTAAGCTCACCACTGGAAATCTGGCCGGGGTCATCATGACGACCAAATTCGCAGGTGGCGGTAACTAGTAAAGGATAGCTGGCATACTTTTCCCAAGTAGATACAAACACTTCGTCTAAAATCTTTTCTTGTAACCAAACTTGCTCAGAGCCGTGACCAGTAAAATTTGTGATGAGCACTCCTTTTTTCAGAGCTTGCTTCAAAGCCTCACTTGCTTGTGGAGAAATTTGTCCACTTGGTTTTGAAGTTTGTTCATACGAATCTAAATATATTTTTTTTGTATTAAATTCAGAAAAATTGGTTTCGATTTGAGAGGCTATTTGGTCGGCCTGGCCTTGATGAATGTTAAAATCGCCATCATCGGCTACGAATAAAATTTCTTTCCGCCATTTCCCAAAAGCATTCTTACCCAAATCGTATTCAATTAGTTTATCCACTACGTCAGCGGCCTCCAGACTTGTTTTTACAGATAGTCGACCTACACCAATTTCCATGGTGTGATTCTGTGCCGGGCTTTCGCGCCATTCTCCCTCGTTATCATCAAAGAATGCGAAGTAGTCATCTGACGAGTAAGTCTCCAATGGGCTTAAAGAATTATTCGATTCGTAGGTAGGTACGAAATTTGTGTTTTTGGTGACTCGATTTTTATAGTCATATGAGCATCTGCCAAAAAGTAAAAGATTCTTAAGTCCGCCATTTAGGTATGCATTCCTAGCAAAGTCTCGAATGGCGGTGATGTCTTGCTTGCCACCAGAAAAATCATTGTAAACCTCTTCCGGTGTGACAACACGCACAGAAATTTTAGTATGACTGCTACGATGATTGGCAAGTCGGATGGCCTGTTCTTTGAACTCTGGATAGGTGACTATGATCAAGTCGTTTGCTAAAGGTGTTCGAAGATTTTGATTGGAAACGATTTTTTCAAAATCGGGCACCAAAATTTTTTCGGGAGAGAAAACAATAAAACTTTTTAATTCTTTAGTGGTTAAAGAAAAGACGCCTTTGGTTCCGATCGATAAAAATTTAAGATTGGAGGGACTAAAAGGATCTGTGATTTCCCAAACAAGATTGCTTGCTTGAATAGACTCAATTTCAAATGTAGACGAACTGTTTTCAAGGCTTTTCACTGAACTGAAAATGGTTTGGTTATCATAGAGTGCAAGCTTTCGTTTGAAGCTCATTAGAAAGTGGTCGATGAATCCAATCGAAGGCCCAGATGGACTTTTGATATATTGAAATTTAAGTTCTTGTGAAGTTCTTGTAGCTGAAAATGATGCGGTGGAGTTGATCTTAAATGTGTCAACTGCATGGCGGCCCTTTATTCCATATGTTGTATTTGGAATCAAAGCCACAAATTGCTCACCAATCAATACGTCATTCAAAGAAAGTTTGAAGGTTG
>JANOQK010000064.1:0-5593 GCA_031414855.1 Bacteroidia bacterium | reverse complement strand
GTCAGATGGTATAGAAGGCCGTCACTCACCTTTTGCTAAACAATTTATTGAAGCCCTCGAAAAAGGAATGGGTGGCGATGGTATTTTAACCGTAACCGAATTAATGACCTATGTAGAAGTATTAAAGACTGCTCCACAGTTTGGAAAATTCGGAAACGATCAGCTTGGAAGTGATTTTGTTTTTGTAGTAAGGGGGAATTGAAATTATTCCACCGTAACCGATTTCGCAAGATTACGAGGTTGATCAACATTACATCCTCTCAGCACAGCAATGTGATAAGAAAGAAGTTGCAATGGTATAACTGTCACCATTGGCATGAGCTGTTCTAATGTGGCAGGAACTTCAATTACAAATTCCGACATTTTTGGAATCACGGTATCTCCAGCAGTAACAATAGAAATAATTCTTCCCTTTCTGGCTTTCACTTCCTGTATGTTAGATACAATTTTTTCATAGGAACTATCTTTGGTTGCGATAACAACCACTGGCATTTCCTGATCAATCAAAGCAATAGGACCATGCTTCATTTCCGCTGCAGGATATCCTTCTGCATGGATGTAAGAGATCTCTTTAAGTTTCAATGCTCCTTCCAAGGCTACTGGAAAGTTATACCCACGCCCGAGGTATAAAAAGTTTGTTGCGTCTTTAAATGTCTTGGCAATCACCTGGATCTGCGCATCAAGTTTTAGGGCTTGCTCTACTTTAGCTGGAATGTTTTCCATCTCTACCAACATCTCATGAAACTTCTGCTCTGTAATGGTGCCTTTCTTTTGCGCCACTATTAAAGCAATCATACTTAGCACTGTTAACTGTGCTGTAAATGCTTTCGTGCTGGCCACTCCAATCTCAGGCCCAGCGTGAGTATAAGCTCCGGCATGAGTTGCTCGTGGAATGGAAGAACCCACTACATTACACACTCCAAATATGATAGCACCTTTAGATTTTGCTAAATCAATTGCAGCAAGAGTGTCCGCTGTTTCCCCAGATTGCGATATGGCAATCACTACATCTCCTTCGCGAATGACTGGGTTGCGATAGCGAAACTCGGAAGCGTACTCAACCTCAACTGGTATCCTACAAAATTCTTCAAAGAAATATTCTGCCACCAAACCAGCATGCCAGGATGTGCCGCAAGCAACAATCAAGATGCGATCGGCATTAACCAGTTTATTCAGATATTCTCTCAAGCCGCCTAAGATTAACCGACCTGATGAAGAATCCAATCTACCTCTCATGCAATCTTTTATTGAACGCACTTGCTCATAGATCTCTTTAATCATGAAATGCTCATAGCCACCTTTTTCAATCGCCTCCAATTCAAGATCAACTGTTTGAACGTAAGGAGTCAGTGGAAGATTAGCTGTATTCTTAATGGTAAGCTTTCCATTATTAACAATGGCAATCTCCTGATCGTTGAGGTAAACTACTTCGTTTGTATACTCTATGATAGGTGTGGCATCCGATGCCATAAAAAATTCACCTTTGCCAACGCCTAGTACTAAAGGACTTCCTTTGCGTGCAGCAATTAAAAGATCAGGATCTTCCAACGACATCACTACAATAGCATAAGCACCAACCACTTTTGTTAAAGCTAATCTTACGGCCTCGTCAAGAGAGCAGTTTTCCTTTTCTTTAATGTCTTCAATGAAGTGAATAAAAACTTCTGTATCGGTATCGCTCAAAAAAGTATGACCTTTTCTGATTAGATCTTGTTTCAATGAACCGTAGTTTTCTATAATGCCATTGTGAATAATGGCTAGTTTTTTTGTGGCCGAATAATGTGGGTGAGCATTTTCATCATTGGGTTCACCGTGCGTGGCCCAACGCGTGTGACCCATGCCAATGTGACTGTTTAAGTCCATTCCCTTAAGAAAGGATTCGAGTTCTGAAACCTTTCCTTTTTTCTTATACACGTTCAACCCACTATTCAATAGCGCAATGCCCGTGCTGTCGTAGCCACGATACTCAAGTCTCTTAAGACCCTTTATAATAACTTCATGAGCCTGCCTATGGCCTACATATGCAACTATTCCGCACATAGTCTTTTATTCAATGGTTTCTACTACAGGTGTGGTGTAATAAATCTTAAGCTTGATATTATCCTTCAATACAAATCTGTTCACGCTTTTTCGAAATTGTGACTGAGATGCAAATTGTGCACTCTCCAGCGGATGAAGGGCACAGTACTTGATTCGTTTGGGATTTTGCCGTTGATAGTATTGATCTTGAAAAAAGGATGTAATAAACCCCGACATCGTATTTGTAGAATTGGGGCCAACTCTTAATAAATCTCTTGCATCACTGAACAAATCGATGGTGCCGTCAGTGTTAGTGTTTACGGATGTTGGGTATGCTTTGATAAGTTCAGCAAGGTTATTTTTTTGATATACAATCCCATCTACCAACGTATCCTGGAGAAACGACATGTATTTATTTTCATCATTTAATACTCTGAATTGAAATTGAGCGGGTGGGGCAAAGTCACCTGACTCATTTTCGAAAACGAATTCCGCAGAATTAAGTATCGGATTTTTTACTGTATCCATGTATTCGAAGTACGGAGTGAGGTCGAGTTTTGTAAGGATTGCCGTGCCCGACTGAATATAGCGTTTGTTATCCGCTGGATAAAAATCTTTAAACGGTTCTGTGAGTGATTGGAGAATTGTGCCAGACCGATCAGAATCAATAGAGGAGAATGCAATAACCGGGTTGCTGGCAAAAGGGAACAGAGTAAAATTAACCTGTTTCTGTGCTGTTCCTTCGGTATAGTACATCACCAGCTTTGTTCCTGTTGCCAAAGTTGTGCCGCTTACCCTGGGATCAATTCCAATTACCTTATCGGTTACTGTGGGGATAATAGCAAGCCCTTTGTATTTGCCAGTAAAAGCGACAAAATCTTTTACTAAGTCTGTTTCACTTTTTAGACTTTCAAATAAATTTTTTGAGAAATCGCCTTTCAACACAACCCGATAATTTTTGGTTTTGTCGTTCGTTTTGACGTTGTCACTATTGTCAGCAAGACTCTGCTTAAATTCTGAAGGGTCGATGTTGATCACTTTCTGACCCAGAACTTCAGACTTATAAGTAACCTTTGAGGTGTTATAGTAGGGCCGCTCTTTAATAGTGTCCTGCAATTCATGAATCTGAAAAGTCTGATCTGACTCGGTGTCGGAGCCGTAATAATAAAAATCTGTTGTAAGCTGAAGAACAACCGAGTCTAAAACAGCCGTTGAAGCAACTACCCCCAAGTCAACTGGAGGGCTAATTTGTGCGTAGACTTCCGTACGGATTTTTCCAAAAGTGTTATCCTGGTATTGCCCAACCATTAGACGTTGAACACCATCTGCATCAGTGCCCCTATTGAAGGTAGGCAATTTCTCAAACCGTATAACACTCGATGAAATACTTATTTCGGCATAATTGACCCTAAACTTTGAATTGGGTCTTCTTATGCCAATGGTACTTACATCTTCCTCGCAGGAGAATAAAACGACTACAAAAATTAATATTAACCCCGCACTCCTACCCCACCAATTCATTGTAAAGGTTATAGAACGATTCTGTATAGTTGTCGTCTTTCTCGATGTTTTCAATTTTCTTCTCTTTGATCTTCTTAACTAAACCTTCAAGCTTTTTATTGTCCCCGGCTGTTGAAACTACATCTGCATATTGCGCGCCTAATTTAATAAAGCCTTCGTAATCGGCCGTCTTAAGGTGGCCAAGCATGTTGTCTTCAATATCCATCATCCTCACCTTACCCATCAGGTCTCCCTTAAATTTGTGAGTGAAGCTATTGTTATAGATAGTGAAAACTGTTTTTGCATTCTTAAACAAAGGATCATTTTTATAAGTTGTTTTCAAATACAACGGTATAAAGCTGGTAATCCAGTCGTTACAATGAACAACATCAGGAGCCCAGCCCAGTTTGCGCACGGTTTCAATTACACCTTTACAGAAGAAAATAGCACGTTCGTCATTGTCTTCATAAAACTTATTTTCCTTATCGTGGAAAACATGTTTGCGATGAAAATAGTCTTCGTTATCAATAAAATAAACTTGAAGTTTGGCATTGGGAATAGAAGCAACTTTAATAATCAATGGCTTCTCTTCATCTCCCACAGCAATGTTGATCCCGGAAAGTCTGACCACCTCATGTAACCTGTTCTTTCTCTCATTAATCAACCCAAATCTCGGCACCAGGATACGAATCTCCATCCCTCTTTCTTGCATGGCCTGGGGAAGTTTCCGAACAAATTCGGCAACTTCTGTAGTTTGCAAAAAAGGATTGATTTCGCTGGCTACATAAAGAATACGGATTTTTGACATAATCTTGGATTTATTTACCTGAATTCTCCTGAATGGAAATTCGAGCCACAAAAGTACGGAAAATTCACCCGGCATTCAAGTGTACTTAATTTATAAGGTCTATATTTGCGCCCCTTAAAACTGCCTTTTAATGGTTATTTTCAGGGAAATAGAGCCTTTAATGGCTCATTTAAGCGATAAAAGAGGACTAAGACAATCCATTGGACTAGTTCCTACTATGGGGGCTCTGCATCAAGGTCATCTGGAACTGATTAAAGCAGCTAAAAAAGACAATTCAATTACGGTTTGCAGCATTTTTGTCAACCCAACTCAGTTCAATAACCCTTCCGATTTAGAAAAATATCCTCGGACAGCTCAACAAGACATAACAAATCTGGAATCAGTCGGATGTGATGTGCTTTTCTTCCCTGAAAAGGAGGTGATGTATAATAAGTCAAGCACAATTAAATTTGACTTTGGCCACCTGGATAAGGTCTTAGAAGGAGAATTTAGACCTGGTCATTTTAGTGGAGTTGCTTTAGTGGTGTCTAAACTTTTCAATATTGTTAATCCAACCAGAGCCTATTTCGGGCAAAAGGATTTTCAGCAGTACAAAATCATAAGTCGGTTGGTAGAAGAACTCAATTTCAATATTGAATTAATCTGCTTTCCAACCTTGCGCGAATCGGATGGCTTGGCTATGTCCTCTCGTAATCTTAGGCTAAGTGGTGACGAACGCAAAAGTGCCCTGGTGTTTTATCGTGCTTTAAACTTTGTAAAACAAGACTTAATAAAAGGAACAGATTTTATATCTGTAAAAGCCAAGGTGAATGAAATGTGTTTGAAAGAACCCGGGGTAAGACTGGAGTACTTTGTCTTGGCGGATACCGAAAACTTAACTCTTTTAGAAAACGTTATGCAGCCCAACAGGTCCATCCTATTGATGGCGGGCTTTGTTGGCGAAATACGTTTGATTGATAATATGTTTGTTGAAGATTGATGAGTATGAGAATTGAAGTATTAAAATCTAAAATTCACCGGGTAAAAATTACACAAGCTGAACTTCATTATGTGGGTAGCATTACAATCGATGAAGCCATAATGGATGCTGCCAACCTGATTGAAAATGAAAAAGTACAAGTAGTAAATATTAACAATGGTGAGCGACTTGAGACATACGTCATAAAAGGGCAACGCAACACTGGCACTATCTGCCTAAATGGACCGGCCGCGAGGAAAGCTCAAGTGGGTGATGTTGTTATAATTATCTCTTATGCTTCCATGGAG
>JANOQK010000063.1:0-9382 GCA_031414855.1 Bacteroidia bacterium | reverse complement strand
AAGACCAGCTTTCAATCCAAAGCTAAGCTTACTATCCTTTATGGAAAGATGGTATGCATAAGATGCCTGAGCCTCAAGATTGTTTTGCGGACCCAGGCGGTCATTAATAACATAAGCACCAAAACCACTCTTTATCTTATATATCGGAGTTGAAAAACTTACGATCTGGGTTGTGGGTGCCCCTCCTCCTCCAAATGTAGGCTGATATCCAAGCCATTGAGTGCGGTGTATGGCAGTCAATTTAGTGACACCATCTACTCCTGCATAGCCAGGATTATAATACAATGTATTGAACATGTATTGAGTAAACTGAGGATCTTGCTGGGCAAGAAGCCTAGTTACCGGGATCATGAAAAATACTATGATGACTAACTTCTTCAATATATTTCAACAAAAAAGAGTCTTAAATATACGTTAATTCAAAGGACACTTTCAATGCGAATGTAATTAAAGTGTAATAAAATGTGAGACTTTGTAAAAACGTAACAGTGAGTAAGTTATTTTATTCCGTTTGCCCTCTTAATATAAAGTTCCAAGGCACCCGTCATAGAAGGGGCATTTGGAAGCGGAGCTTCTATATCTAAAATCAGTCCTGCGTCTTGAACAGCCCGAGAGGTGGTCGGTCCAAATGCAGCTAGTCTTGTAGTATTTTGTATAAAATCGGGAAAATTAACAAACAACGAATTAATACCTGAAGGACTAAAAAATGCGAGGATATCATAATACACATTCTTAAGGTCACTAAGGTTTGCGGCTACCGTGTGGTAAATAATTGCCTCTGTAAAAGAGTATCCATTCTGCCTTAAAAAATCTGGAATGTCATTTTTGCGAATGTCCGAGCAGGGGAATAAGAACTTTTCGTTTTTGTGCTTCTTAATGATCTCCAAAAGATCGCGAGTATCTTTTAAGCCTGTAAAAATTTTACGCTTTCGTATGACGATGTATTTCTGAAGATAATTTGAAGTCTGATCAGAAATACAAAAGTATTTCATGTCTGCCGGCATCTCTACTTTTAGTTCCTGGCAAATACTAAAAAAATGATCAACCGCATTTCTACTAGTAAAAATAATAGCTGTGTGATTGAGAATTTCAATTTTCTGCTTTCTGAATTCCTTAGCCGGAACTGGATCCACTTGAATAAAGGGTCTAAAGTCAATCTTTAAATTAAACTTTTCAGCGAGCTTAAGATAAGGAGAGTTTGGGTCTGTAGGCGCCTCCTGAGTGACCAAAATGCTTTTCACTTTTCGCATTCTGTCATTAGCAGTTTCACTCATATCAACACGTATCGGGTTCGGCTTAATAAAATACGACCTTTAGTAAAATCACAAACGGAATTAATTCCGATGCACAAAGGTAAAAAAATAAATGAAAAATCCGGAAAGGAAGCCGGGTCATTAATTTTAGAAACATTATAAATTCCCAAAATAAAAAAATGCCTGCCGCCACATAAAAAAGGTTATAGTACCACATTGGATTTTGCACCTTCGCCATAAAAAAAACTGCGGCTAGAAGTGAGACGACCCCAAATGTGAAAAGGAAAAGACGAACAAAGTTGAAGAATTGCAGAGCCGCTATTTCAGATGCCTTATGAATAAAAGAAAACGTACTAATCAGAATCAATTTGCTAAATAAAATGAGCAGAATAATACCTGTCAACTTGAACCATTGGAAGAAGCCCTGCTGCAAAGACCTGACTTGAAAAAAGTGTGCTATGCTAATCTCCGTATATGCAAAATAAAAAATGATCATCAGCAAAAAGGCAGTGAGCAAACCGGCAAATATGTAAAAGAGTAGATTGACACTTGAGGTGATCCGGATTGTCATAATGTTTTCTTCGCGCTCCTTTGCAGAAAACAGTTTGACAAAGTTGAGGTAATCAAATGTTAACTTTGGGTTGGTTCGCAAAAGGCCGACAAAAAAAACCAACAATATAAGAGAAGCAATTACCGAGAAGTCAAGAAAATATTGACCCTTCCTTTTCATTAGGTCCTTACTTTCTGTTGTTACTATGTTTTTAATTACTAGCTGAGTTGAAATTTTTACGGTTGGTTTGATGATACTGAAAATAAGAGGGTTTGAATACAGTCCCGATAAACTGTCTAGGTCATAGAAGATAATTCCTTTTTTATTTGATGTGATTAGTTTGCCACCGATAAAGTTTGAAAACTCTTTTTGACTTTCAATCCGCAAAGATGCCCCCTTGTATAAATCAGTATCGATCAAGAAATAAATAGCACGCGTATTTTTCGATGGGGCTTGATCCAGATATTGCCCTTCAGAAAATATCTTCCAGTCCGCTTCTAGATCCTTTATGACAGTCGCTTCATGGTGTTGTGCTTCCACCTGAATGGAAAGAATAAAAAGAAGGCTGACCAAAAAAAATCTCATCCTGTATAAAAGCTCAAAACTATTAATAAAAGACTATAGTAGAACAGTCGGACAGGTTCATTCCATAAATAAGAATAGGATTGCCTTACCTTTGCTACTCATTTACCCTATGGCAGGACTATATATTCATATACCTTTTTGTAAGCAAGCTTGCCATTATTGTGATTTTCATTTTTCTACCAACAGGCAGTTGACCCTCCAGCTCTGTGAAGCGCTGTCCAAGGAATTAGAACTTCAAAAAGACTATCTGAAAGAGGAGCCCTTAAAAACAATTTATCTGGGTGGTGGCACACCTACCCTACTCACCTTAAAAGAGTTAGAAATTATTTTCGATTCCATTTCTTTACACTATAAAATTGATTCAGATCCTGAAATAACCATAGAGGCAAACCCCGATGATCTCACGCCAGATAAGCTCTCTGAACTCAGAAAGCTCGGTGTTAATCGATTGAGCATCGGCATCCAATCATTTGATCCACATGTATTAAAATTTCTCAATAGAGCGCATGATGCACCCGCAGCATTAAACTGCGTGAAATTGGCACGAGATGCAGGTTTTCAAAATTTGAGTATCGACCTTATTTACTCTATACCCGGTCAGGATAATGAAGCCTGGAAACAGAATCTGACTCAGGCAATAGCACTTTCACCCGAACACGTCTCTTCTTATTCTTTAAGTATTGAAGACAAGACAGCTTTTGGACAGTGGCACCGATCGGGCAAACTAAAAGCAATGGACGAGGAATTAGCTGCTCAACAATTTGAACTACTTATGGAGGAGCTGGATAACGTTGGGTATCAACATTACGAGATTTCCAATTTTTCCAAACCAGGATTTCACTCCCGTCATAATAGCAGTTACTGGGAACAAAAAAACTACCTGGGCATTGGCCCCAGTGCTCATTCTTATAACGGCAGCACACGGCAGTTTAATGTTCGCAATAATCATCAGTACTTGAAATCTGTGCAAGAACATAAAATCCCATTTGAGCTGGAGATCCTCACCCCTGCAAATAAAATCAATGAGTATATTTTTACCTCCCTGCGCACAAACCGCGGTTGTGATCTGATGAAGTTAACCCTGGAACACGGCTACGATATAGAAACCAAAAACCCGAACTACTTAAAAAACCTGCTTGAGCATAGGTTCGTTGATCTTGACAACCACATTCTAAGGCTCACTCGCGCAGGCAAACTTTTGGCAGATACGATTGCCTCTAATCTTTTTGCTGAAGAAGGTCAAAATTGATTTTTTTATAGACTCTATTCCAGAATTGCTTACTTTCAACGACTATTAGTTTACTATGACAGAACAGGAAAAACGAGTATACATGTTGCTCAAAGCTGTGATTTATCACTACCACGGCTTGGATGAAATGGAAAAAATTGACCTGGAAGAAACAGCCACACGTTTGGATGCAGCCCAAGAATTGAAATGGGCATTGGAATTTATTGCCAAAGATTATATTACGGCATTCGATCGGGCGCGAAACTACCTGAATGACATTATCCGAGACTATGTGAAAGATAAGCGCATTGAGCTTATTAACATGGTGTGGCAATCCAATAACCTAAAGGGCTATGTTACCGAAATGGAAGCCACCGCCATGCTCAAGCTTGCCAAAGACTGGAATGTAGAAAAGGAACTGATAGAGATGGTGCTGAAATAATAGCGCTACAAACTCATCATATCTTTAAACTTAGCCGCTTGCCTCCTGCTTACTTCCACTTTATCACCGCCTTTTAGTTTCACCATAAGGCCGCCATTAAACCAGGGTTCAATACCCTCCACCCAACTGAGATTGACGATGTGTTTGCGACTGGCTCTAAAAAAAGCTCGCTCATCTAATTTCTCGTCCAATGCGTTCAAAGATTTATGAATCATTGGGCGATTTGTGTCAAAGTAAACCTTGATATAGTTACCATCTGATTCAAATAAGCGGATGTTGGCCAAGCTGACAAACCAGCAACGTTCGCCATCTTTTACAAATACCTGATCTTCCAGGCCAAGTTTGCCTTCGCGAGCCCGTCCGGCTTTTGCGCGTTCCTTCTCTATCACCTTATGTGCTGCTTCCGATAATCGTTCTGGAGTTATAGGCTTTAGCAAATAATCCAAGGCGTTTACTTCGAACGCTTTTAGGGCAAACTCATCGTAAGCGGTTGTAAACACAACAAGAGGCACTGAATCAAGTGATTCCAGTAATTGAAAGCCGGTCCTTCCTGGCATTTGAATATCCAGGAATAAAAGATCGGGGTTAAGTTCTTCGATCATTTTTTCCGCCTCATCCGCATTGGCGGCTTCCCCCACAATTTCTATGGAGGGGTGCTCTTCCAAAAGCTTCATTAATTCTTTGCGCGCCAAGCGCTCGTCATCCACTATCAGTGCCTTCATATATTATATAGGTGAGGTATTATGATTTCCGTCAAAACAAAAGTATTGTTTTCAGTCAATATTCTAAAAGAAGCTTCATCGCCATAAATAAGCTTCAGGCGCTGGCGTGTATTTTCAAGGCCTAAGCCACCCGTGGTTTTTTTGGCCCCATTCAATTGAAAATGCCCGCTGTTACGAATGTGTATCTTGAGTCGATCATTCTCCACCCGTGTTTTGATCTGGATTATTCCGCCCTCCTTTAGTTTGGAAACACCATGTTTGATTCCGTTTTCAACCAACGTTTGAATCATGAGCGGAGGAACCATAAAGTCAGACGATCCCGATGCGATATCAAATTCCGTTTTTAATCGTTCTTCAAAGCGTATACTTTCCAGGCCAAGATAATCTTTTACTACTTTTAACTCATCTTCAAACTTTGTAAGTCCACGTTTTTCGGTAACTAATGAGTTTCGCAAAATATTCGAAAGCTGATTTATGGCAAGTTTAGATTTTGATGGATTCTCATCCACAAGTGCACGGATACTGTTCAACGCATTAAAAATAAAATGAGGATTGAGTTGTGACTTCAGGTTGTTCAATTCAATTTCCTTTATGGAAGCCTCTAGCTTTAACGATTTGTTATAGCGTTCAAAATAATTATAAATGAAATGCAATACAGACCATAAAAAGAAGATAATAGCATAATAAAATGATTGACCCAGGAACACAAAGGGATCAAGAACAATACTTTTGTTAAAGAGACCCAGCGGGATGGATACCGGAATCCGTAAAAAGTACATCATTCCTCCCATTACAAAAACACTAAGAATAACCCTGGGGATCAATCGAGGCATACCAAGAGTTAACCACCTCCAGCGATTGATAAAATCGCGGAAGACGTGCGAAACAATCAGGCATAATGTTGCTTCATATATGAGAAAGATGATTCGCTGATTGCTGATACTGCCTTCCCCCCGCAAGAGCACGGCTGCTATTTGCACAATGGCGTAAACAGCCCAGCCGCTCACTTGCAACGTCCAGTATAGTCTTGTTTTATTCACCATGGGCAGGCAAAATTAACAAATGAAAAGCCTTCTACGATTTTCTTACACGAACGGAGTGAAAAGCTGTCTCAAAAATTCAATCGGGTATTTATTTTTTCTTTTTGTATTTCTCCAACAATTGTTGCGCCTCCTCCCGAGCTTTTTCAGATTGCTCAAATTGGTATCTTGATAATGCGGCTTGCTCTATTGCTTCTTGCTTGGCAACCTCGAGCTCCTCCTTTAGTTTAATGGATTCGCTTTCTGATCTTTTATACAGTTCCATCGCCTGCTCCGCCTTTATTTGCTGAGTGAGCCCGTAAAAGAAAAAGAACATTGAGAAGACAATAAGAATTCCAATGACGCCATATTTCCACATGGTTATTTGTTTTTCTTTTTACTTTTCTTGCCCATACTTTTTTCTGCTTCCTGCTGTGCCTTCACGGCTGCTTCACTTGCTATTTTTGATTGCTCCATTGCTCTGCGAGCTTCCTGCTCAGCCAATCGTGCGCGCTGCGTGGCCCCAGCTATTTCTCTCCGAGAGATATCATCTGCATTATGATTGAGTCTATACTTTAAATTCATGATCCGTTTAAAGGATTCATCGATACGTGCCTTTGGAATCTCGCCACTCTCCACAAACTTTCGTATGATCTCATGAACTTTGGTCACGGTTCGTGTTTCACTTCCCGAAATATTATTGGAAAAACACATGATGTCGACACCGGCATTGATAGCAAGCTTAATCGTTTCTTCTAACCCATAGTTTTTCGCAATGGCATGCATTTGCATATCATCGGAAAATACTACACCATTGAATCCAAGTTTCTTTCTCAAAATGCCATCCAAAATATCTTTTGAAAGTGTGCCTGGTAAACCGTTTTTATCAAGCGTTTTGTTTACAATGTGCGAAGTCATTACGGCATCCGCATAGCCTGAATCAATGATTACTTTATACGGCTTCAACTCACGTTCATTCCAGGTATTCGTAACATCAGCTACGCCAAAGTGAGTATCTTCTTTTGAACTTCCGTGTCCGGGAAAGTGCTTGATCGCAGTGATCACCCCCACTTTGCGATGCTGCTTGATGTACTCAATGGCCATCGTTGTAACAGAATCTTCATTGGAAGAGAAGGCACGCTCTGGTTTTACGATTACTGTATTATCAGGATTAACAGCAAGGTCTACACAGGGCGCAAAGTTTACATTGATGCCAAGCCCTGCCAGGTTTGCTGCAATGGAACTTGCGTAGAATCGTACTGAGTCCAGCATTTTATCTTTGCCCATTGCCCTTGCCGTAATGGAGCGAGGAAAGCCATACTTTTCTTTCAATCGGTTCACCTTGCCACCTTCCTGGTCAATGGAAATAAAAAGCGGTATAGGCGCAGCCTGCTGATA
This sequence comes from Bacteroidia bacterium, assembly GCA_031414855.1. Taxonomy (GTDB): domain Bacteria; phylum Bacteroidota; class Bacteroidia; order Cytophagales; family Cyclobacteriaceae; genus ELB16-189. Next base: position 2,185 of record JANOQK010000063.1, on the reverse strand, counting down.
GGTCCACGACATCTTCTTAAATTCCGCGAATGAATTTGTCTTGGGTATATTTTTTTCAAAGTAAATGATTGAGCCCGCTTTGCCCTGTCTCACTTCTTCAAGCACTACTGGATCGACTGCCGCTGCCGGCATGCCAATCAAAATCATTTGGCCAATTTTTATGCTAAGGCTGTCAGGTGTTTGGGCATTGAGATTGAAGGCAATACAAATTATAAAGAGAATGGATAGGCAATGGCGTGAGATTCTTTGGACGATTATCATACGAGGTTATTTTTCTTTTTAGGATTTTGTTGTGTCCCCCAGAAATACAAAATTATGATCTGTTTTTTCCTGGGTTTGTATTGATAAATTAACTGGGTGTGCTTGGTGATTAGGCCTATCCTGATATTATTTAGCTTTCGGGATGCTTTGAACATCTCAGGATAGGATTGTATCGCTGAAATCAAATCACTCGTACTCTGGATAAAATTTACAACCTCCCTCTCCGACCATTCAATACTCAAGTACTTTACAACCGACTCAAAAGTAGACTTGGCTCGGTCAGTCCAAAGTATATCACGGACTACTTTTTCATCCATTTCTTATACTTTTTCATGACATCAGCATGGGGCGTTAATTTGCCAGCTTTCATTTCTGCGATTGACTCTTCAATGGCTTTTTGCTGAGCTTCTGTTAACTCATCCCACCAGTCTTTTTTACCTTTCTCAATATCCTTGGTAGTCCTTAGTTCAATTTTCTTTTTATTTTGAAGTCTACCACCAGAAGCGCCTCCGATCAATCTTGCTTTTGGGGAAGAAACATGCTCAGTTTTTACATAAGACGTAAATCCCTTTAGCAACTCCAAAATGAAATCAGCCTTGCTGTCTTTTATATCCAATAATATTTTCATAGGCGGCTACTTTAGCTATCAAAATTAAACAAAAGGCTGCTTTAGAACTATTGCAAAATTCAAAAGGTCAGTACCTCTCATGAATAGCTTTCATAATTACTTCCATTTTCTTTCGCACCTCAGAAGTCGGTGTCACATAGTTGGCACTCATGCAGCTAAAAATAAGTGTGTTCCCTTTTTTGGTTACGATAAACCCACTCAAAGAATGGTTGTTACTCAACGTGCCTGTTTTGCCATAGATATAAGGCACGTCTGCTTTGTATGAATTCTTTAGGGTTCCATTCTTACCGCCAACGGCCAACAGCTTGAACAATCTATCACGGGGAACTTGCCTATCAATCTTCTCCCATAATTTAACGATACTTCGAGGCGTGAAAAGATTAAAGCGAGATAGTCCAGATCCATCCACCCACAAAGGCTTGTCAGGTAAATCTATTAAAAAGTTTTTCTTCATGTAGTCAATGGCAATCTCCGGCTTAAGAGTATCGCTTACCATAGAAGCACTCATTAATAAAATTTGCTCGGCAATAAAGTTATCACTGTCTTGCATCATTACTCGGTACAGGCTATCTGCTGGGATACTGCGAAGCAGCAACGCATCATCCGGCAAGGGCTTATTCAGCTTTGTAATGGGCTTGTCAAGCGTGTCAGCCAGTAATTCAACGATCAGCTCGTCATCTACCTGAAAAGGAATATTGATCGTGTCTTTTAATTGTTCTTCGCCCGGGAAAAATGTGAATTGATTTGAACCCACATCGCGTATTACCTCTCCTTCTTTTTTTCGCTTTGGACCTTTGACTACCAGATTCGAAAAATAGGCAGGTGTTACTACAAGTTTTGCTGAATCAGATTCCATCACTGTAATAAAGTTTCCGTGTATAGGGAACGAGGATCGTTCAGAAGAATAGTCATAATTATAATCGTCCCATGCCCAGCCGGCACCAAATCGGTCGGTTTGAAAATTCGAACTGGAAAAAAATAATTGTTGCTTGCTCTCTCCCAAAAAGGAGAGCACACGGTCATTCTGAAACACATTTTCGTACAAAAAGGAAGGATCACCCATTCCCCAAAAAAACAAAGAGTCATCAATGACCTTATATTTAATAGCAGGCACTGAATCTCCTAATAATTGAAGGCCAGTGTAAAGCGTAAAAATTTTGGTGTTGGAGGCTGGAGTAAAGTAGTGAGACGATTTGTACTCCAGCAAAGTCTTTTGAGCGGATGGATCGTAGAGCATAAACCCCATGTGATCCTGAAGGTTTTTTTCAGCACTTACAATTTCCTTTTTTAAATAAA
>JANOQK010000062.1:0-1603 GCA_031414855.1 Bacteroidia bacterium | reverse complement strand
CCAGAATGAAATAAATAGTGTACCTTCATTCAAAGAAAGATGAAATACTTCATTACATTTTTTTTGATGGTATTCTTTACCTGCACGATGGCACAAAACCAAAGTCGCTTATTGGTTGGCTATTTTTCAGATGACTTAATACAGCAGACTTCGGGAATGGCTTCTCAAAAATCATCAGGACCTCATTTCTTTTCTGGAGACCGTCCACTAAAGTTTCGCCCTAAAAGCCCCATGTTAATGCTGGCCAACAGTGTCACTTTCAAAAGCGAAAGTTACTGGATGAGTTCCATGACTACTCAATCCTATAATCAAGGCAAACTGGGAACATACTATTACTGGGATGTACAAAACAACCTGCGCGAGTCACGCATGTTTGTGGACATTGCCGGAAAAAATAAGCGGGGGCTAAAACTCGTTTTCCGCAGACGCTAAAATTCCAGAACGTTTTTGACACCCCTCATGAAGCGCTTTATATTCATTAGTCTCGTTATTCTTGGCTGCAGCGAAGGTGATCCTGCACCGGAATCAAGAACTTTTTACATGGGCTTTACACCTTTTCCCTATGAAGCTACCCTGGAGGCAGTGAAATTTTCCTACGAAAAGATTGGCCAGGATGGAGACCTCATCAATCACCACTTTGACAATGGCGTGCCATGGGTAGAGGCCGAAACCAACTCTGACTTTCACTCCAACGTGATGAGCGACTGGAATTATCGCAAAACCAACACGCCAACAGGTCATAAAATCTACCTCTCCGTGGGCCCAATAAACATTTCAAGGAATGGCCTTGCTAATTACCGAGCAGAAGAGGATGACATGCCACTCCCTGCTCCGTGGAATACGTACAAGTTCAGTGATCAGCCGGTGAAGACAGCTTATCTGAATTACTGCAAACGTATTATTGATTATTTTAAGCCTGATTATTTCAACATGGCCATTGAAGCAAACCTGCTTTACTTTAATCGCCCGGATAAATGGAATGATTACTTAATATTTCATGAATACATTTTCACTCAATTAAAACTGGCTTATCCTTCGTTAACAATCTTTTCATCGGTTACCGGTGTACATATGCTCGATGGCGGCATTACTGGCAGCGATTACCTCAAGCAACGCGAAGCGGTTAAACAAGTGCTCGCCTTTTCTGATATCTATGCCCTGTCTCTTTATCCATACCTATCAAGTTACCTGGGCAATCCTTATCCTGCCAACATGTTCACCGAGTTGTTTAGTATAAGTGATAAGCCCTTCGCTATAGCAGAGACCGGTTACGCGGCACAGACATTTTCAATTGAAGTGCAACCCGGCACATTTGTGACCATCTCATCCGATGCCGACAAACAAGAGAAATACATTCGTGATGTGATGGAGGCCTGCACAGACAGAAAAGCGTTATTCGTCATCAACTTTGTAGTCCGCGATTATGATCAGCTTTGGAAAGCCATAGGCGCACCCACCGACTTTGTCATTGCGTGGAAAGACACGGGTTTGTATGATGAAAATGGTACTGCTCGAAAAGCGGTTGATGTCTGGAAATCGTATCTTGCTAACCCCATTAAAAACTAATTCAATCCATGAGAAATCTAGTTGCCATCATTTTCTT
>JANOQK010000061.1:0-14311 GCA_031414855.1 Bacteroidia bacterium | reverse complement strand
GCTTGCGTCATGCAGGCAAAAGTAATTAAGAGCTACTTCAAAAACCTAAATAAATTGACCATCACCTTCCATCCTCAATAGAGGCAAAAGCTGATGCTGCTTGTCTGCGATAATCCGGATTTTCGGAACGTAGGAATTGATACCAACATCCGCTTGCCGTCAGTATTGAAAATCGGCTATTCGTATTAGAGTGGATATAAAAATTTATTGGGGTTTTTAAATAAGCAACCGAATCCCAGAAGGAGGATTGCATAAATAAAATCAGCCTCATTAATTTTAGTATGCCTTAATCTGAGCGGCCCGTGTTACTACATCATTGAATTCGATACCGGCCATCTTGATAGAGTATAGAAGCAATCGTACTTCCTTAACATGTACACGGCCATCCACTTCACTCATTTTGTATAAGTGTACAAATGCATTCAATTTTTCCTCTTCCGTACACTTATTAATCATTTCAATCCCTTGCTGATAGATGTCACGTTCTGTTTTAACAGCCACCTGGTTTTCAAATTCCGCGAAAAGTGAATCTGGGATATTTTCCTTTTCCTTTACTTTACTTAGCGCTTTTTTTTCGTTCTCATCGACAACGCCATCTGCGCTAATCAGGAGGTGAACTAGATAAAGAAGACCAATTTGGTAGGTTTTGTTTGGGGTCATTTATAAAGCAATTATTCTTAAATATAAAAGAGTTACGGAAGTAATGAAATCGAATTCTAATAAAAAAAGGTTAAGACAAGGATTGATAAACAATCAAAGCCGATAAATAGGCCAGACCGGTCATGTAGGCCAGTTGAATGAGCGGCCATTTCCAGCTTTTGGTCTCACGTTTAACGATGGCCAAGGTGCTGATACACTGCATAGCGAACGTGTAAAAGATAAGGAGGGACAGCCCCACTGGTACGGTGAATCTCGGACCCCCCGTTTCAGGATTGATCTCCGAAGCAAGTTTGCTTTTAATAGTGGTGGGATCATCGGTATTGCCTATGCTATAGATGGTAGCAATGGTTCCGACAAAAACTTCGCGCGCAGCGAAAGAAGTGAGCAAGGCTATTCCAATTTTCCAATCATAGCCCAGTGGCTTAATGACTGGCTCTATGCTCTTTCCTATCTTTCCAGCATACGAATGCTCCAACTTATATGCTGCTACACGATGTTCCAATCCGTCTTCAGTTAATTGTAGATTGCCGGCCTCCTGTTGCACAACTGTCCGTGCATTATTCATCTCATCGGCAGGGCCATAGCTGGCGAGCACCCATAAAATAATGGATACCGCAAGAATTACTTTACCTGCTTCGAATACAAATGCCTTTGTTTTTTCAACAATGGTGTATCCAACATTTGACCATTTGGGCATGCGATAGGTTGGCATTTCCATAATCAGGTAGCTGCGTTCTCTTGCATTGATAATAAACTTCATTGCCCAGGCGGAAAGGATAGCCGCCAGAAAACCCAATAGGTATAAGCCCATCAGCACCAATCCCTGAAATCCGAAGAATCCAAAAAGTTTGGTGTCCGGAATAATCAACGCTACAAGTATTGTGAACACCGGCAAACGTGCCGAGCAACTCATAAAGGGTGTTACAAATATTGTGATCAGTCTGTCTTTCCAGTTTTCTATTGTACGTGTGGCCATTATGGCCGGTATAGCACAAGCCCAACCAGACATAAGGGGAACAACACTTTTGCCGCTTAGTCCAAATTTGCGCATAATCTTATCCATCAGAAAAACGGCTCGTGCCATATAGCCCGTTTCTTCTAAAATGGAAATGAATGCAAAGAGAATAGCAATCTGTGGGATGAAAATCAAGATGCCTCCTATACCGGGGACGATCCCCTGCGCAATCAGTTCAAACAACGGACCGGAAGGAAGAAGTTTAGTCAAGTATTGACTAAATGTTGCAAACCCACTATCAATCGCATCCATGGGAATTTGCGCCAGCGCAAAGATGGATTGAAAAATGAGAAACAGAATGGCAAAGAAAATCAGGTATCCAAAAAATTTATGCGTGAGGACTGTATCAATCTGCATGGAAGTTTTCTTCCACTCCTGCCCGGCTGCTTTGAGGATTACCTTGTTTAATACGGTTTGAATAAACTCGTAGCGAAGAATGGTTTCAGCTCCCTGATATTTTGCCGGAAAAAAATGATTTTGCGTAGCTACACTTCTGATAAATTCTTTGTCAGTCTTGCTAAGGAAAAGAAAACTATCAGGCTGTTGAAGGTATTGAAAAGCAACGTAGTCGGACGCAAGATTAAAATGTTCTTTTACTTGTCTCACGATAGGTATAACCTCTTCACTGATCGGAAATATTTTCTTTTGTGATGGCTTTAAGGGTTTCGCTAAAATTTTTCTTAATTCAGAAATTCCTTGTCCGTTGCGGGCATTGATCAACATAACCGGCACATCCAGATGGGATGATAATTTCTTGATGTCAATGCTCAGTCCTGATTTTGCCGCGAGGTCAATCATGTTTAGCGCAAGCACAACAGGTAAGCCCATGTCAATCAACTGGGTGAGCAAGAGCATGCAGTTTTTTAGGTTAGTAGCATCTGCAACAAGCACCACTTTATCGGGATAGTGAACGCCTTTCTTATCCGCAAAAACCTCGACTACAATTTTTTCATCCAGCGATCGAGGATACAAACTATAGATACCTGGAAGGTCAAGAATCTCCGCAACAGTATTTTGGTCAAGTGACGTTTGCCCTGTTTTTTTGTCAACTGTTACCCCTGGAAAATTTCCAATCTTTTGATTGAGGCCGGTAAGTTGATTGAATAGCGATGACTTACCAGCATTTGGTTTTCCGGTTAAAGCAATCTTCAGCTTTTTAATTTCGTTCATCTGCCTCTGATCACTAATTAAGGATGGAAATCATGGATGCCTCCTCTAGCCGCAACGACAAATCAAAACCTGAGACGGTCACACAAACCGGGTCGCCAAAGGGAGCTGTAAAATTGAACCTGACTGCGGTTCCTGGTAAAAAGCCCATTTCTAAAAGTTTGGAAGAGAGCTGGTCATCCGAAAAGCCAGAAATAATGCCCGTTTCACCAGGAATCATGTCTGCTACGCTTTTTGGCCTTCCCTCCATTCTTATTTAGATTAATTTCAAACAAGCGCAAGATAATGGGCCCTCCACAGACAAGCAATGATTTGCTTCAGTTGTTTAACTTAGAAGAATGAAAAAGAAAAAATCAAAAGCAATTAAAGAAAAGGGTAAACAAGCACCGCCACCAGCCGAAGAAACAAAGGATGAACGCTTTGATTTTGGGGGCATTCCACAACGGGATTTAAAGAAAAATTTAGCCTGCCTGCAGAACGAAAGTTCTTTCGGTAGGCAGGGATGTGGATGAAAATAGTAGGAGTAGGCCGTGCCTACGCTAAAGCTTCGGCAGGCAGGCAATTTACAAGGCAACTGTTTAATTCCTGTGATGGAATCAAAGGAGTCTAAGAATCGAGCAAATTCAAATCCAGACACTACATTACTACTGCGCTCGCAGTAAGGTAGTCAAGCAAAGTTCCTATTTGAAATGAGCTACGTAGTACACCATAATTTTTCTATTTTTGCGTCCCTTTAGTTGACCTGGAGAAGAGTATGATTGTAAAGACCAAGAATTATCGTTTAGAGAAGAAAGAGTATATCAAAATGGCTCTGCGCAATATTTTAAAGAAGCAGTGGTGGGTGAGCTTGATCGTATTGGCCATTTGCCTGTTGTATTTATGGGTAGCTAGTTTCTGGTGGTTTGTGGGCGCGGTAATAGGTGGTGGCCTTTATTTATTGTTTTGGTGGGTTCAGTTTTATGGAGTTACTCAACTGGAGCAAGGCAAAATGTTGTTTGAGCGTTTCAGCTATGAAATCACCAGCCAACAAATTGTAATGAAATTAAATCCGCGTGAAGGCATGCCCATGAAGTGGGATCAGATCAAGAGCGCACAAGTTGGGAAAGATCATTTTTTATTGTGGGTAAACAAGGCACAAATGATTCATCTTCCTTTCAAAATTTTCAATACCGATAACGAACGAAAATTCGTAGCCAGTATTTTAAAAACAAAGGGATTGGTGAAGTAAACCCGATGCTTGTTGCTTGATTCTGGATGCTTAAAAGTAATTTGTCCTGATGAAAGTTAGAACGACTTCCAGATTTCAAGAATCTAGAATCCAGAATCTAGAATCCAGAATCACCCCAACACAAGCGCTAGGAAAAATCCAAAAGTACTGCGCCTACCAAGAGCGATCGCATCAGGAGGTAAAATACAAGCTGTACTCATACGGACTTAATACAGATGAAGTTGATGAAATTATTTCACGTCTAATCACTGACAATTTTGTTAACGAAGAGCGCTTTGCCAAAGCATTTGCCGGTGGCAAATTCCGGATAAAAAAATGGGGAAGAAATAAGATCGAGCACGAATTGGAAAGCCTTGGTCTAACAAAGAATTGTATCAGCAGTGGATTAAAGGAAATTGATCCCTCCGATTACAAAAAAACGTTGCAAACGCTCCTCAAGAAAAAAGCGAACGAAGTTTCTGAAGAAAATCTTTATGCCAAGCGAAACAAAATAGCCCGGTTCGCCATTTCAAAAGGATATGAACCCGAATTGGTTTGGGAAATGGTAAAGGAATTGTAAGCACCGCGACATACTGGATGAATCAAAGAACAGATCTTTGCAGCCCTCGTTAAACATTCCTATGAAAAAGAGTTTCTCCTTATTCCTACTTCTGTTGATTGCTTCAATCTGCAATTCACAAAGTGAAGATGTCCGCAAAAAGAATTTCAACATCAAGAAAAACATTGCACTTGAAGGATATGACCCCGTCAGTTATTTTGACAATAAACCATCCGAAGGAAACGAAGAATTAAAGTTTAGTCACAAAGGAGTAATCTATTTGTTCTCCAACCCGGCTAACCTGAATAAATTCAAGGCCAGTCCAGAAAAGTATGAGCCCGCTTATGGTGGCTGGTGCGCCTATGCCATGGGCCAAACAGGTGAGAAGGTGAAGATTGATCCGGAAACATTCAAAATTCTAGACGGCAAGCTCTACCTATTTTATAATTTCTGGGGCAGTAACACTTTAACAGACTGGAACAAGAATGAAAAGCCACTAAAGTCAAAAGGCGACCAAAACTGGAAAAAATTCGTCCCTTAGGTCTGCTGGCCGTTTTACCTCGTATATAAATCGATTTTACATTATCTTTGCCTCATCCAATTATTGCTTATGCAGCTTAAGAATGCTTGTCTTACTATCCTTGGTCAATTGACTGATGTCGTCCACCAAATGGATGAAAAAGACTTTTGCAGACCCTCAGAAACATTAAGTAAATCAACAGTTGGCCAGCATTTGCGCCACACGGTCGAGTTCTTTATTTGTCTGGAACAAGGTTTCGAAAAAGGAGTGGTTAATTATGACAAGCGTCAGCATGATAAACTAATCGAGAGCGACAAGTTTATTGCGCTTGCCGCCATCGAACGCATCAAAGAATTTGTTTCCAACCAAGATGCAGACGAGGCTCTTCAATTAGAGGTGGGCTACAATCGTGATAGTGAAGATTGCCTAAGTATTTCAACTAACTATCAGCGCGAGCTTACTTATAACATTGAACATGCTGTGCATCATATGGCCATTATGAAAATTGGAATTCGCGAAGTAGCCTCCTACGTAAAATTGCCAGCTGATTTTGGAATAGCCGTCTCCACAATGCGATACAAAGAATCTAGCATTGTAACTTCCCAGCACTAGTACTACGAAGCTTGCATTTTCAAAATGACAGAAGTAGCTCATGATTCATATTCAGTAAAGTCAAGAGTTATGGTGTCCGGGTCGAAAGCGTAGTAGGAGGGATGAAATTTCTTAGTCTAATTTTCTCTCGCAACTTTTATATCAAATTAACAAACTGGGAATATTGGCCTTTTGGTATTATTCAAGCGCCACTATTTTTTTATTGGGTTTGGTATGCCCTGAAAGAACGATCATTATTCTATTTCTCTGCGTCTAATCCAAGCATTCTTACTGGCGGCATGATGGGCGAATCAAAATTTGAGGTGCTCAACTTAGTACCTTCTGAGGTAAAGCCTAAAACAGCACTGGTAAAACTTCCCTCGTCACGCGAGGTCGTTTTAGAAGTGATGAGAAAAAATTCACTTGCCTTTCCGGTTATTTTCAAGCCTGATTTGGGCGAACGAGGTTGGATGGTCAAACGCATTCGCGCGGAAGAGGAGATCGACAAATACCTTTCTGAAATTAAATTAGATTTTATTGTCCAAGAGCTGGTAGAACTTCCGCTTGAGTTCGGAGTTTATTACGTACGCTTTCCCTCTGAAAAAAATGGATTTGTAAATTCCATTACAGCAAAGGAATTTTTGTCTGTAGAAGGTGATGGAAGAAAAACTATTCAAGACTTGATTCTGGAAAAAGATCGGGCACGCCTTCAGTGGGAAACCCTTAAAGAAGTTTATAAAAAAAGACTCGATGAAATATTAAAACCCGGAACTAAACTGGAACTAGTTCCGATTGGGAATCACTGTCTGGGCACTACCTTCCTGAATGGCAATCATCTGATTACCGAAAAACTATCTGCTTCATTTGATCGCATCAGCAAACAGGTGAATGGTTTTTATTTTGGCCGATACGATCTGCGATGTGCCACGCTTCAGGATTTGGAAAATGGAAATGTGAAAATTGTTGAACTGAACGGTTGTGGTGCCGAACCCGCTCATATCTACCATCCAAGTTCATCCATCTGGACAGCTATTGGTGTTTTAATCACTCATTGGAAAAACATGTATCGCATCAGCGCTGAAAATCATAAACACGGAGTTCCTTATCTTTCACTAAAAGAAGGACGGGAGATTTATAGAAAGTTTAAAGCACTTAAAAAGTAGGCCGTAAGATCATGATTCTCCAAGTATTCCTTGCCGGCCTCGTCTTCAGTTTCCTGGGCTCCATTCCTCCTGGCACCATGAATCTGGCTATTCTTCAGCTTGGGATGGAGCAAAAAATAAAAATTGCCTTACGGTTTTCATTGGCTGTCGCCATTATTGAATATCCCTATGCATGGATTGCAGTGGCTTTTGAAAACTGGCTAACTTCTTCTCCGGTCATTATTGAAAACTTTCAACTGATCACCGCGATAGTCATGACCGCTATTGGGATCCTTACCATCTGGTCGGCACGAAAACCATCAGCCCTTTATGTCAAGTTTAATGAAAGTGGATTCAGGAGAGGACTTGTGTTAAGTGTTTTGAATCCAATGGCTATTCCATTTTGGATTGGCATCACAGCCTACCTAAAAGCGCAAAACTGGATTGATCTTTCATCAACTGGATTATTGCACAGTTACTTATTGGGGACATCTGTCGGAGTATTCCTTCTGCTGATCCTCTTCACTTTTTTAGCACAGCGTTTGTCTCACTATGTAAGAGATAACAAAGTTGTGAAACTGGTGCCGGGCATTACCTTGCTGGCGTTGGGGCTTTATGCTTTTGGAAAGTACTTACTTTAGTTAAGATCCGTCACTTTTTTCTTTTGGAAGTAATAGGATAATGCCAACCCATAATTAAAAACCCGCCTCCCCTCTTTAAGGTTATAGTGGAATCTGTAATAAGATCTATAGAATAGCTCTGCTGATATTCGTTTATACCTCGCGCCTACTGTTAACTGTGAGCCATAGTTAAACTTCTTTTCGTAAGGTAGTAAACTAACATTTCGCTGGACATATTTACCATTTAAATAGCTCGTACTGGTTTCCGATGAATAAGTAAGATATCCCAAATGTGGCCCAAGGCTGACAATAACATTTACCCGCTTGATTATTGGAATGCTATACTTGGCTAGCCCATTGAAAGTAATATACCGAAACTTGTTTTCAATTGATACGATATTCCCGATAGAGTTTGCATAATCATATTCAAAATGCTGTAAGGCACCGCACATTAAAAAGCCAATGGCAGATTTAACAGAAACACGCTTAATCCTGATTGGTTTTTCCCTAAAAATTTCCGCGGAAAATCCGGGCACCGTCCGTTCTTCTACGATTAGATCACCCTCAAAGAAAGGAGGACCAGGATAAGCAACACCAAAGCCACGTGCCATTCGAGCCTGTGAGTAGGCAGGCGAAATGACCACCCCCCACTCAGGTGTTTGGCCTAGAGAGGGCCACGTACTTAAGCACAGGGCTAGAATTAAGGGATATCGCACCATGTCCAATTTTTTCCTGCTAAATAAAAATATTTTGGAGTGCCTGAACGGAACACTAAATTTCCTGGATATGGTTCCCAACCTTGAACCGGATTTGTACACGGGCCAGTATCATAATTGTTTATTAGGTAATAATTATAGGAGTGGCCATAGGGTGCATACCTGATATAAGTACCACCAAGTTCACAATACACAGTTCGATTGAATGAACCATCATAGTTGTAATGATCCAAACAAGCCGTTGCCTGCCTCATTTCCATTTGTTCGGTCCAGTGGTTTTGCCAGGTTCCCAAAATCTTTTTTAAAGACCGTTGAGTGATATAGTAATCATTGCGAAAAACACTACAAGGAGTTCCACCTTCGTTGACCAACGTTTTTTCTTCGTAAGCGATAAGCCTATAGCTACCCATAATTGATTCACAACTTGCTAGTGCTTTAGTCCTTCCAACATCTTTGATTTCGTGTTGCTGTCTCTCTACTGCAGCGACATGAACCTTATCTGTACTTTCAGTCAATTCCTTCAAATCGCCAATTTTATTATAATCCGCATCCAAAATTATTTTAACAACGTTGTACTTGTACTGTCTTAATTCATTACCAACTCTTACCAAACCATCTTCGTTGACCAGAGGCGCAAGTATCGGAATCATTACATTCATATCAAGTATCCCCTCTTCTGTATGTGAAAGAGTTCCTTTGTCTAAATATTTTTGGGTAAATGTTGAAAAACCCATTTCATCTCTTATTACCTCGCTATTCTCTCCATATTTTTTTACCTTTTCTGCAAGAAATATATCCTCGGCTTCTATAGCCTCTTCATAGATGGAATAGATGGATTTAAATCCAAGTCCTTTTCCCCATGCCAGAATATAGCCCTTATCTTTTTTAGAAAGTTCCAATGAAAGCTTGTCAAAAGCAACTTTGTCTTTGAACGTCAACATACCTTTATGCACAGCCACCTCTTTGCCACTTAAAATTTGTTCAAGTACAGGTTCTGTTGTAAAAGATTCCTTGTCGCAACTTCCAATAAAAAGTACGAGCAAAACCAGGGGTAATAGTTTTTTCATAAAGTTAGCTTTTTTGGGTTTGGAGTCATCAGGTTCCTCTTCTCAATAAACTCAAGAAGTAGATAAATGTAGGATTCAATACGCAAAATGACAAATATGTCATTACATATTTTTTCTTAATTAGGGAGTATTGTCCTGATGCCTCAACTTCAGGACAAGGTTCTTATAAAGAAGATTTCTTTGAAAATTAAGGAGATCAGAACCTCAAATGGAGTTACGCAAGAGCAATTCTATTATGATACCGGCATTCACCTGGCACGCATTGAAAGTGGAAAGGCAAACGTTTCAGTCAGTACCATGAACTTTATCTGCAAATACTTTAATATTACCCTCGAAGATTTTTTTAAAGAGTTGTAGTTTTCACAACTGTTTATACCTCCAGCAGTCCATCAAGTGATCATTAACCAATCCACACGCTTGCATATGAGCATAGATCACCGTAGAGCCAACGAACTTAAAGCCACGTTTGATTAAATCTTTACTTAGCATATCTGATTCTTTTGTGGTGGGCTGAATTTGTCCCAACGTTTTCCATTTGTTCACAATTGGTTTGCGATTGACAAAACCCCAGATGTATTTATCAAAACTTCCAAATTCCTTTTGTACTTCCAAAAAGCGTTTGGCATTGTTAACTGCCGCATACACTTTTAACCGATTGCGAACGATACTTGGATCCAATAGAATCTTCTCTAGTTTTTTTTCTGTAAACCGTGCCACCTTCACAGGATCGAAATCAGCAAAAAGTTTTCGGTAGCCTTCTCTTTTTTTCAAGATCATCGACCAGCTCAATCCTGCTTGTGCACCCTCCAAAATCAAAAATTCAAAATGCACACGGTCGTTATGCACCGGCACGCCCCATTCTTCATCGTGGTACTTGATGTACTGCTCAAATTTCAGACACCAGGGACATCTGAATGGTTCGCTGTTGGTTTCCATATTTGACTTGTTAGCCGTTAAAAGTTAATTGTTAATAGGTAGACTCATGGGCAGACATTCCATCCGATAAACATTAACTATTCACGCCTGCCTGCCGGTAGGCAGGATTAACGGAATTTATTAAAATTACCAGAATGAAATAAATAGTGTACCTTCATTCAAAGAAAGATGAAATACTTCATTACATTTTTTTTGATGGTATTCTTTACCTGCACGATGGCACAAAACCAAAGTCGCTTATTGGTTGGATATTTTTCAGATGACTTAATACCGCAGACTTCGGGAATGTCTTCTCAAAAATCATCAGGCCCTCATTTCTTTTCCGGAGACCGTCCACTAACATTTCACCCAAAAAGCCCCCTATTAATGCTGGCCAACAATGCCACTTTCAAAAGCGAAAGTTACTGGATGAGTTCTGTGACTACCCAATCATACAATCAAGGCAAACTAGGAACATACTATTACTGGGACGTGCAAAACAATCTGCGCGAGTCACGCATGTTTGTTGACATTGCTGGGAAAAATAAAAGAGGGTTAAAACTCGTTTTCCGTAGACGCTAAAAACCACATCTTTTTTGACATCCCGTATGAAGCGGTTTCTATTCATTGGCCTTATTCTATTAGGCTGCGGCAAAGATGATCCCTCACCAGAAGAATCAAGAACTTTTTATCTGGGCCTTACGCCCTTCCCCTACGAGGCTACCTTGGAGGCGGTTGAATATTCGTATCAAAAAATAGGGCAGGATGGAGATCTCATCAATCATCATTTTGACAACGGAGTGCCCTGGGTAGAAGCTGAAACCAACGCTCCCTTTCATGCGAATGTGATGAACGACTGGAATTATCGAAAAACAAATACGCCATCAGGTCATAAAATCTATCTTTCCGTTGGCTCTATTAACATTTCAAGGAATGGCCTTGCTAATTACCGCGCTGAAGAGGATGATATGCCGCTCCCTCCTCCCTGGAACACTTACAAATTCAGCGACCAGTCCGTGAAGGCTGCTTACCTGAATTATTGCAGACGCCTAGTTGATTTTTTTAAGCCCGATTATTTCAACATGGCAATTGAAGCAAACCTGCTTTACTTTAATCGCCAGGATAAATGGAACGATTACTTGATATTCCATGAATACATTTTCACGCAATTAAAACTGGCATATCCTTCGCTCACTATTTTCTCATCTGTAACGGGTATGCATATGCTCAATGGCGCCTTTACCGGCAGTGATCACCTAAAGCAACGTGAAGCGGTGAAACAAGTACTCGCCTTTTCTGATATCTATGCCTTATCCCTTTATCCATACTTATCCAATTACCTGGGCAATCCTTATCCGGCCGAAATGTTTAATGAGCTTTTTAGCATAAGCGATAAGCCTCTCGCTTTTGCCGAGACTGGCTACACCGCACAAACCTTTTCAATTGAAGTACAACCTGGCACATTTGTCACCATCTCATCTGATGCCGATAAACAAGAAAAATACATTCGCGATTTACTTGAAGCATGCACGGAAAGAAATGCTTTGTTCGCAATCAATTTTGTAATCCGTGATTATGATCAGCTTTGGAAAGCTATTGGCTCTCCTACTGACTTTGTCATTGCCTGGAAAGACACAGGGTTGTATGATGAAAATGGCAATTCACGAAAAGCGCATCACGTGTGGAAATCGTATCTTGCTAAGTCTTTTAAAAACTAATTTGCCATGATGAAAAAACTTATCTCTTTCGTTTTATTTCTTGCTATTGTGGGCACATCATTTGCCCAAACTGTTGACTTCGATAAAAAGCTGAAGGAACTGGGCATTGAATTATATACACCCCCTAAGCCGATGGGCAACTATGTTAAAGCGGTACGCACCGGCAACTTGCTTTACCTCGCTGGCCATGGACCCACAAAAGCAGACGGAAGTAACATTACCGGAAAAGTGGGAAAGGATTTGACAACCGAGCAAGGCTATGAGGCCGCCAAGCAAGTAGGCGTTGCCATGTTATCTACTTTAAAAAATGAGTTGGGCGACTTGAATAAAGTAAAACGTGTAGTAAAAGTTTTAGGAATGGTCAACTGCACCGAAAATTTTGTGGATCAGCCCAAAGTGATGAATGGCTTTTCAGATTTAATGGTTGCCGTTTTTGGTGAAAAGGGGAAACATGCGCGTTCGGCTGTGGGCATGTATGCGCTACCTTCGAATATTTCGGTTGAGGTTGAGATTATTGTTGAGATTGAAAACTAATGGTCGATTAGCCGATGTGCCAATTAGCCAATAATGGAAATTGGCTAATTGAGCAATTGTTCATTTATCATTTAGATTTCATCCACTCAAACACCTGGTAATGTTCGCCATTCATACCTAGTTTTTCATACACCTTTTGAGCGGGCTTGTTCGTCTTGTCTACATAAAGACGTATGCCTATCAGGTCGGGTGATTTTTTAACCATCTGTTGAATGTATTCGTACATTTTTTTGTAAACTCCTTTGCCCCGATGAGATTCAATAATGTAAACGGATTGAATCCAAAGCACGGTGCCGTTACGCCATTCACTCCACTCAGAGGTGGTCATTAAGCTGCCCAAGACCACACCGTTTTCTTCCGCCACATAATACTTTCCACGATTGATATCAGCAAAGAGATTCTTTACACCTTCGGTTAAGATTATTTGATCAAGGGTAACCTTTTCAGTTTCCCAAGCCATTTTTTGTTGGAAGTTGATGATGGTAGGGATGTCTTTTGTTGTTGCTTCGCGAATCATACTATTGGGACTTTGGAATTAGGCAGTAGGGTTTGGGAGTAGGGCTTAGTGTCAACTCCACCAATGCCAAATGCCTCATGCCCAAGACCAGTTAGAGTGCTTGTCTAATATCGTTGATAATATCTTTCGCTTCTTCAATCCCAACAGAAAGTCTCAGCAGTTTATCAGAGATACCAACCGAAGCGCGTTCGGCTACTGTTAATTTTGCATGTGAAGTTTTTAATGGTGAACTGATGGTTGTTTCTACTCCGCCCAAACTGATCGCTCTTTTGATCAACTTCAATCTTTTCACAAATTTATCAGGATCTCCTTTCACCTCAAATGATAGCATTCCACCGAAGCCACCCTTCATTTGCTTCTTCGCTAAGGCGTGACCCGGATGGTTTTTCAATCCCGGATAATTCACTCTACCAATGCCCGGTTCCTTTTCTAATGCCTTGGCAATAATCATTGCGTTCTTATTTTGCTGCTGCACCCGAAGTACAATTGTTTTGAGACTCCGTTCCACTAAGTAGGAAGTGTAGGCATCAAGGCTTCCACCAAAATGCTGGGCGCTTGCTTTTATTTTTGCTGTGAGCTTTCTAGAGGCTACCATTACCCCACATGCAAGGTCGCTGTGACCACCAATGTACTTAGTGCCACTGTGCGTTACGATATCAATGCCAAGGTCAATCGGATTTTGATTGATAGGTGAAGCAAACGTATTGTCAATAATAGTAACGAGTTTATTCTTCTTAGCGATTTTTGCAATGGCTGCGATGTCCGTTATCTTAAGCAAGGGATTAGATGGTGTTTCGATGTAGATCACCTTGGTTTCTTTTCGGATAGATTGCTCTATATTTCGGGGATTGGATGCGTCCACCATGTCATACGTTATTCCATATCGATTAAGCTCGTGGAGAGCTGCATGGTGTGTGCCCCCATATAGATCATTTTGAAAAATAATATGGTCACCTGCCTTTAGCATGGCAAACATGGAAGTCATAATGGCGGCCATACCAGAGCTGAACATTAATCCATCTTCAGCATTTTCCAAGGCAGCTATTTTTTCGACAGCCGCCTTTTGATTAGGCGTGTTGTAATACCGGGGATAGAGCACCTCCGCATCATAGTCGTAGGCGGATGAAGGGTAGATCGGATTAACAATGCCGCCATACAGAGGGTCTCCAGCCGAGCCGGTGTGAACACTAATGGTGAGTTTGGATTTAGGCATTTAACGTTTTTTTTAAGTCTGACAAAGATAAGAGGATGTGCCAAAGGGAAAAAAGTAACCTCATACGGGGAAAATACGGTAGGCATACGGGGAAAACCCCGTTGTGTGAATCTTTCTTCAGAGCCACCTTTATCATCTGGCTTAATCAGA
>JANOQK010000060.1:0-24044 GCA_031414855.1 Bacteroidia bacterium | reverse complement strand
AGATATCTACCAGACCATCATTGTTAATGTCTCCAGCTGATACGCCACCACCATTATAGAAATATAGATAGTCGATGATATTAAAGTCATCTGAATCCACTAATGTGTTTTCAAAATCAATATTTGAATCTGAAGAAGGTACCTGATAAAAAAGAGTTTTTTTAATTATCTTTTCCTTCTGCTCACAAGAGAAAATAAAGAAAATAATACCGACACAATAAAGATATTTAAAACTAAGGTAGAGGTTACGGATCACTTACTTGCGCTTTGCCTTAAAGGTCAGTAGTGTATCATTATTGCGAGCCACGAGAACCAATTTTTCCCTCCCGCTTTGAATGGTCAAGATATCTCTTACCTCCCCATCAATCCTGATTCCGGATTCCACTGCCGAAAGTGGCTTGAACTCTCCCTCACCGTTGCCCTTCAGTAGTATTCCATATGATGCATCATATCTTCCAACTTCAGGTTTGGCTTTGTGAAAGTTGCCACCTAAAAGGATGTCCACGAAGTTATCCTTATCAAAATCATCAATTTCAATTCCAAATACGGGAGCAAGCTGTGCCTCAACTGGCAGAGATTTTAATCTGAATTTGCCATTGCCGTCATTGAGTAGAATGCTTGTTTCTAATTCAAATACATCCAATTTTAATGCGTTTTTTAATTGTTCAGGTGTGAAGATATCAGAAATTGTTTGGTCTTTATAGGTCTCATATTTCAAGTACTTCTTTTTAAGCGAAGGTATTTGTTTGACTAAATCATGGCGTAATACCAACGGGTAGCTCTTGTCTCCATTATAGGAGCAAATTATTTGCTCGACACTTCCATTTTGATCAAAATCATTTATGTACATACATACTGGGCGATCGACTGTTGCTTTAAACCTGGAATTTAGTCCATGATTCCCAACCACAAAATCTATATCTCCATCACCATCAAGATCTGCACCCTCTATTCTATTCCACCATCCATTGGTTTTACCTAAACCTGCAGGAATAGATTGGTCGACAAAACTTCCTTTTTCATTAATAAATACTTTAATGGGCATATACTCACCAACCACCACTAAATCAAAATCTTTATCACCGTCAATGTCTGCCCAGGTAGCATCTGTAATCATTCCTGCATTCATCAGCCCAGGAGCTATTTCTTTTGTTACATTGGTAAATACTCCAGCACCATTGTTGTTTAATAGGTAACCATTCACGGGCACCCCGTATACAAAGGGAAGTAACCTTACACCCACAAATAAATCCTGATCGCCATCACCATCATAATCAGCAGATTTTACTACGGAAGTACTTTCAAAGTTTGAAGCAGGCAATACTTGTGGCGATTTTTTAAAATTACCTTTTCCATCGTTTACGTATAATCGGTCGCTCAATTCTACAGAGTTTGAAGAGAACTCATTTCCTCCACTACAAACATACAAGTCTAAGTCCTTGTCTCCATCAGCATCAAAAAAAGTACTACCTATATCTTCTGATGCCTTGTCTTCCGCTAATATCTTTTCATTCGTTCTTTTGAATTCTCCATGAGCAGTTTGAACATACAATACTCCTGACTGATCTTTGGCACCACCAACGTAAAAGTCCTCTAGCCCATCACCATTTACATCACCGTTTGACATACGTGGACCATCAGCGCTCAACATATGATAAATCAGTTGATCACGGTCAAAATCGACAAACTGATTCTCCTGATGTATAAAATCTATAATTGGTTCCCTGGTCTGTTCGAAAATAGGATTTGAAATAAGCAAAGACTTGGAATTTTCCAGACTATCCGATTCCAATGGAAGGCCATCCTTTTGTTCAAGCTTTAGTGTTTGATTCGTGGGAATATGTGAAAGAACATTTCTATTCCCATCAGGCCATTCAATTACGATTTGATCCACAGTGTCGATTTTACCTAAACCAACATTTGGCCGTGTATCCATGGAGGACTCAAATCCACGAAT
Source organism: Bacteroidia bacterium (assembly GCA_031414855.1). Classification (GTDB taxonomy): domain Bacteria; phylum Bacteroidota; class Bacteroidia; order Cytophagales; family Cyclobacteriaceae; genus ELB16-189. The sequence goes on along the minus strand of JANOQK010000060.1, from coordinate 22,087 downwards.
TGGCATTTGTTCGATATAGAATGTCTTGTCACCTTCGTGGATCGTAATTTTTGTTCCAAATGCAAATGTATTTTTTCCTATCCCTTTTAGCTCAAACTTGAGATAACGATTATCCGGAAGAAGCTTGTTTGCTTCATTTCTAAAAACAGAAGCCTCCGAATTTACATTGTTAACAACTAGATCAAGATCACCATCATTGTCTAAGTCTCCAAAAGCAGATCCGTTTGAAAATACCGGCTTGCCCAGCCCCCAATCAGAGGCTTTATCTGTAAACTCTAAATTTCCTTGATTTTGAAAAGCGAAATTGGATATCGGATTAGACGGGATGAACTCAATAAGCTTTTTATAATTTACACTTTTTCCATTTACAATTGATTTTACTACTTCCTCGCTAGAAACAAATTGAAGGTAATCTTGATTCGTTAAATCCTGATAAATTCCATTTGCAATAAAAATGTCTTTTAAGCCATCATTGTCCATATCAAATAGCAAGGCTCCCCAACTCCAATCTGTGGCCTCAACTCCCGATAGCCTGCCTATTTCACTAAAGCTTCCATCGTTATTATTTAGCTGAAGCATGTTTCTGGTAAACTGATGATAATAACCATTGGCAAGGTTATATTGATATCTGTCCCAGTTTTCGAATGTAGAAACGGTTTTAAGGCGGCCATTATCATGCGGAAGCATTTCAGTTACAAAGAGATCAGGATAGGTATCGTTATTTATATCTGCTAGGTCGGCTCCCATGGAAGCGCCACTGATTGATCTCAACTGGTCGGTAAGGCATTCTTTAAATGTTCCGTTTTTATTATTGATGTATAAATAATCACGTTCGAAAAAATCATTTGAAACATAAATATCTGGCCAGCCATCTTTGTCTACATCTCCCACTGTTACCCCAAGCCCGAATCCAATAATACTCCCGTAAATACCGGCCTGTTCACTTACATCTATAAAATGACCATTATCATTCCTCATCAATTTATCACCCCCCAATACATCGCGCTTAGGTCTCTCATTTTTCCTGAGATTAAAACTTCCAATCGCCTGATACGAGTTATTGAGAATGTATAAATCGAGGTCGCCATCTTTATCATAATCGAAAAAGGCAGCGTGAGTGGTGTATCCTTTATCTGCTATCCCATATTCTTGAGCCCTATCGGTAAATGTCAGATCTCCATTGTTGATGAACAATTCGTTCTGCTTGTTGTCGCCCTTTACATCTCCCGAGTTACATACATATATGTCTATGAAGCCGTCACCATTTACATCGGCCATGCTTATCCCCGTGGACCAGGCTCGTGTTCCGGCTACACCTGCCTTATCAGTGATGTCTTCGAAATGAAAATCTCCTTTGTTGAGGTATAATTTATTAGGTAGCATATTGGCTGATAAATAAACATCAATCAGCCCATCATTATTTATATCCCCCAAGGCTACACCTCCACCATTGTAATAATTACGATACGTGTAAACATTAAAATCATTATCAAAGGACAGGCTATTACTAAATGTAATACCACTCGTTTTACTACTCACCTCTTCAAATAAGGGTTTAGGAGTATCAGGTAATTTAGAACATCCCGCCACCAAGATAAATAAACTACTTAGCACTAAGCAGATGTGCGTGGCTTGGCATTTAGGAAAACTCTTCACAGGCAATTCTCAACTATTATTTATCTACTTCTTTACTAACCTCCTCTTTCATCTCTTCTTTAAGTCGTTTTTCGACCTTCACATCAGTAAAGACGGCTTGTACAAATTGATCATCTTTGATGAATAAATTAATTCGTCTTTTTCCGTCTATTCTAGCGTAAATCTTTCCCATAACCGGATGCTCTAGCACTTGAAAATCCTCTCCATACCATTTCTTAAACACTGGAAGTAAATCAACAAGCAAGGAATCCGCTGAGAATTGTTTGTTCCATGGTGCCCACGCCTCGTAGGTAAATGTTACCGGCATTTCATAAATTTTGTCATCCTCGAATGTTGGATAGAAGCGCATCATGACAGAACTTTTTGGTTCACCTTCCAGCCTATATTCTACATTTTGGTTGGTAGGACCGTGGGTGAAAATCTGCTTGCGATTGTACTCCCAGCAGTGGTCATAAAATGCTTTCTTTTCCATTCCCAATGAAATACCCAGGAACAGACTATCATATTTTTCTTCATCGTTGCTATTGAGCAAACGACTATCACATGCAGCAATTAACACAGCTGCACAAAAAACTAGAAATCCGATAGCAATACTCTTTAAATTCATATCCACTCGTACTTTAATATTTTAAAAATTCCAATTCATCATTATTCTTTCCAACTACCACAATATGTTGTTTCTTATAGGGAAAACACACCAAGTCCCGAATTTCACCGCGAATATGCACACCTGATGTGCGCGAAGATAATGCTTCAAAACCACCATTGCCCTTTCCCTTTAACAAAAGACCGTAACTCGCATCATAAATCCCAGTTTCAGGTTTTGCACGATACAAATTGCCACCTATAAGAATATCATCATTTCCATCTTTATCAAAATCATTTACAATGGATGCATATATGGGGGAAAATTGAGCCTGTACAGGAAGCAGATTCATCTGAAACGAATTGTGACCCGAATTCATCCACACTGTAGACTCAAACATGTGTGCCTTAAGAATGATTGATTTATCAAGTTGCTGTGGTGTGAATATTTCAGTCATAGTTTTACCTTGATAATCCCGGAAGTGCAAAAACTTCTTTTTTAAAGAAGGAATCTGAGAGATGATATCTTGGCGTAAATTCATGGGATAGGATTTCCCGAGATCAAATTGATTAAGTATGTGGTCAATGGAGCCATTTTGATCAAAGTCATTGATAAAAAGCTCCACTGGTTCTGTTAAAGAAGCTCGAAACCGGGAATTTAAGCCATGATTGCCGGCAAAAAAATCAACTAGGCCGTCCTTGTTAAAATCTCCTACAGCAATAGAATGATACCATCCTTCCGTATTACTTAATCCAAAGGCAACACTTTCATCTTTTAATTTCCCATTAAGATTAATGAATACTTTTATGGGCATCCACTCTCCTACAATAAGTAAATCCGGAAAAGAATCGTTATTAACATCAGTCCATTCACTATCCGTTATCATCCCGATTTTACTAAGTTGGGGGGCTACGTCTGCAGTGACATCTGCAAAATTACCATGACCATCATTTCTAAGAATAAAACCTGAGGCTGGCAGGCCATAATAAAAAGAAATCAAACGAGCGCCTACAAATAAATCCATATCCCCATCGGAATCGTAATCGGCTGCTGATACGGTTGAGGTAGCTTCGAATGAATTTCCATTTGGTAAAATCTGTTCGGTTCTGTGAAATTTGCCATAACCCACATTCATATAAAGACGATCAGATAGCTCCACGGAACTTGATGAAAATTCATTACTCCCACTAGTCACATAAAGGTCTGGACGCTTATCACCATTCGCATCGAAGAAAACGCAATCTGTGTCCTCTGACTCACGGTCTGCGGCAAATACATTTTCGGAAGATCTTTTCACACCGCCTTCCTTATTTTGAAGATAGATAACACCTGCCTGACCCTTAGCGCCTCCTACGTAGAAATCCATAAGGCCATCCTCATTTACATCAGCAGAACATACACATGGTCCTTCATTTGATATCATATTAAACAATAGTCTATCATTGTCAAAATCACTGAAAACACTTTCTTCATGCGAAAAGTCCACTCCCTTGACTTTTTCAACTGAAAGTAGTGTTGGCAAGGTAGTCTTAGCTGGCTTCTTCATATCAAGGGCCTCCTTCTCATAGAATTCTATTAATTGATTTGCCGATACGCTTTTCGCAAGACTAACCTTTCCAGTAGGCCACTCCACTCTCAAACTATCAATGACAGAATTTTTGCCAAGGCCAAAGTGCAACCGAGAGTCAACTGATGACATAAATCCACGCATAGGTGAGACTTCTTGATAGTAAAGCCTTCCGCTATCCATCAAAGTCACTTTAGCTCCAATTCCAAAAGTGTTTGCATTTTCACCATGTAGCGCAACTGACAATGTATGAAACTGAGGAAATTGCTCTGTCGATCGATTTTCATAAACAAAAGCTGGCATGTTAACATTGTTCAAAACCAAATCCAGATCACCGTCATTATCTAAATCTCCGTAAGCAGATCCATTCGAATGTGAAGGTTGTCCTAAACCCCACTCCTCAGCTTTGTTGGTAAACTTCAGGTTGCCCTGATTATTTTGAAAGGCATAATTGGGAATCTTATTTGACGGAATAGAATCAACTAGGCGCTTAATGACATTTTTTTCTTTTCTTAAAATCTCGCGCACCATATCGGGATTGGCGATGAAATTAACAAAGTCCTGATTGATCAGATCTTTGTATATTCCATTCGCGACAAAAATATCTTTATAACCATCGTTATCCATATCAAATATCAAAGCGCCCCAACTCCAATCGGTAGCATGCACCCCAGCTAATCGTGATATCTCTGAAAATGAACCATCACCATTATTTAACTGTAATGCATTTCTGCTAAACTGATGATAATATCCTTGTTCTGTGCTCAACTTATACTTGTCCCAATTTTCAAACTGAGAGGTTGTTTTCAGTCTCTTATCATGCTCAGGAAGCATTTCTGTTACAAATATCTCTGGAAGGGCATCGTTATTAATATCCGCCATATCGGCACCCATCGATCCAAGACTTATTTCGTTCATATATTTTTCAAGTGATTCTTGAAACGTTCCGTCTTGATTGTTGATATAGAGATAATCGCGTTCAAAGAAGTCGTTAGAAACATACATATCCGACCATCCGTCATTATTTATGTCTCCGACAGTTACACCCAATCCAAACCCAATTTTACTGGTATAGATTCCAGTCAATTGACTAACATCTATAAATTTGCCCTTATCATTTCTCAATAGTTTATTACCACCCTCCGGATCTGGAATGTTTCGTAGATCCTTTTGCAAATCAAAACCACCCACTGACCGCAAGGAGTTATTTAACAAATAACAATCGAGATCACCATCCTTATCATAATCAAAAAAAGCAGCGTGAATGGATAGGCCATCAAAGTCCAAATTAAAGTCTTTGGCCTTTTCCGTAAAGGTGAGGTCACCATTATTAATAAATAGTTCATTCGTTCGCCTCTCACCTCCTGGCGGCCCCGACTTACACAGGTAAATATCCAGCAGGCCATCAGCGTTTATATCCACCACACTAACACCAGTACTCCATATTCCATTTGTTTCCAATCCAGCTGCTGACGTGATGTCAGTAAACGCAAAGCCTCCATTGTTTAGGTAGAGTTTATTTGATACTTGATTGCCCGCAAAAAACACGTCCAATAATCCATCTTTGTTAAAATCACCCAATCCTACTCCACCTCCATTATAAAAACTCCTAAAGGTGTAGGGATTCAATGTCTCTGAATACGTAAGGTCATTTGCAAAATCAATCCCGGTATGCTCTGCAGGCTGTAATAGAAATAATGGATTGGCTACTCTTGTTTCTCTAGTGCAAGCACTAACCAAAAGCAAACAAAAAAGAAGAAATTGAAAAGGCGGGCAAGTGGTTCTCACAAAAAGAATAATGGCCTCAAAAATAGAAAGGATTTCTAGAAATTAGATGCTCCATACTAGTAGTACTTGTAATTAACTCTGTGGAGGCGATCCAAGTTGTCAAATTACCTTAAATAAAAAGAGGCTGCCATTATGTGACAGCCTCTCTTTAAAAAACAATCAATGATTAATAACCAGGATTCTGTTTCAACTTTGAGTTAGCATCCAACTGAATTTTTGGTATTGGAAATAACGTCAGTGTCGCTTTACCGTCAGCGGCAGGCTTGAAGCCATATTTGCTTCCAAACTTACCAAAACGAATCATATCCTGTCTACGAGTCATCTCAGCAAACATTTCACGTCCACGCTCTGCGTATAAATTATCAGGCGTCAAAGAAGTATAAGCAGTCACACCAGCTCTTGTTCTGATCTGGTTAACAAGCGTCAAAGCTTCAGCGCTTCCATTAGACAGCTGCCAAAGTGCTTCAGCGCGTGTTAAAAGAATATCAGCATAACGGAATATAACAAAGTCGTTGCTTAGGTTAGGGGTACCTCCTATTTCATAAGTGTACTTACCAATACGTGCACCGCCTTGTCTCCATCCATCTGGACCTAGTTGATTTATCTTAGGAGTAAAAATTAAACCCGTTCCATCTGGATCTGGCTGCTTTGCCTTTGAATCTTCAAAACCAGGATCATTAGCTTGTGACCCATCTGGCTTATACTGAGGACCTACAACAAAGTTTGAGAGTCGGCTATCAACAGTTCCTATATCATCTGAAATCTTGTCTTTGTTGGCATCCTTAGTCAAACCAAGCCAAACGGGACCTTGAGGACCAGGATTTTGTGCAGGATCTACATAAGAGTTATAAAACTCTTCAACAACTTGATAACCATTCCATGGTTGTGCTGTAAATTTATAAACATCCTGACTTGCATAGTGCAAGGTCATCATTGGCCAGTTAAAACCACCTGCGAAAACCTTATCATAAGGGAATACAAAAATATTCTCGTTTGAACCTGCGTTGCTCACTGCAAAGTTGGCTGCATAACCAGCTTCAAGGCTATACTTTCCACCATCGATGATAGCTTTTGCATCATCAGCAGCCTTCTGCCACTGTGGAGTGCCTGTATAGACGCCTGCATTCAAATAAAGCTTTGAACGCACTGCCAAAGCAGCCCACTTAGTCATTCTTCCATAAGTCGATGCATCTTTAACAGTTGGCAAAGTTGCAATAACTGCAGTCAATTCACTTTCTACAAATGTGTAAATCTGCTGACGAGTTGCATTTGCTGGCGGCTCACTAGATTTGAAATCAATTACCAGTGGAGCATTACCGTAAGCATCCAATATCCAATAATACCATAAGGCACGAACTGCACGAAGTTCTGCTATGAATGCATCCGCACTAGTATTACCGCCTGCCTTTAGGCCTTCAAACTGAGCAATTAAGCGGTTACAGGTATTCACACCACCGTACATAAATGTCCAGGCATTGTTGAAGAACCCGTTGTCTGGAGCATAGGTATGCAAGTGTAATTGTTGCAACACACCACCATCAAACCAGTCACCACCTTTTGTGGTAATCACTAGTTCATCAGAGGTCAACTCATTAATCGACCACAAATTGGAGTGGTTTCCTAAACCTCCGAAGTTGGAGTAAGCTTGGCCAAGCGCTGCGATGAATTCATCCTCTGTTTTGAAGAAGTTGTCAGCTGTAACATCGCTATATAATTCTTCGTCCAGATTGGTGCAAGAGAGGGTAAAGAATGATATCCCTAATCCCACCATCATAAACTTTCTAAAAAATGTTTTTTTCATATCGTTAACTATTTGTTGTTAGAAACCAATATTAAGACCAAATGTTATGGTTCTAGTTGTAAAGTAAGTAGTACGTCTTTCGATACCAGGCGACAAACCACTAGCAGGATCCTCTTCAGAATCAGTATATCTTACCTCAGGATCTACACCCGTGTAATTTGTAAACGTGAACAAGTTCTGACCAGCAACATACATTCTAAGATTACGAAGCGATGATCCTTGCTTTACCTTTACATTATATCCTAGGGAAAGGTTATCTAAGCGCATAAAACTAGCTTTTTCAACATGGTAACTATTCACCTGAGCCTTGGTAACTGCAGGATCATAAAACTTGGTATTTACTACATTGTAGTTACCAACGGTTGTTGATTCAGTGTTTTCGTAGAAACCTCTATAGCTATTAAGAAGATCATGACCTATAGCTCCTCTTAACAGGAAGCTCAAATCAAATTGCTTAAAAGTAAATGAGTTGGTGATACCATACGTTGCAGTGGGGAGACCATTACCAATTACCTCCTTGTCGCCATCCGTATTGTCAACTGTACCATCTCCGTTTACATCTTTTAATTTATATGTTCCATTGGCGTTTACACCTTCATAAACAGATCCCCAAATTGTGCCAAGTTCCGTACCTTGTTTTACACGAATAAGCCGTGTGTCATTTTGACCCGGAGAGCCCATACCAGTGCGGTAAAGAACACCACCTTCTCCAAAGCTTAAAGCACCTGATGTTAAACTAACTACATCTGTTTTGTAAGTACCCATGTTGCCACCAACTGTCCAACTGAAATCATTAGTCTTAACGGCTAAATAATTCAAAGCAAGTTCAAAACCAGAGTTTTTAAGTTCACCAATGTTAATTAAAGTTGAACCAAAGAGATTCGGAGGAACAGGCACTACTACCGGCAGGATCAAATCCTTCGTATTGCGCTGATACCAATCAAATGTACCAGTCAATTTGCTGTCTAGCATAGCAAAGTCAAAGCCAAAGTCAAGCTCAGCCTTGGTCTCCCATTTCAAATCTGGGTTTGCGTTACTAACAGGGCCATAGCTTGGTCCGTAAGCGCCATTATAAAAGAAACTTCCTTGTTGGCCAAAACGCTGAAGTGAAGCATACGAAGTTCCAGGCTGATTTCCTGTAACGCCATAACTAGCCCTCAACTTCAAACTGTTAACAGTAGGTATGTCAACTAAATTACTTAATGTAACACCAGCACTCACAGCCGGGAAAAGACCCCATTTGTTGTTCGCACCAAAACGGGAGGAACCTTCATAACGAGCACTTGCTGATAAGAAGTAATTTCCGGCAACGTTCACGTTAGCCCTTCCAAAGAAAGCTACAAGTTTATTTGAATTAGCATAGCTGAACACAGAACCCAGTCCATTTGCAAAATCAAGAGCGGTACCCAAATTATTATATGTAAAAGCATCCGTAAGGAAATTACCTCCAGACAAACCAAAACCCTCGTTAAAGAAATCCTGATAGGAATACCCACCTAGAAAGGCAAGGTTTGCATCTCCAAAGGTCTTATCATAGTTAAGAGTGGCTTCAAATAGCTGATTGAATCGAGCATCCATCCTTCTTCCAGCACGGCCTTGTGAACCTTGGCCACTAAATTTGGCTGTTGTTTTATAGGAAGCCCCGATAAGATCAGTCTCATTCTGGGCTGAATAAAACAAAGTAGCTCTTAAGCCCTCTACTACATCAGAAAAATCATACTCTCCACGGATACTGGCCAACTGCCTTGTTTCTTTTTTATCATTTGTAGATTGTTCTACAATAGACAAAGGGTTGAAAAAGTCAAAAATATCACGCTCAGCATAACCTCCCCAATTACCACCGGCAGTAGGGCTGGTTAATGTATTATCGTAAACTGGCATGGTGGGGTTAGCTACAACAGCATATCTGAAAGAGTTGGCATTACCTAATTGAGCATCTTTATTAGTAGAAGACAAGTTAATAGTAAAGGTAGCACGGTCTTTCAATGCTTTTTGAGTAACATTCAAACGGCCGTTAAGCTGTTTAAAACCTGAATTTAAACCAATACCTTGCGTAGTACGATAGTTCATTGATCCCCTGTAGGTTGTACTTTTTGAACCGCCAGACAAAGCTAAATTGTGAACTTGGGCTGCTCCCTGACGGGTAACTACATCCAACCAGTCTGTGTTTGCGCCCAAATCTTTGGCACCTGCAACCGCACGATACTCATCAGGATTCATAACATCGATACTTCTTGCAATGTTTTGAACTGCGTAAGAACCATTGTAATCAACAACCGTCTTCCCACTCTTACCTGATTTTGTAGTAACAAGAATAACACCACTACCACCCCGGCTACCATAAATAGCAGCAGCGGAACCGTCTTTCAATACATCAATTGATAAAATATCGTTAGGGTCAACTGTACTTAACGAACCTCCAATAATACCGTCAATAACCACTAATGGTTCAGCGTTAGCACCTACAGTTCCAACACCCCTCAAACGGATATTAACAGTAGCGTTTGGATCACCACCAGGACTAGTTATGTTCAAACCTGCTACCCTGCCTTGAAGTAATAGAGCAGGATCATTCACAGTACCTTTGTTGAAATTCTCAGATTTCACGCTGGTAACCGCGCTAGTGATCTCTTTCTTCTCCTGTGTTCCGTATCCTACAACAACAACCTCTGAAAGAGACGTGATATCAGAAACCAAGCTAATATCAATAGTGCTTTGAGCTCCGACTGCAATCTCTTGAGTCACATAACCAACGAATGAGAATACCAATGTGGCGTCATTGCCAACATTCAGCTTAAAGTTTCCATCAGAATCCGTTACGGTTCCATTACTGGATCCTTTAACTTGAATGTTTGCTCCCGGTATACCGGAACCATCATCGCTTGATGTAACTTTACCCGATACTGCTCTCTCCTGAGCCGTTGCCACAAATGAGGCAAACAGCAGCAGTAGGAAAGAATACCTGCGAATCGACAGATACAATCTAATCATACTTGTTTGAGTTTAGGTTTAAAAATTGAGTTTAGATGAGTTTTGAACATTTGTAGTTGTTAATTGCTAATTTTAACCTCATAAACGTAAAATATCACGCCCAATATTAGTTTGAAATATCAAGTTATCAACCAAAACAATTCAAATTTTATTCAAAATTTTAATGGAAACGACTCCGCAACCGTTTGCGGTTTTATGTTAATTACTTTAACTTTAATCGACTAAAAACCTACAATGAAATTCGTTCAAGTAACAATTAAAGACATAGCGCGAGAGCTTGGCATATCTCCTTCAACTGTTTCAAGAGCACTCAAAGATCATCCAGACATTAGCAGTGAGACCAAGAAGGCTGTTAATGAACTCGCAGAAAAGCTTAACTATCAACCCAATACAGTTGCTTTAAATCTTAGACAGAAAAAAACTAATACAATAGGAGTAATCATTCCTGAAATTGTACACTTCTTCTTCTCTACCGTAATTAGTGGTATTGAAGACGTTGCCTATCAAGCCGGATACAATGTAATTATTGCCCAGTCGAACGAATCGTATCAGAGGGAAGTCACTGACATGAAGGCCTTATTCAATAGCCGAGTAGACGGAATGCTATTGTCATTGTCTCGCGAGACAACAAATTATGATCATATTGAATCCATCATCTCCAAAGGAGTGCCTATTGTTTTTTATGATCGGATGTATAAAAATCCAAATACCAGCAATGTAATTGTAGACGATTATATAGGTGCAAAAGAAGCCGTGCTGCACTTAATTGAACAAGGCTGTAAGCGCATTGCCCATTTGGAAGCCGCTTCAAAGCTGATTATCAGTGAGGATCGGCTTCGAGGATATCAGGATGCCTTGAAAGAAAACAATTTAGAGTACAACACAAACATGATCATCGATTGCCCTAATGGCAATTTTGAAGAAGGCAAAAAGATGACTAAAAAATTATTGGAGCAACCCAACGCTCCTGATGCTATTTTTGCCAACAATGACCCTTTGGCCATGGGTGCCATGATGGCCATTAAGGAAGCTGGTCTTAAAATTCCTCAAGACATTGCAGTGGTTGGTTTCAGTAATTGGTTCTTCGGTGAATTGATGGAGCCAGCCCTGACTACTGTGGATCAACCAGGTTTTGAAATGGGCCAAGAAGCTGCCCGATTGCTGATTAAGCAAATAGAGATGAAGGAAAAAGACCTTGAAGACTATAAACCTGAAACCAAAATCCTCAAAACCAGACTTATTATCAGAAACTCGTCAATGCGCAAAGGCAGCAAGAAAAAATAGCGCAATCGTTTTCTGTTTTTTAAACTCAGAATTTTTAGGTTAAGTAGTTGGCAAAGCCCTTACTTTAGGGGCACAACTATCAAACCTATTACTGATGACCTTCAAATCTGTTACCAGCAAAAGCCTTGGTCCGCTAGTATCCTCAACAAAATCTGAGACTGAGTTCATTGGTGCAACCAACAGTGGACATTTCAGAGTGAGACCCTACTCCTCCTCCATTATCCAAATACAAATATCTTCGGATAATACATTCGAAGACTTTTCGTACTCGGTGATCGCACAACCAAAAGTCGCATTTGATCTCCAAGAGAGTGAGCAAGAAGTTGTGATAACCACTTCAGAAACTAAACTCATCATTTCAAAAAATCCAGTTCGTTTTAGGTTCACGGATCTTGCGGGAAATGTTATCAATGAAGATGATGCAGGATTGGGCACAGCTTGGATCGGAGATCAATCAACTACTTACAAAAAACTACAGGAAGGAGAACGATTTATCGGTATGGGTGAGAAAACGGGTAACCTGGACAGAAAAGGATCGGGTTATCAGAATTGGAATACCGATGCATATGCTTATCATTCTGGTCAGGATCCATTGTATTGCTCTACCCCTTTCTACATGGGTATACATCATGAGCAGATGTATGGAATTTTCTTTGACAATACACACAAAACATTTTTCAATTTCGGTGCATCTAATGACCGATTCTCCAGCTTTTCCGCTGATGCCGGAGAAATGAATTATTACTTTATCTATGGAAAAAGTGTTGCCCAAATAATCAAAAACTACACCTGGCTAACCGGACGAATGGAGTTGCCACCGCTCTGGAGTATCGCCTATCAGCAATGTCGCTATAGTTATTATCCCGATACAGAAGTACTAAGTGTCGCAAGAACATTTCGCGAAAAAAATATTCCAGCCGACACCCTTGTATTTGATATCCATTACATGGATAAATACAAAATTTTCACATGGGACAAGAAAAATTTCGCGGATCCAAAAGGGCTGATTGATGACTTAAAAGAAATGGGATTTGAGGTAGTAATCATGTGCGACCCTGGAATAAAAATTGAAGAAGGTTATGAGCCTTATGAAGATGGCGTAAAGAAAAACGCTTTTCTAAAATATCCTGATGGAGAAAACTATTCCGGACAAGTATGGCCGGGCTGGTGTCATTTTCCGGATTTTACAAATCCAACAACGCGTGAATGGTGGGCGGAAAAATTCAACGGCTATGTTGAATTGGGTGTCGAAGGATTTTGGAATGACATGAATGAGATTGCCACATGGGGACATGCTCTGCCTGAGAATATTGAATTCAATTTTGAAGGCAATAAAGCCACCACACGAAGAGGAAGAAATGTTTTCGGTTTTCAAATGGCTCGAAGCACGTACGAAGGCACAAAGAAATTACTCAACGGAAAACGGCCATTCAATTTAACACGATCAGGTTTCTCTGGCATACAACGTTACGCTGCCGTATGGACGGGAGATAATGTTGCATATGATGAACATATGATGCTAGGCATTCGGTTGGTGAATAGTATGGGCCTCACGGGAATTGCTTTTGCCGGATATGACGTGGGAGGATTTGTTGGAGATGCTTCCACAAAATTATTTGCAAGGTGGATATCCATTGGTGCGCTCTCTCCTTTCTTTCGTGGTCATTCCATGATCAACAGTCGTGATTCCGAACCATGGTCATATGGTGAAGAGGTTGAACAAATTTCAAGAAACTATATCCGGTTACGTTATCAATTATTGCCTTATATCTATTCGTTATTCCACGATGCGTCACAAACGGGTATGCCTGTGCAGCGCTCGTTAGCAATAGATTATCCGTTTCATTCAAAAACATTCGATCATCAGTTTCAACATCAGTATTTGTTTGGCCCCTCCATATTAGTTGCACCCGTTGAAAGTAATAAAGAGGTAACGAAGGTGTATCTGCCGGCAGGAGAATGGTACTATTTGCATGATGCAAGAAAGTTTAATGGTGAGCAAGAGTTTTATATAGATTGCCCTATTCATAAACTGCCAGTATTCATAAAAGCCGGTGCCATCTTGCCTATGCAAATGTCCGTCATGAATACAAAAGAAAAGGTAGACCAACTTGATCTGCATATTTATGCTGGAAACGAAACCACATCATTTGACTTCTATGAAGATGACGGAAGCACGTTCGATTATCAAGGTGGAGCTTTTGCAAAACGATCTATCTCTTACTTTGGCAATGAGAAAAAAATAGTGGTCAATGAAATGGAAGGTAGCTTTCAATCAAAATATGACAAGATAAAACTTGTACTCCACGGATTCTCCATCGATCATCTGAATATTGGTCAAAAAAACACAACTGTTCAAAAAGAAAAAATAAGCTTCTTTATACCCTATGAAAAATATGATCCTATCAATGATCCCGAAAAAGTAATGGAAGAAGATGTGTTGTCAGTCGCATTTCAAAATCAAAAAGGAAAAATTGAAATCAGTTGGTAAAGTTGGGACTTAGCCATTAGGACATGGGCATTGGCCATGGCATCAACGATTAACTATTTACTATTAACAATTAACGGATTACAATGAGCACATTAAAACCTAAACTTTCCTTCTGGCAAATCTGGAACATGAGTTTTGGCTTCCTTGGAATTCAATTCGGGTTTGAATTGCAAAATTCAAATGTCAGCAGGATTTTTGAGACCCTTGGCGCAAATAAAGATGACATTCCAATTCTCTGGATTGCAGCACCGCTAACCGGATTAGTTGTACAACCTATTATCGGCTATATCAGCGATAGAACATGGCACCCCTATTGGGGAAGGCGTAGACCATTCTTTTTTATTGGCGCTATTCTGGCTACGATAGCACTGATCGTTATGCCTAACTCGCCATCACTATGGATAGCTGGTGGAATGCTGTGGATAATGGATGCCTCTATCAATATTTCGATGGAACCTTTTCGGGCGTTTGTTGGTGACAAACTTTCTCCACAGCAAAGAACGGCTGGTTTTGCCATGCAAAGTTTTTTCATCGGCACTGGCTCTGTCATTGCGGCTCTGTTGCCATGGATATTCAAAAACTGGTTCGACATGAGCAATACCGCTGAAAGTGGTACCATACCTGATTCTGTAAAATGGTCTTTCTATACAGGAGCTTTCGCTTTTCTTGCAGCCGTGATGTATACCGTATTCACAACAAAAGAATTTCCTCCAGAAAGTATTGAGAAACTAAAAGAAGAAAACAAAAAAGCGAGCTTCAAAGAAGGCGTTAAAGAAACTTTTCAGGGAATTTTTAATATGCCAAAAACCATGCGGCAATTGGCGTACGTTCAGTTCTTTACTTGGTTTGCTCTCTTCTCTATGTGGATTTATTCTACCAACGCAGTAACAAGTAATATTTATGATATGAAGGTTCCTCATAATGTATATGAAAAATTAAAAGGAAATCTTTTTGCTGAACAAACAACTCTTAGTGATAAAGAATATAATTCCCTAACGGCTGATATAGAAGAAATAGATCGTTTCCAAAAAGAGGAGAGCGATATTTCGATTACCATAAATCTGGCAAACCATTTTCTTTCACAAAAAGATTTGGTTACTGCTGATGAACAGCTTTTAAAAAGAGTTCAACAGCAATACAATGATGGTGCAGATTGGTTAGGGGTTTGCTCTTCAGTGCGCAATGGTGTAGCTGCCATTTTTGCGTTTCTTATTCCTGTAATTGCATTAAGAGTTGGGAGAAAAAAAACCCATATGATATGTTTAATTATTGGTGGCCTGGGATTAATCTCACTTAACCTCATAACGCAACCCTGGACGATTGCCATATCCATGGGTCTGGTTGGTGTGGCATGGGCCAGCATTCTATCTATGCCATACGCAATTTTATCTGGTTCAATACCCATCAATAAAATGGGTTATTACATGGGAATATTTAATTTTTTTATTGTTATTCCTCAAATACTGGCAGCCACAGTCTTAGGGTTCCTGACTATGAATGTATTTAAAGGAAATACTATGCTGACATTAGTGCTCGGTGGATGCCTGATGATAGTAGCCGGATTACTATCACTCCGCGTAGAGGATAAAGATTAAGGCCTTCAACTATCTTCAAATGAAAAATTATTTTTTCGTTTTACTCTTATTAACATTCATATCCATTGGACACGCCCAAACTATCAAATCCAATTATAATTCCATCCATCAGTTAGAAGAAGCGCTCGCAAAAACATCTGCCTTGGATAGCCTATGGAGTGATCTTAAAAAATCAAACCGAATTCCATTCGTTGTGGGAGACTCTGTTGCCTTTGTTTATAGAGGCGATGTTAAATCAGTAGAGTGGATTGGCGATTTTAACGGTTGGGGATACGATAAAAAGTTTCACAATAAAGGAAATAAAATTGCCAACACAGATGCCTGGATATTAAAATCGAAGTTCCCCAAAGATGCACGGCTCGATTACAAAATTATGTTGGATGGCCGCACATGGATACTTGATCCAGAAAATCCACATCAACAGTGGTCAGGAGTAGGGGGAGGTAGTCCAAACTCTGAATTAAGGATGCCAGATTGGAAGGAAGATTCAACCCTTGAGGAGCATGATAACATAGCTCATGGAAACCTGAAAAGTGAAATTTTATATCAAAGCAAATCGTTGGGTTATCAAATTACGTATAGCGTTTATTTACCTCACGGCCATCATGGCCACCTTCCTGCAATTTATGTAACCGATGGATTTGAATACATGCATCCAAAAATGGGCAACATGGTTACTACGCTAGATAACCTGATTGCCGAAAAAAAAATACATCCTGTTATCGCCATATTTATCGATCACCGTGAACCTGTAAATCGATCGAACAATCGAAGAATGGAAGAATTAGCAATGAATGAGAAATACCTAAAGTTTTTTACCGAAGAATTTATACCCCTGATTGAAAAGACTTATCCTGTTGCAAAAGGCAGAGAGAACCGTGCCATTCTGGGTACTTCAATGGGCGGACTCACTTCCGCTTATTTTGTTTTTGCGAGGCCAGAAGTTTTTGGAATGGCCGGCATCCAGTCCCCTGCTTTCTGGACGAAGCCGCAGATCTATTCCCTTTGCGATTCAATGGCCAACTCTAAAACGAAAATTTCAATGACCTCTGGTATATACAACGATGCCAGTGAAAGTGCCCGTAAGATGAAGGTCATTTTAGAAAACAATTCCTGTATTTACACCTACCGGGAGACAAATGAAGGCCATTCCTGGGGTAATTGGAGAAATCTGATCGATGACATTCTGATTGATTTCTTTGGCCAGAAGTAGATACTCAAGCTACCACTTTACTAGCTTTAGATTACTTTTATTCGCTAACAAAACGATTTAGTAAAGTGTCATTGTATATAACAAAGATTGTGTTGCCTTAAAAATTATTTTGAAGGTGCGCTCAACGTAGCTAAATTAAGGCACTGAATTTGTTTCTTTAGAAAATCAAATAATTGTTTAATGAAATATCGTTTACTCTACTGCCTGTTTGCTTTTCTTCTGTTTCTTAATGCCTGCAGCTCAGGAAAAAGCGCTTACAAAAAAGGAGATTACTTTGACGCAGTGCTTACTGCCGTGCAGCGGTTACGCCAAAATCCAGATCACAAAAAGTCAAAAGAGGTTCTGAGTCTTAGTTACCAACTCGCAGTAGATTACCTGGAAACTGATGCCCAAAATCAAATTGCTTCCAACGCCAATTTCAAATGGCGTTCGGCCGTTCAGAACTACGAAAAAGTGAACCGATTGTATGATGAGATTAGAACCTCACCGGGTGCGCTTAAAGTAATACCAAATCCCGTAAACAAGTATAAAGAGTTAACTGACGCAAAGGTCAAGGCAGCTGAAGAAAGCTATGAGGCTGGAGTGAATGCCATGCTTAAGAATAACCGTGAAGATGCTAAGCAAGCCTACTTCTTATTTCAGGAAGCTGGGAATTTATCTCCAGGTTATCGAGAATCGATCGAAATGATGAACCAGGCGGAATACAATGCTACACTCAGAGTTGCTTATGAGGAGTTCAATGCCACACGGTATAATCTTGGAAGCCTGCAACCTGTAGTGGCTTCATTAAAAAGACAGTTCCTTGAGTTTTACCCGGAACAAGACTTGAAGGACAATTCCATACCTATCGATCATAAACTAAAAGTAATATTATCTGGATATTCAGAAGGAAGACCCTCCATCACCAATCGGGCTGAAACGCGAACAGACAGTGTGAAAACAGGCGAAAAAACAGTGAACGGAGTGAAAACTGCTACCTATCAAAAAGTGACTGCCAAAATTACTTACTATGACAAGTCTGTCATTGCCCGAGGGGAAATAAGTGTAACTATTACTGATAATAAGAATGGAGCCACCCTAAAAAATTCCTCTGTAAATGGGGCATACAATTGGGAAACAAAATGGGCGAGCTATTCCGGAGATGTTCGTGCCTTGACCGACCAGCAAAAGAAGTTATGCGAAAGAAAAGAAACCTATCCTTCCAGCACCGATCTGATGAATAAGGTGAAAGCTGATCTGGACAAAAACCTTAGCGGTGACTTGAGAGGGTTCTATAGCCGTTACTGAGAGGAGCTAGAAGTTCATTATACCGAAGGATATTGAGTTTTGTTTCCTTCCCGACAATCCAACAAGTTTTTCAAAACTATTTTTGGATAAAATTGGTTAAATAGAGTATGAAAAATTGTCTTAGCATTTTATTTTTCTGTCTGACACTTATCGGTGTTCAAGCACAACCACCCTCAACGTCTAAAAATATGGATGAATCAAAACAAGTAGCCACTTTTGGCGCTGGCTGCTTCTGGTGCACCGAAGCCGTTTTCCTTAGTGTGAAAGGTGTCGAAAAAGTGGAATCAGGATACTCGGGCGGGAAAATCAAGAATCCCTCCTATCGCGAAATTTGCACAGGAACTACCGGCCATGCAGAAGTAACTCAAATTACCTTCAACCCTAAAATTATTTCGTTCGAAGAGCTCCTGGAAGTATTTTGGAATACACATGATCCTACCACGCTCAATCGACAGGGCGCAGATGAAGGCACGCAATACAGATCCGTTGTTTTTTTTCACAATGAAGCTCAGAAAAAGACTGCAGAAGATTATAAAAAGCAGCTGGAGGCCTCTAAAATTTACAAAAATTCTATTGTAACAGAAATCAGCCCCCTTATCAATTTTTATAAGGCAGAAGACTACCATCAAAATTATTATGCTCTTAATCCTAATCAAGGTTATTGCCAGTATGTGATACGACCTAAGGTTGATAAGTTTAAAAAGCAATTTGCAGGAAAGTTGAAATAATTCTATTGCGCTAGTTATTGTCGGCTTCGCATGAGACAATTATCGGTTCTGGTGAGTTTTAGGGGATAGTTTTTGCGAATTCGGGCAGTACGGATGGAGCCAATGGTCAATATTTTGATAGATTATCAAAAACTTTGAAACCCTTCGCCTAAGCAATCGTTGAATTGCATAAGAGCAGAGTAATCTTCTCATAGGTTTAGGTTTAGGTAACAAAAAACCCCTCAGACGGAGGGGTTTTTTGCATTTATACGCAATTGAAATTAAAAAACTGAAAAGTCTCTGACCCCTGTCTGTAGAAGTATTCAGCTATCTGGCAACAGGTACTAAATCAATTTCTATTTCAATTTTTCCTGAAGTTCTTTAATCAATTTTTTATAGTCGCTCTCTTTTTTAATTGCTTCATCCTGGGCAGCCTTCATGGTATCCTCCATCGATTTCATCATCTCTGATTCCTGTCTCTTCATTCCTTCTTGAGTGGCCTGCAACTCTTCCATATTTTGCCTCATTTCTTCTTCCTGAGCCCTCATCTGCTCAGTCATCTGCTGCGACTCTTCCAACAATCGTTGGGTTCGAGAGTTGACTTTTACAGAAGAAACTGTCGAAGCAATACTTTCAGCAATTTTCTGCACAAACTCAATCTCATAATCCTTCAGCGTATTAAAAGAAGCTATTTCAGCAACCCCAAAAATTTGGTCATTTACTTTTAAGGGAACAATAAGTATGCAGGTTGGATTGGCATCCCCTAATCCTGATGTAATTCGAATATAATTCTGAGGTACATCGGTCAGGTAAACAGTATCCATTTCTTGCCAAGCTTGTCCTGCCAAGCCTTCGCCTTTGTGCACTTTTTGATTTAGGAATTTCTTTTTGTCCCACGCATAGCAAGACGTCATAGACATTGTAGCTTCTTCCGAATCCTCAGTATCGTCAATGATGTAAAGTGCACCTTGATTCGCTTTCAGATATTTCACAAGGTTGGCTATAATTTCATCAGAGAGCTTCTGAACATCACTATTATTTGTGCGTAATATCTCTCCAAATTTAGCTTGTCCTTCAGTAGCCCAATTTCGTTTTTTATCTTCTTCTGCCACGCGCGAAAGATTACTGCGCATATTTAACAATGCGTTCCCCAGAACATCATGTTCACTTAGTGGCTGATAATCGGAATCATATTTTCCACTTCCAATATTTTCAGCAAAAGATGTTGTTGCCTTAAGCCCGGACACCAGATTGTCCGTGGCAATTGCCATTTCTCCAATCTCATCGTTGCTGAATTTTTTCTTTTTATCATCAACTAGTTCACCTCGACCAAGTTTAACAACAACATCTTTTATATAATTGATGGGGCCAGTGATCGACCTTACCATCATATAAGCACTCAACAATCCAAGCGATACTGTAATCAATCCTAAAATAAGGGTAATGTTGCGCAATTGATTAGTCGAATTGATTAGTTCAACATCAGATTCAGCAGTTATCTTGCTCTGTGTATCAGCAATTTTGTTAAGCTTCCTAATCATGTCAGAAGACTGCGGAATAATCTGGCTTTCTATGGCGTCCTCCGCCAGCAATTTGGTCAACGGGTCTTCGTAATTCTCAAATGACACCAGCTTGTTGATCACATTTTCATCAGCCAATTTCATCATCACATCGAACTTCTGGAAAACGGTATCCATCATAGTTCGTTGACTATCCTGCCACATCGGCATCAATTTGGTAACTCTTTCTTTCAAGGCTGGGTAGTCGAAATCTTTGATCTGTCGCAAAGCAAGTTTATCATCAGAGTTAGTCTGAAGATACACCCAATTCGTTATCAACATCTTGGCTTGTGTAACCATTAGAATAAATTCGTTAATGGCGTCCTTGGAAGGTCTGATGCTTTCAGATGAGTTCTTCACCACGCTATCAATTTTATTACCGGTGCCAAAAATGATGGAGGCATTTATAATAAAGAGGACGATAAGGATTAAAAATCCTCCGAAGATTTTGTTTCCGATTTTAAGTCGGATTTTCCCTTTGAAAATTGATTTCTCCATAAGTTATTAAATCACAATTGCTAAACGAGTCAATTCAGTAGATGCTTTCAATTTTTGCTTAGTCATGGCAGCTTGGTTCATCTCAAAGGCAAGCTTTCCTTCTTTGGTAATAAAATTTATCCCACTACCCTTTGCCCCCAAGCCATCTTGTTCTGTCACAACCAGCACTGCGTTTGATCCAACTTTAGTCAAAATTTCGGCTAATTGACCAGATTTACTAGCAGGAATAAACAATATATTACATTTTCTTAATTCAGCTGCACTCTTGATGCTATATACTTTAATGGCTCTATCCCCTACCTTTTTTACATCGGCCATTTTTTTAAGTTCTGGTGTAATTGGCGAATCCCCAAAAACTAAAATGTCAAAATCACCGTGGTTCATCTCATCAGGCCACTGAACATACCTGGTAAAACTATATAAAAACACACTGTGTAGTTGATAACTCTGAGCCAGGAGAGCCTGCGAGTTGAATAAGATTATCGAGAATGAAACCAAACTAATTAAAATCCGCTTTCGCATATGGGGTTCGTTTCGTGTTGGAGCTTTTAAACTAAAATCAAATTTAGAATTGTTTCCGATATAAAAACCTACAAAAAACAAGAATTTACCACATCTAAAAGGTCTTTTGGCATTTGGCCTAATGTATCAAATATTACCAATAAAATCGTTCATATTACTCCTTTTGCAGCATGCTCTAATACTGAAACTGACGCAGATGAGCAAAAAATGAATTCTTTTCGTTATTCAACATAGTGATTTCGGTAGATCGAGTGCCTGACAGTTAAGTCAATACTAATTCGGATACCAAAAAGCATCTGTTAAGCAATAGAAAAAGTAGAAAATGAAAATGATCCCGAGTGCCAAAAGTTATTCGATTGAGGAGTCGAGTCAATGGTTTTTTGCAGATTTGAAGTCACTGCTTTATTGAGGGTATTTTTTATTAACTTTTCAGAAAACTGAAATTCTATGTGCAGATTAATGGCCTACAAGGGCACACCAATTATCATGGATAAGTTGCTTTACCAGCCAAAGAATTCATTAGTTAATCAAAGCAGCAATGC
>JANOQK010000059.1:0-7848 GCA_031414855.1 Bacteroidia bacterium | reverse complement strand
TGCAAAGATAGATAAATTAGGGAGACGGAGTGCAAATAACGGAAATCAAGATGGCGATTCCGTGTCTTTACGATTACCCTAATATTTTTTTATGCATCGCAAAAGGCACGAAATAAATAACCAAGACTGTCTGGATTAGGCGAATAAAATATTGACAGCAGGATTTTCAAAAAATCTCCAAAAATGCCACGATGAAAGGGGCAGAGATAAGCAGCCCATCAAAGCGATCGAGAAATCCACCATGACCTGGCAGGCTGTCGCCACTGTCTTTGATTTCGATACTTCTTTTTAAAAGAGATTCAACAAGATCACCAAAGATCCCTCCAACAATAATGATTACAGCTATACACATCCACTGCCAAAAGGCGAGTGTTTCAAAATAGTTGGCAATAATAAAGGCAAAAATGAAAGCAAGGATGGCGCCACCAACAGCACCTTCCCAGGATTTTTTAGGTGAGATGCGTTCAAAAAGTTTTCGCTTACCAAAGCGTGTGCCAGCAAAATAAGCGCCCGTATCGCTTGCCCAAAGAATGAATAAGCAACCTACCATCACTTCATAATTGTAATACCCGTTTTCAAAAGCAGCAATGTTCAGGAGAGCAAACGGAACAGCTACATAAAGTATCCCTAAAAAAGTAAACGCAATATTGGTGAAAGGCTTGCGCTCAAACTTATACAGCTTGATCATGTACACACAAGCCAGTAAAGGGAAAATCAAAAAATAGTAGCGATAAGAAATGCTTCTCTGCTCAATAAAAAACGAAAGACAAAAAATGATCATCCCGCAGATCGTGCCAAATGTTTTTTGAGGGATCATACCATCAAGACCGGTGAGACTGTAGAACTCCCACAACGAAGCAATGCAGATGAAAAAGAAAATAGCAAAGTAAGTCCACTCGCTATAGACAATACCAAATATGATTAACGCTGAACCCAGCATACCGGTGATGATGCGTTGGGTAAGATTATTGTATTTTTTGAGAATAGTTGTCACGAAATGGTAGCGTTACGAGCTTTGTAGAATTTTTTCAGGAATACTAAAAGAGCAAAGGTAAGGATTGTGAAGCCGACTACCGCGGGCCAAGGTGCAGTTTCGGGTGATTCTAAATCGATGTCT
The DNA here is from genome assembly GCA_031414855.1 of Bacteroidia bacterium. Lineage (GTDB taxonomy): Bacteria > Bacteroidota > Bacteroidia > Cytophagales > Cyclobacteriaceae > ELB16-189. The sequence continues at coordinate 6,731 of JANOQK010000059.1, read as the reverse complement.
ACTATTCCTAATTGATTCAAATACATCATTAAAACGGAGAAGCCATTATTAACAAAGTGAGCAAACATTGAAATGCGTAAATCGCCCGACCAATAATAGAGGTAGCCAAACAAAGCACCCAGCAACACGCGTGGTACGAATCCAAAAAACTGCATGTGAATCGCACTGAACAAGATGGCCGAAATCCAAATAGCAACGTGAATATTTTTAGTAGCGCGATGGAGTTCGGGTTGTAACAAGCCGCGAAACACCAGCTCTTCGCCAATGCCTGGAAGCACAGCAATCACCACAAAGGCAAGAATAAATTCCCCCATCGAATCAAACTTGGTGAGAAAGGCAGTGATCTCTGCGGCAAGATCTTCTTTTTCTCGTGCCCAGGTTTCAAATGCATTTAGAAACTCTGGCAGTTTAAGATTAGCATTCCATTCGATCACAATGGAGTTGGTGGCCATAAAAAAAATGGTAATGCCAGCCGTGATTAGGAGCATCAATCCATATGTTGGTTTTTGGTTAACCAAATCAAATGGATTTTTCTGTTCAATAGAAAACAGATATAAGCCAGGACCAATGATCAATCCAAAAAACGTAGCACATCCCTGCAAAATGAAAAACGGGATTTTTACTTCAGGATGGCCAATGGGATCAGAAACATTGAGGATAAAATCCATGAAATTTCCTTCAACAAAAGGAAGAGCCACCAGCATTCCAATCAGTGGGCCAATGATGACAAACCCCATCATCGAGGTTAAGAAAATAAGTAATGCGGAAATCCAGGGTGGGCGGTCTGAAATACTATTGTACATGGAGGCCGTTAAATCGTAAAAACCTGACTAAATTTGGGCGCAATATGGTAAAAATCGGCAACATACAGCTAGGGGACTTTCCCTTATTACTTGCCCCTATGGAGGATGTGAGCGATCCGCCATTCCGTGCTGTGTGCAAGGAGGGTGGTGCTGATTTAATGTATACCGAATTCATTTCGTCAGAAGGCCTTATTCGAGATGCTGCCAAGAGTCGCCAAAAGCTCGACATTTTTGAATATGAAAGACCTATTGGCATTCAGCTATTTGGCGGAGATATTGGCAACATGGTGCAATCGGCAGAGATTGCCACGGAAGTAAACCCCGATTTGATTGACATCAACTACGGTTGCCCTGTAAAGGCAGTCGCTTGCCGTGGTGCCGGTGCAGCTTTGCTTCAGGACATTCCTAAGATGGTAAAGATGACGGAAGAAATCGTGAAGTGTACTCATCTTCCGGTAACGGTAAAGACGCGCCTGGGCTGGGATGACAGCACTAAGAATGTGGTAGAAGTAGCGGAGCGTTTGCAAGATATTGGTATCAAAGCATTGACTATTCACGGGCGCACGCGTGTGCAGATGTATAAAGGTTCTGCTGATTGGTCGTTGATTGCTAAGATCAAAGAAAACCCCCGCATGAATATTCCTGTTTTCGGCAACGGAGATGTTGACACACCAGAGAAAGCATTGGAATATAGAAACAGGTATGGCATTGATGGTATTATGATTGGCCGCGGTGCCATCGGCAATCCATGGATCTTTAATGAGATCAAACATTATTTTAAGACAGGAGAATCCTTAACGCCACCTGACATTGCCGAGCGTGTACGTGTTACTAAGAATCATCTTGACTTTTCAATTCGTTGGAAAGGAGACAAGCTTGGCATCTTTGAGATGCGTAGACATTACTCCAATTATTTTAAAGGAACCCCTGATTTTAAGCCGTATCGCTCTCGTTTAGTAGAAGCACCGGATTATGCCGAAGTATGTGCTATCTTGGATGAAGTGATTGATACTTACTCACCCTCGCTTGTAAATGTGTAGCACCTGCCAGCAGCTAGCAGCTTGTAGCTAGATGCTTTTTAAAATGAGAGACCATCCAAAATTTCTTCCTGTCGTTCTGCTACTACTTCTTTCCCTTATTTGGGGAACATCATTTATTTTAATCAAGCAGGGATTAAAAGTATTTGCACCAGATGAAGTGGGTGCGCTTCGGGTAACTGCTGCATGCCTGTTTCTTTTGCCCTTTGCAGTCACAAGGTTACGAGAATTAAGTAAGGAGGATTACTTCAAATTATTTGTTTCAGGTTTGATGGGTATTTTCTTTCCTGCCTTTCTTTTTGCGTGGGCGCAGACACGATTGGAAAGTTCGTTGGCCGGAATATTAAATACACTATCCCCTTTGTGGACGATGATACTTGGAGCCTTGCTTTTCAAGCAAAGATTTACTGGGTATACCATTGTGGGTATTATTATCAGTTTTGGAGGAGCAATCATCTTAACACTTTCCAGATCATCAGGAAGTATTAATGGCTTTAACATGTACGGCCTCTTGATTGTAATTGCATGTGCTTTATATGGCGCCAATTTGAATTGGCTAAAATTTAAAATCCATAATCTTGGATCAATCACCATCACCAGTGTTGCCTTACTTTTGATCGGACCATTAGCAGCCGTTTACTTATTTGGGTTTACAGGTTTTACTTCCAAGCTAGTGGAGGTGCCAGGCGCATGGCAGGCATTTGGATTTGTTGTTGTGCTCGCGTTGATGAGCACGGCAGTTGCTAATCTTATCTTTACAAAACTTGTTAAAATATCCACACCACTATTCGCCAGCTCAGTCACTTACATCATGCCAATTGTTGCCGTGATTTGGGGTGTGCTGGATGGAGAGCAACTCCTAATTGGTCATTTTATTGGAATGATTGCCATTTTGGGTGGCGTGTATCTTGCAAATAGGAAATAGTCTTTGGCATAGACTCCAAATTAATCTGTGCATCTGTGGCTTCTTCACTTCAACACAAACTCAGCTAACACCGGCAAATGATCAGAGGGATAGTTCTTTCCATCATTGTCCTGAATCACCAGATACTTTTCTACCTTCCAATCACCGGAGTGAAATATATAGTCAATCACCCGACAAGTAATTGCTCCCACTTCAAATCCACAGAACGTTCCCGTTGTTGAGGAAGCAGGTTTTGAGTCAAAGACCGTGAGTTCATTTTTAGCTATCATTAATTGGTACGGCTCTTCGGTAGGCTCAGAATTGAAATCACCGGAAATCAAAACGGGAACATGACTTTTGGAAAGAACTTCGGTAACTAAAAACTTGTGAAGTAAAAGAACACTGTTTTTCCGTGCCTCTTTTCCGATGTGATCAAAGTGAGTATTCAAATGATAAAATTCCTTCCCTAATTTTTTATCCTTGAACTTGATCACCGTAACAATCCTCGTGATAGCAGCATCCCAGCTTTTACTTCCTGGAACATCAGGCGATTCGGAAAGCCAAAAGGTTTTTTGTGAGACAATTTCAAAGCGATCTTTCTTATATAAAATGGCCGAGTATTCACCTTTCTCCTTGCCATCATCGCGCCCTACGCCAACGGAAACGTATTGAGGAAGCCCTTTGATAACATCATCGATCTGATGTTTCAATGCTTCCTGAACACCTATGAGGTCGGGATCGTATTTGGCCAAAAGGGCATTTACTTTTGTGATTCTGTTTGACCATTGATTGATTCCATCATTGGGCGTGTCATATCGTAAGTTGTAGGTCATCGTCTTAACGGACTGACTAAATCCAGATTGAAAGGCGATCAAAAATGACAGCGTTAATAGAAGTTTCATGTTGAAAAGATAAGAAATCATCCAAAGAGATCACACACCTTTCAGCATTAGTAAACTTTGATGTTTTCAGTTTGTGATTTTCATTCGTATTTTCAAAGATTCAAACCTCACACTTATGAAACAAAAACCAATTACTCTTTTCTTCTTGCTCCTCACCGCTTTTGTCGTGTGGAATTGTAAATCCTCTGAAACCGAGGAAAAGCCGCCAAAACTCTACACCGTAAACCAGTTCATGGACATTGTTCAGATTAACGGTGGCGCCTTTTCTCCTGATGAAAGCAAAATTGTGTATAACAGTAAAACCACTGGAATTTTTAATGCGTATGAAATTGATCTGAAGACAGGTGAGCAAAAGCAATTGACCACTTCCGCAGATAACGCAATTTTCAGTCAATCGTATTTTCCAACGGATGATCGCATTTTGTATACAAGCGATAAAGGCGGAAATGAAATCAATCACCTTTATGTAAGGAATCAGAATGGAACGATCAAAGATCTTATCCAGGACTCGACTGCCAAAGCTCAGTTTGCGGGCTGGAGCCATGACAAGAAGTTAATGTACGTTTCTTCAAATAGTCGCGACAAGCGCTTTTTTGATTTATATAAAACGCAAGTGGGGGATGTTCAGAAAGAAGGAGATGTTTACCCAACGACACAGGTCTACCAGAATAATGAAGGACTTAATCCCTCGGCCATTTCAAATGACGATCGATACATAGCATTGGTGAAAACAATCACAGGACATAATTCTGATATGTACTTGCTGGATACGCAAACGAAAAATTTGAAACTGCTGTCGAAACATGAAGGTGAGATACAGTTTAGTCCTCAATATTTTAGCCTTGATGGTAAGCTACTTTATTTTCTAACGGATGAAGGCTCAGAATTCACTTATCTCGCTAGCTATGATGTTGCAACAGGAGAAAAGAAGAAAGTGGAAGACGCTCCCTGGGATATTATGTACGCCTATCTTTCGCGCAACGGAAAATATCGTGTAGTGGCCGTGAATAATGATGCCCGCACCGAAATTAAAATTTATGATGAAGCAAATGGCGGCAAGCGACTGGAGATAGCTGGCTTGCCGGAAGGTGACATTACGGGTGTCAATATTTCAGACAGTGAAAAGATCATGTCATTTTATGTAAGCAGTTCCAAATCACCGAGCAACCTCTTTGTTTATAATTTCGAAACAAAAGAAGTAAAGCAGCTTACCAATACCATAACCAAAGAGATTGAGCCAACAGATCTGGTGGCTGGTGAGGTAATACGTTACAAGTCGTTTGATGGAATGGAAATTCCAGCCTTGTTGTACAAACCAAAAGGTCTTAAAGAAGGAGAGAAGGTTCCTGCTTTGCTTTGGATACATGGCGGCCCTGGTGGACAAACACGTTTGAATTATTCAGCAGCTTTACAACATTTAGTAAATCATGGCTATGCCATTCTCGCAGTTAACAACAGAGGAAGTTCTGGTTATGGGAAAACTTTTTTTGCTGCTGATGATCGCAAGCATGGCAACGAAGATTTAAAGGATTGTGTGGAGGCTAAGAAATTTCTGGCAACACTTAATTACATCGACACCACCAAAATTGGAATTTATGGTGGAAGCTATGGTGGCTATATGGTAATGGCAGCACTTGCATTTGCTCCAGAAGAATTTAATGTAGGCGTTAATTTATTCGGTGTAACGAATTGGATAAGAACATTAAAGAGCATACCTGCTTGGTGGGAAGCAAATCGTAAGGCACTGTACATTGAATTAGGAGATCCTTTTACGGCAGATTCTGTGGCGTTGTATGATAAGTCACCACTCTTTCATACAGATAAGATCACAAAACCATTTATTGTATTACAGGGTAGCAATGATCCACGGGTGTTGCAAGTTGAGTCAGATGAAATTGTAGTAAACGCAAGAAAGAATGGAGTACTTGTGGAGTATGTTATTTTTCCGGATGAAGGCCACGGCTTTGTGAAGAAAGAGAACAATATCAAGGCTTCAGAGGAAGTTTTGAAATTCTTGGACAAGAACTTGAAAGGATTAAAGTAGATAGAGGTTAATAGTTATCGGTTAATCGTGAAGAAGGTTGACCGATAACTTATCTTGTCACTATTAACTACTAACGGATAACGATTAACGGCTAGCCAAGTGCCTCCACTTCCTCCACTTCCTCAGGCATCATCTTCTTGAAAAGATTTTCGATACCTGCTTTTAAAGTGATGGTGGACGAGGGGCAACCACTGCAAGAACCCTGTAATGTAACAGTCACTCTTTTGTCTTTGAAAGAGTGAAATGTGATAGCACCTCCATCTTGCTCAACAGCCGGACGGATGTACTCATCCAGAATCGTTTTGATCTTTTTTACAGTTTCCGTTTCTTCTCCTACTTCTTCAGCAGCTGGAGCCTTTTGATCCAGAATTAGTTTGCCTGATTCGAGAAAACTTTTGATATGCTCTTTAATAGTATTTTGAACCTCCACCCATTCCACATCAGCCTTCTTGGTGACGGTGACAAAATTGCTCATGTAAAAAACACGATCTACAAAAGGATAGTTGAAAAGCTCAAGTGCTAAAGGTGCATCCACTGCACTAGCTGCATCCGGAAAATCAAAACTCATTCCTTCCGGAACAAGTACTTCATTTACCACAAACTTTAAAGAATTTGGGTTTGGGTTTGATTCCAGATAGAGGTGAATTGATTTGGGGGCAGCTTTTAACATGACTTCTTTTTTAGCGCAACAAATTTAAGGAGTTTAAGTTCATGATGAGGATTAATTTTTGGGGCATTTAAACTGTTTTTCAAGTGCAATCAAAAGTATAAGTCACTGTGAGCTTCAGAGGAAGTGGAGTGTGAGGGCGAAGCAGTCTCCTCCCAATTGGAACTCTTCTTCGTAGTTGGGAAACTACTTCGGTCCCCCGCAAGTGCCATCGAAGGTGCTCACAATGACCTTAAATATTGATTTTGATTAACTCTTTGCTGGATCCTCCAACGCATTCTCCCACTTGCTAACCACGGCTGTGGCAACACTGTTTCCCACTACATTGGTGGCACTTCTTCCCATGTCTAATAGTGGGTCGATACCTAATAATA
>JANOQK010000058.1:0-3590 GCA_031414855.1 Bacteroidia bacterium | reverse complement strand
TTCAAATATAAGGCTAGTTCAACTAATCCATACCTTCGAATTTAATTAATCTGAAATTTGATTACTACTATATAAGTATCTGTGATTCAGTAATGTTATAGCTGATTACTTAAAGCTGATAAGGACACTTTTTTTAACTCGTACTATTTTCGTTTTTTTAGATTTTAAACTTAACCTAAACTTTACATGCAACAGCCCGAATCGCTTCTCCTCGTAGCCGAATTTCATAAAACATTCAAGCATCCTATTTTGGAAGCCCCTGCTATTCCTGATGAGGCTCGTTGCCGACTGCGCGTTGCATTGATTGCAGAAGAGTTAAAGGAGATGGAAGTAGCTATTCTTGAAAATGATATTGTAGGGGTTGCCGATGCCCTTTGCGACATTCAATACGTACTCTCCGGGGCTGTCCTCGAATTTGGTTTAGGAGAGAAATTCAATGATTTGTTTAAAGAAGTTCAACGATCCAACATGAGCAAAGCCTGTAATTCAGAGGAGGAGGCGATGAAGACGGTTCAGTTCTATAAGGATAAAGACGGCACCGAATGTTACTACCGCAAAGAAGGTGATAAATGGTTAGTCTATCGGAAATCAGATAACAAGACCATTAAGTCGGTTGGCTATTCGCCAGCTGATTTGGAAAGTATTTTGAAATAATCAGACATAAAATTCAAATTGAAATACTGCTTCCTGTCCACGAAGCTGCATAGGGTTGATGGCAATGATCTGGGCATCATTGTATGTCTTTATAAACTCCGTCCGGCTGATTCGCAACTTGCTTAGCCCTGGTCTGACTTTATGATACTGCATACGACCAGATTTGTTGGCCGTTGCACTGTACACAAAGTCAAACCTGATCGGAATGGGGGAGGGGATGTACTTCATAATCCCTTCACTTGTAAGTCGTTCTAAAATCTACGTACAACATCTGATTTTGTACACTGTTGTATTGGGCCAACAGCGAGTAGGCTGATGAAGGGACATAATTGAAGCGCCTTTCGTACTCTTCAATCTTATTACATAACTCTCTGACATAGAATCTGATCTGATCAAGATTTCGACAATTACTTGGCCTCTCAAAATTCCTGGAAGTGAAATTCTTTAACTCCATTTCCAATTTTTTTCTTTCGTAGTCATTCATATAATTGTGTATTATTACACAATTATACTTAATTTAATTTATAATAAACAAATATATATGTGTAATTTTACACAAATAATTGTTGAACCACTTTTTTTAAAGTTTTAGGCCTTCCAGGAATGAAACAGGAGTTTCTTGCCAACTCGTTGAATTCTTCACATTCCCCGTTGTGATGTTCACGCTGATGTCCTTTATGGGATGCCCGGTGCTAATAAAAATATAAAAAGGTCGTTTAGTGGTCGAACCGTATGAATAACATGAAATAGTCGAGTAGGTCTTGTAAAATGACCTTCTTAACTGTGTTATTCAGAATTATTTTTACCTTTAAAAGTTAAATTTTTTAAAAAGTTTTTATGGATGAAATTCAAGAAAGTGCATTTCTAACTTTATGGCATAGCGGAATTATAATTGCTGCCATATTTTTTATTACAACTGGGATACTCCTTTATCTGGTGTATAATCTTCGGGTATCGATTATTAGTGATTACAAGGAGAAGTACGATTTTATTAATCTCAATGAAATCAAATGGTATAAGTGGGTATTCTTGTCCATAGGATTAGGCCTGGGCTTACTTATCAATCTGTATAGTGCAGGAAAAGAGGTGGGCACCTGGTTCTATGTGCTCATGTTCATTTCATTTTCGGGAGTAACCCTGGTGGGTTACGTAGCTTCTTTGATTCTAGATTATTATTACCCCACTAAACTCAACAAGAAGCTTAAAAAGTGGCGCTATTTGCCCCGCACCAATCCAAAAACAGGTAATAAAATGAGGTTGCTTAGTGAGGATGAAGAAGATGTCCATCTAATGGAGGGTATGCAAGCGGAAGAAAATGTTTTTTCCATCGATTATGATGTTTGGATTGATGAAAAAACCTCGGACATAAAAATTGAAAAATACCAGGGTCATTTGACTGCATTACAGTGTGGTAATTGCGGATTTTATACCATGCGGGTTGTTAAAGAGGAGATAGTTGAAACCCATGAGAATGGATCACCTAAGGAATTGGTAAAAAACTACCAGTGTTCTTATTGCAAGAATGTGAGGGCAACACAGTTTCATATTTCTCAGAAGCAAGGTGAAGATTACAAATCTGAGAAACCAAAAAGTAAGCGCAATACAAGAGGAATTGACATGGTCAAGGTTGAAATTCATTCTACTCAGGCCGGGAAGCAATTTTACGAATTTGAATCCCTGGAGCAAGCTCAGAAGTTTATGGAAGAATTTGATATCGATAAAGTGGCCTAAACCAGCTTTGCTTTTTAAGGCACCTCTTTTGCATAGAATTCGTTGAGATCAGTAAATTTTTTAAGATGAGAAGGAAAATTGTGTTGGGGATTCTTATGATCACCCTTTTGGGAATACCTGTGTCTTACGGTTTAAATTTAAAAGACACGGTTGAACTAAAATCCAAGTCGGTATATGGAAAAGAGGCCAAGGTTATTTCATATGTCCTCGATAATAATCATTACCGGAAATTGCAGCTTAATGATTCTTTGTCATCAGCCATTTTAGATAGATATGTTAAAGAACTGGATAATAATAAATCCTATTTCCTTGCCAGTGACCTCAAAAATTTTGAAAAATATCGTTTCTCGATTGATGATTTGACCCGCGAAGAGAACGTTGAGCCAGCCTATGAGGTATATAGCGTTTTTCGCAAACGTTACAAGGAGCGGATGGATTATGTGATGAACAACATAATTGAACAGGAGTTTGACTTCGCTATTGATGAATATTATGAGACTGATCGCGATAAGGAGCGCTGGGCCAACTCCGTTTCTGAGCTTAACGATATTTGGAGAAAGACCATTAAAAATCAAGCGTTGGGTTTGAAGCTGGCTGGAAAAAAGCCAGATGAAATTAAGGATGTCCTAAGGAAGCGCTACGAACGTTTTATTAAATCTGTTTCCCAATTTACAAGTGAAGACGTATTTGGGGTTTATATGAATGCCATTACAGAAGCCTACGACCCTCACACCAATTATTTATCCCCCAAGGCATCGGCATTGTTCAAGCAAGGTATGAGCTTGTCTTTGGAGGGAATTGGAGCTCAGTTGCAAACAGAAAATGATTACACAAAAGTGTCCAGGATATTGCCGGGTGGGCCAGCTGAAAAATCAGATTTAATCCATAACAACGATTTGATTATTGGAGTTGCGCAAGGAAAAGATGGTGAGATGGTAGATGTTATTGGATGGCGCATAGATGAGGTGGTAAAGTTGATAAAAGGACCCAAGGGAACAACTGTTAGAATTAATTTCTTGCCTTCAGAAACAGGAATGAATGGGCCGGCAAAGGAAATCACATTGGTGCGTGATAAAATTAAGTTGGAAGATCAGGCAGCCAAAAAGAGTACAATTAATTATCAATCAAATGGCCGCAACTTAAAGCTAGGTGTGATTAATCTGCCTGGTTTTTACATGGACTTTGAGGAGTATCAAAAAGGAAAT
>JANOQK010000057.1:0-4617 GCA_031414855.1 Bacteroidia bacterium | reverse complement strand
AGCCAATACTAGTGACTCAGAAAATTTTTTGGTAGCCTCTTCGTTTTTCTTCGTCTGTTTTAAAAGTGAACCCATATTGAAAAGCACGCGAGACTCCTCTAAAGACAAATTTAGCTCTCTTGAGCGAACCAATGCCTTGTTAAAATAAAGCATCGAAAGATCGGGTTTGTTGGTTTGCTGATATACAACGCCTAAACTCATCCACGAAGTGAGTACACCTCTTTTGTCGCCCAATTCCTCTTTTAATTTTTCTGATCGAAAGAAATATTTTTCAGCCGTGCTGTATTGTTTAAGGTCTGCATAATCATTGCCCAGGCTGTTCAAACAAAAAGATTGACCACGTTTATTTTTTACTTCTTCAAATAAGGCAAGTGCTTTAAGATGGTAGTCTGCTGCGTTTTTTAGCTCACCCAGATTATAGTAAGCATTACCTACGTTAAGCATCTGTCCTGCCCGTGCAGTCTTATCTCCATTTTCCAATAGCCGAAGAGCCTCTAACAAATATGGCAGTGCCTCCTTAATCTTACCTTGATTTTTGTAAAAGAGCCCAGCTGAATTAGCATAGTTGACAGCTGCTTTCTTATTAGCCGGATTCTTAGAAAGTATTTCAAGCAGCTGAAGATAGTATTGCGCACTGTCAATGTTGCCTTCATTTTGATGAATACCCACTAGGCCCGAATAGCCAGCTGCCAAGCCAAAATCGGTTCCCAGTTCTTTTGCCAAAGCTAGTTGCTTGTAGATATAGAACTTCGCCTTGTTCATGTCCTTGCGCATAAACTCAGAGCCTAGGTGGTCGAGCGCCCGTATTTCATTAGTATCACGAGGATGAGCTGCCACAATGCGCTGCAGACTGTCAATAAGCTGTCCCTGTGCTGAAGCAGCAACGGCACAAGCAAAGAGCAGGAATATAAGTATGAATGTTCTCAAATTCACCAGGCAAGTTTGCATGAATTTAGAGAATGGTTTTTTAAAAACAGACAGATTATGTATTCTTTAAATTCTATGCCATTTTTCCTTAGTTTTGGATACTTTTTAAGCTAATGGCAGAAAACACATATAAGTCTAACACATTTAAGAAACCCGAAAAGGAAAAGAAAGCAAAAGGCAGCAGCAGTAAATCAAAATTCAGTTTCAGCTTTGCGTTTTTTAAAGATCCCCGCTTTGTGCTGGCAGCAGGATTTTTCTTGCTGATCATCTCTCTTTACTTATTTACTGCTTTTATTTCATATATCTTCACTGGTAAGGCTGACCAAAGCGTGGTAGAAGCGCTGGGCAGCACAGACTTAATTGAATCGGGCAAAGAAGCCGAGAATTGGTTGGGATTATACGGAGCGATTACTTCGCACTTTCTGATATTTAAATGGCTTGGCATCTCAGCTTTCTTTATTGCTCCCTTACTTTTCTTGCTGGGTTTTCGCATGGTATTCAAGCGCGAACTGCTTCCTATTTTTTCGGTATTCATTTTATCCGTCTTCGCGGGATTGTGGTTGAGTCTTTTGCTTGGTTACATCACGCATAGTATTTCGGGCGTCACGGAAATTAGTTTCTTATCAGGTGGGCTTGGTTATGAGTTGGCCAGAATATCGGACGGCCTTTTGGGATGGGGAACTTTCCTGGTGCTTATCCTTTCACTTTTTGTGTTTATTATTTATTTCTTCAATGTAACAGCCATTAATGCTTTTCAGGTTAAAGATCCTAAGCCAATGGGTAATGATGCGTTGTTGTCTGAAGATGATCTTAAATTTAGACCTACTTATACGGAGGACTCAGACAACTGGCCGTTGCAAAAAGAAGAGGAGGAACCTGAGCCTGTTCTAGAATTAAAAACAATTCCAGAAGCCAGACCAATGGCTCAGGAACTCAAGCTGGATATAGAGCCATCCAAGAAGCCAGAAAAGCCGAAAGCCGAACCAATCTTCGTAGTAGAAGAACCAAAGACCGACACTGAAATTTTGGCTGAACAACTGGTGGATGAAAAAGGATTGTACGATCCAACACTTGACTTAAGTGGCTTTAAATTTCCACCGCTTGAACTTTTAAATGAATACGAGATCAGCAAGGTTCAGGTAACGCAGGAAGAGCTTAATCAGAACAAGGACAGAATTCTTAGTACACTCACCAATTTTAAAATTGGCATTCAAAGTATAAAGGCAACGATCGGCCCTACTGTAACACTCTATGAAATTGTGCCTGAGGCTGGCATCAAAATATCAAGAATCAAGAACCTTGAAGATGATATTGCGCTAAGCTTATCCGCGTTGGGTATCAGGATCATCGCACCAATCCCAGGTAAGGGAACAATTGGTATTGAAGTGCCCAACAAAAACCGCGAGATGGTAAGCATCCGTTCGGTGCTGAGTTCCGAGCGATTTCAAAAGACTGATAAGGAACTTCCGATCGCTATCGGAAAAACGATTTCAAATGAATTGATGGTCATTGATCTTGCCAAGATGCCACACCTTTTAGTTGCTGGGGCTACCGGACAAGGAAAGTCAGTGGGATTGAATGTGGTGTTAACTTCGTTGCTTTATAAAAAGCATCCCAGTCAACTCAAGTTTGTATTGGTTGATCCTAAGAAAGTGGAGATGTCTTTGTTTAGCAAGATCGAGCGTCATTACTTGGCAAAACTTCCAAATAGCGAAGAGGCGATTATTACCGATACTAAGAAAGTGGTGTACACACTCAATTCTCTTTGTATTGAGATGGAAAATCGCTATGAGATACTAAAAGATGCTGGTGCTAAGAATATAAAAGAATACAATACAAAGTTTGTTGCACGCAAGTTAAATCCGAAGGAAGGCCACCGATTCCTCCCATACATTGTGTTGGTGATTGATGAGTTGGCCGATTTAATGATGACGGCCGGCAAAGAAGTGGAAACTCCAATTGCAAGGTTGGCGCAGTTGGCCCGCGCAATTGGTATTCACTTGGTAGTAGCTACTCAGCGGCCTTCTGTGAATGTAATTACCGGTGTAATCAAGGCCAACTTTCCAGCTCGCTTGTCATTTAAAGTAACTTCAAAGATTGACTCACGAACCATTCTTGATACTGGAGGCGCAGATCAATTAATTGGTCAGGGGGATATGTTGTTGTCTTCCGGTTCAGAGATTGTGCGCTTACAAAGTCCTTTTGTTGATACACCGGAGATTGAAAAGATTTGTGATTTTATCGGAGCACAGCGTGGTTATGACTCTGCTTATCTTCTGCCTGAATTTGAAGGAGAAGACGAGGGTGGTCCTTCCAGTGTTGATCTTTCTGATCGCGATGTACTGTTTGAAGAAGCTGCCAGATTGTTGGTGATGCACCAGCAAGGAAGCACTTCTCTTATCCAGCGAAAACTTAAACTTGGATATAACAGGGCTGGTCGACTGATCGATCAATTGGAGGCTGCCGGGGTGGTGGGCGCCTTTGAAGGTTCCAAGGCTCGCGAGGTTTTAGTAAAAGATGAGTTAAGTTTGGAACAATTATTGAAAGGATTAAACGAAAGACATAGTACTACTACCTAATATCTATAGCCAGAACAAAAAATCACATGAAAAAACTTGTTATTACGCTGATTTTCGCCATTTCCGCAAAAATTCTCTTCGCCCAATACGATCCAAAAGCACTTGAAGTATTGGAGGCCATGAGCAAAAAATATAAAGCAGTGCCGGCCTTTGAAGCAAACATTTCTTACACGCTCACGAATGAAGTTGAAAAAATCAACGAAGAATTCAAGGGCAAAATGGTGGTAAAAGGGGATAAATACCGGTTAGTATTGCCCGAACAAGAAGTGATCAACAATGGGAAAACGTTGTGGACGTATTTGCCTGAAGCGAAAGAAGTTAACATTGATAATTTTGATCCTACTTCAGATGACTTAAATCCGTCCAAAATTTTTGAGGTATATAAAAAGGGGTTTAAATATTTACACATGGGCGATGCAACCGAGGCAGGTGTATTGTGCGATGTAGTAGATCTGGTGCCTGAGAAAAAGGACGCTCAGTATTTTAAGATCAGAATGAACATCTCCAAGAAAGACAAAAGCATTCAAAACTTTACCATGTTCGACAAATCGGGCAACCGGTATAAATACACCATCAGCAAGTTTGCGCCCAATGCGAATATTACGGATGCCTATTTCTCCTTTGACGTAACAAAGTATCCTGGTGTGGAGGTGATTGACTTGAGGTAGTAACAATTTATAAAACAAATTTGAAGTCGTGCCAATTGCACGACTTTTTTTGTTTTAAATTCGTGTCATGACGCGTGCTGAGATCTTCCAACAAATCAAAAAAAAGTCTTCCTACCTCTGCGTTGGGTTGGACACGGATCTTCAAAAAATTCCGAAGCACTTATTAAAATTATCAGATCCGGTTTTTGAATTCAATAAGCAGATCATTGATGCCACGCAGGAATACTGTGTAGCGTACAAACCCAACATTGCTTTTTATGAAGCACTTGGCCCGAAGGGTTGGGAGAGTTTGCAAAAGACTTTAGAATATATACCTATAGATATTTTTACTATTGCAGATGCCAAACGCGGAGACATTGGAACAACGGCAGAAGCCTATGCCGACGATCACCGCAATGATGTCATGACCAATGTAGTCGGTGTAGGAGCGGCCTTGGCAGCGA
>JANOQK010000056.1:0-12346 GCA_031414855.1 Bacteroidia bacterium | reverse complement strand
ATGATCATCAACAACGATGAACGTCAGTGGACCTGGATGGACGAAGGTGTAAATACATTTGTTCAATACAGAACACAAGTAGAAAATTATCCCGACATGCCACAGCGCAGAGGTCCGGCTTCTATGATTGTACCTTATATGAAAGGTGATGGAAGTTTACAGCGTCCGCTGATGACAAATTCTGAACAAATTCTTCAGTTCGGTGCAGAGCAATATGCAAAAACAGCTACAGCTCTTAACATTCTTCGCGAAACGGTGATGGGGCCTGAGCTTTTTGATAAAGCCTTCAAAGAGTACTCAACACGTTGGGCGTTCAAACATCCTAAACCTGCAGACTTTTTCCGCACACTCGAAGATGCTTCTGCTGTTGATCTGGACTGGTTCTGGAAAGGTTGGTTCTACACGACCGATCGTTGTGATCAGTCTATTGATAAAGTGAAATGGTACAAAGTTCGCAACGAACAAATGAACATTGAGAACAAAGAAAAGACTGTGAAGAAGGGTGACCTTACGGCAAGTGCTCCCGATAAGAAATACAATAATTTCAACAACGGCCCAGAGCCGTTCACTGTTATTCCAACAGACGCCCGTTTTTATGGCGAATTCCAAAGTCGTATAGATGACAAAGCCATCATTGCGAAGCTGGAAAATAAAAATATTTATGAAGTAACACTGACCAACCAGGGCGGTTTGATCATGCCAGTTATTATAGAGTGGACTTACAAAGACGGAACTAAAGAAACGGAACGCTTGCCTGCAGAGATTTGGCGCACCAATGAAAAAACGGTAACTAAAGTTTTTGTAAAGGGAAAAGAAGTAAGTGCCGTAGTTCTGGATCCACAAAAAGAAACAGCCGACATCAACACCAGCGATAACGTATTTCCTAAAACAGAGGAGATTACCAAGTTTGATGAGTTGAAAAAGAAAAACTAATCTTCAAATTCCCTTCGTGCCTTAGTGACTTCGTGGCCAACTCTCAATCGCCAAGACACTAAGGCACAAAGAATTTCATCCTTTATATTCTTTGATTTTTAAAACTATCCTATGAAAAAAATAGTAAGTTTTGTTTTTATTCTAATCGGCATTGCGTCTTTTGCCCAAGAACAACCTAAAAAGGAAGAACAAAAATGGGCAAGCAAGTTTGAACAACTCGATCAAATGCTGCCAACTCCTAACAGCTATCGCAGCAGCTCGGGGGCACCCGGTGTTGATTACTGGCAGCAGAAAGCGGATTACGTTATCAATGTAGAATTGAATGACGAGAACCAGACGATCACAGGTTCAGAAACCATTACCTATTTCAATAACTCGCCTGAGGAATTAACGTATCTATGGTTGCAGTTGGATCAAAACATCAATGCGGAGAATAGTATGACGCGTAAGTCGTCTAACAACTCTATCCGTGATTCTATTCCCGCGAAGTTTTTGGCCACGACTACTAATGCTTACGATTATAAAGGAGGTTATGCGATTAAGTCTGTGAAGGACGTTGCAGGAAAACCTCTACTATATATTATTAATTACACCATGATGCGTGTTGATCTTCCTCAGCCGTTGAAGAAAGGCGAGAAGTTTGTTTTTTCCGTGGATTGGTCATTCAACATCAATGACCGGGTGATGGTGAGCGGACGCAGCGGAATGGAATATTTTCCCGAAGACGGAAATTATTCATACACAATCGCACAATGGTTTCCACGCATGTGCGTATTTGATGATTATGAAGGCTGGCAAAACAAACAGTTCTTGGGAGCGGGCGAGTTTACATTGACGTTTGGAAATTATCGCGTGCGAATCACCGTTCCATCGGATCATATCGTTGGAGCAACTGGTTGGATACAAAATCCAAAGGAAGTCTTGACCAAAGAGCAAATCAGTCGCTTTGAAAAGGCAAGAAAAACTTTTGATCAAACTGTGTTTATTGTAACCGAGGAGGAAGCAAAAGCAAAAGAAAAGGAACATTCAAAAACTAAAAGTACTTGGGAGTTTTATGCAGAGAACGTTCGTGACTTTGCATTTGCCTCATCACGCAAATTTATCTGGGATGCCCAAGCAGTAAAACTAAATGACAAAACAACCTTGGCTCAATCCATGTATCCAAAAGAAGGAAATCCATTGTGGGCGAAAGAATCAACCAAGGCAATTAAAAACACATTGGAGATTTACTCAGAAAGGACATTTGATTACCCCTATCCAACAGCATTCTCCATCCACTCTGCCAATCAGGGAATGGAGTATCCGATGATTTGCTTCAACTACGGCAGACCAGCAAAGGACGGAACGGTTTCACAGCGAGTGCTGGAAGGAATGGTGGGTGTTATTGTTCATGAAGTGGGACACAATTATTTCCCCATGATTGTAAATAATGACGAACGGCAATGGACATGGATGGACGAAGGGTTGAATACCTTTCTTGAGAGAGAAACAACACGCATACGCTATCCTGGTTTTGATGTAACCAGTGGTTCGCCAAAGGGAATGGTGCCATACATGAAAGGGGATAAAAATATTATGCGCCCCGTAATGGCTTCTGCCGATAATCAAGGCAGCGGTCATGGACCGAATGGATACACCAAGCCCTCAGCAGCATTGACATTATTACGCGAAACAGTAATGGGTCCAGAACTTTTCGATAAAGCTTTTAAAGAGTATGCACAACGTTGGGCCTTTAAACACCCAAAGCCTGCAGACTTTTTCCGTACCATGGAAGATGCATCAGCAGTTGATTTGGATTGGTTTTGGAGAGGTTGGTTTTACACCACCGACAATGTGGATGTAACACTTGACGAAGTGAAGTGGTTTAAAGTGAAAACAGAGCAAGTTGATCCTGAAAAGAAAAATGTAACTGTAAAGCAAGGTGATGTAGGCGCTAAAAAACCGGGTGATAAGGCATCTGACTTTAGCAACGGTCCACAAGAATTCACAGTGATCAACACACCTGACAATTATTATGGTGAATTCAGAAATCGAATTAACGATAATGATGTACGCCAGAAGTTAGAGACTAAAAATCTATATGAAGTAACACTTAAAAATACGGGCGGGTTGATTAGCCCCGTTATTATAGAGTGGACGTATAAAGACGGAACAAAAGAACTGGAGCACATACCCGCTGAAATATGGCGTACGAATGAGCGAGAAGTGAAAAAGATTTTTGTGAAGGAGAAAGAAGTCGTGAACATCGTAATTGACCCAAATTTGGAAACTGCGGATATCAATGTGAATGACAATGTTTTCCCAAAGAAACCAGCGGAGAATAAATTCGATCAGTTCAAGAAGAATTAAAGGATATTAATCGGCCACAGATTCACTGATTAAATATTCTGTGAATCTGTGGCTTTTTCTATATTAGATAAAATGTTTCGTATGAAAAAACTATTTATTACGCTGATTGCGCTAGTGGCTTTTGCCGTCCAGGCCCAACAACAGACCACTCCATGGCAAGGCAAGTTTGAACAACTCGACACTCAGCTGCCAACACCTAACTCCTATCGCTCTGCATCAGGTGCACCTGGCCCGCAATACTGGCAACAAAAAGCGGATTATATCATTACTGCCGAATTGAATGATGACAATCAAAGTATCACAGGCTCAGAAACAATCACCTATACTAATAACTCTCCCGATGTCCTGAAATATCTTTGGCTCCAACTCGACCAGAATATTTTGGCTAAAGGCAATATGACTAGCCAAACAAGAACAAGTAATATGCAGGACACACTCGCTTCAAAGCAACTGGCAGGTCGCGTAATAGACTTTGATGGTGGTCATAAAATCAAGTCCATTAAAGATGGATCAGGGAAACCGCTCAGCTACACCGTCAATTATACAATGATGCGAGTTGATTTACCTCAACCATTGAAGAAAGGCGAGAAGGTCAGCTTTTCTATTGATTGGTCATTTAACATTGGAGACCGTATGATGGACGGACAACGAAGTGGTTATGAATATTTTCCAGAAGATAAGAACCATCTCTACACGATTGCACAATGGTTCCCGCGCATGTGTGTGTATGATGATTATATTGGCTGGCAGAACAAACAGTTTTTGGGTCAAGGAGAATTTGCATTGGCCTTCGGTGATTATAAAGTAAAGCTTACGGTGCCTGCCGATCACTTGGTTGCTGCCACTGGTGCGTTAATGAATGCACCTGCTGTTCTTTCAAAAGATCAATGGGCTCGTTACGAAAAAGCAAAAACTTCTTTCGATGCGCCCGTGATCATTGCCACGCAAGAAGAAGCAGTTGAGCGCGAAAAGACAAAATCAAAAGAGAAGAAGACGTGGGAATTTCATGCATACAACGTTCGTGACTTTGCATTTGCCACTTCGCGGAAATTTATCTGGGATGCACAAGCAGTGAAGGTTGGAGATAAAACTCCTTTGGCTATGTCGTTTTATCCAAAGGAAGGCAATCCACTTTGGGAACAGGAGTCTACTAAAGCAGTTAAGAACTGCCTGGAGATTTATTCCAAATACACAATCGACTATCCTTATCCCGTAGCACAATCGATCAATACAGCTAACCTTGGCATGGAATATCCTATGATTTGTTTTAACGGTGGTCGCCCTAATAAAGAAGGCGTAACTAATCCACAAACAAAATCAAGTATGATAGCGGTGATCATTCACGAGGTAGGTCATAATTATTTTCCTATGATCATTAATAACGATGAACGTCAGTGGACGTGGATGGATGAAGGTATCAATTCGTTTTTACAGTATCGCACTGAAGTGGAGCGATACGAAAATTTTCCACATTGGTGGGGAAGCGGAAAGAGCATTGCACCATTTATGGTGGGTGACAAAAGTGTGCAGCGCCCTGTGATGACCAACTCGGAACAGATCATTGAGTTTGGTGCTGAGCAATATGCAAAAGTCGCCACCAGCATGAGCATCTTACGCGAAACAGTTATGGGGCCGGAACTTTTCGATAAAGCCTTTAAAGAATATGCTCAACGTTGGGCGTTTAAACATCCAAAGCCTGCTGATTTTTTCCGCACCATGGAAGATGCATCTGCTGTTGACCTCGACTGGTATTGGAGAGGTTGGTTTTATTCCACCGATCATGTGGACTTTACATTGGAAGATGTGAAATGGTTTAAAGTAAAATCAGAACAAACGAATCTCGAAAAGAAAAATGTAACGGTAAAGAAGGGAGACTTAACAGCAGACGCGTCTAAAAGCAAAACTGATTTCAGTAGTGGGCCACAGGAGTTTGCCATGATCAATACGCCTGACGATAGATATGGCGAATTCCGAAGCAGAATTGATGACAAGGCTATTCGCGGAAAACTGGACGGAAAGAATATTTATGAAATTACACTTAAGAATAAGGGTGGATTGGTGATGCCAGTAATAATTGAGTGGACCTACAAGGACGGCTCAAAAGAAACCGAGAAAATACCGGTCGAAGTTTGGCGTACCAATGAACGTGAAGTAAAGAAAGTGTTTGTAAAGGAGAAAGAGGTGGTCAACGTGGTGATCGATCCTAATCAGGATACGGCAGAGGCGGAATTATCGGATAATGTTTTTCCTAAAAAAACTGCTGAATCGAAATTTGATCAGATGAAGAAAAATTGATTTATGGTATGGGTAGAGACGCAAGATTTTGCGTCTCTACCCATACCATTGTAAAATTTTATTGTGACGCAAATAATTTCATCGCACGTTCCATATCTACATTGCCACCTGACAATATTATTCCCACCTTCTTTCCGCTGAATTTTGATTGCTCTTTCAGCACAGCAGCAAAGGGCACAGCGCAAGAGGGTTCGATGATCACTTTTAATCGTTCCCAAATAAGGCGCATGGCAGCTATAATCTCAGGATCGGTTACTGTTATAATTTCTTTCACGTTTTCCCTGATAATGGGAAATGTTTTATCACCCAGCGTGGTAAGTAATCCATCGGCAATAGAATTGGATTGGGCTTCTTCTATTTTGCCACTCAACATCGAACGGTAAGCATCATCAGATCCTGCTGGTTCTCCAGCAATCACAATTGTCTTGGTTGAATAATATTTAGTGGCTAAAGCAGTCCCACTTAGTAATCCTCCTCCTCCAACGGGTGCCATTATAATATCCAGACCGTGCACTTCTTCAAATAATTCTTTGGCAGCAGTAGCTTGCCCTGCTATGACATCATAATTATTAAACGGATGAATTTCAGTCGCACCTGTTTTCTTTACAACTTCGGCCAATGTTGATTCGCGAGCAGCAAGTGTTGGCTCGCATTCAAAAATCTCTCCACCAAAAGCGCGAACACCTTTCTTTTTTATTTCCGGTGCGGTGCGGGGCATCACGATGTATGACTTTACACCCATTAACTTTGCTGCCCGTGCCAGTGCCTGTGCATGATTGCCCGAAGAATGTGTAGCCACGCCTTTTGCGCGATCTTCTGGCGATAATGAAAGTATAGCATTCATAGCACCACGTGCTTTAAAGGCGCCTATCTTCTGAAAGTTTTCGCATTTAAAATAAATAGAGCAACCTGCAATCTCATTTATACTACCGCTGCTAAGAACGGGTGTATGATGGATATAAGGTTTAATCCGCTCATGGGCTTGTTCGATGTCAGATTTAACGGGGACTGAATTCATAAATTAATTTATTTAATAGGCACAAATAGCAAGACGTAATTACCAAGATAAAACATATTGTCTCATATCTTGATACCTATGTCTGTTTACTATTTAACCCACTTCACCTTTTCTTCAATTGACTTTCTTCTTCCTTCCAGCAAAGCACCTTTTGGCATGCCAATATTTAAAAAGCCAAGCAATTTATCTTCTTTCCCAAGTCCAAAAAATTCTTTGGCTTCCTCAAAATTGGTAATGCCACTTGTACTTAAATAACAACCGATGCCATAAGCAGTGGCCGTGAGATACATATTTTCAACGGCACAGAAAACAGCACCAATCTCTTCTACTTCGGGTACACTCTTTTTTTCATTGCGTTTCATCCCTACTGCAATAATGTGCGAACATTCCATCGGCTTTGCTAGCAGGTTTTGAAAACGCTCTTCCTTAAACGTTCCATTTGCAGTGGTAACTATTTTGTAACACTCACTTTGAAAGTCGGCCAGCGTTTTCAGGCCATCCCCGGTAAAGACAACAAAACGCCAGGGCTCTGTTAATTTGTGAGTAGGAGCCCAGTTGGCATTCTCCAGCATTTGAAGAACAATGGCGTCATCCACTTTTTCACCAGTGTAGTCCTTTAGAAATACTGATCTTCTGGTTCTTATGAGTTTATTAAATGCAGCCACATCAAATTTCATCCTGATTTAGTTTTGTGGCTAATTTAGAGAATTGGCTATTTATTATGAGCCAAATGTTTTCTTTTTAAATCCTCCATACTGAAAACCTATACCGGCAACTTCAATTTTATTCCGATTCTTTTTTGCTAATTTGACTTTTCAATCAAAGTCTATATGCGGTTTTTAATTCTTCTGTTGCTGGTAGCATCATGCGCCCCTATCTATGTTCCTACTACGCGCAATGTTCCCCTGCACAGAGGAGCCGGAGAGTTTCAGGGCTCGGTATATCTTACAACAGGTGTGGATGTTCAAATGGCCTTTGCCCTTACGGACCATATTGGGGTGACCGGAAATTACAATCTTCTCCGTCAGAATCAAGAACTGCCACAGGACACAGCTGTGCCTAATATGCCGTCCAGTTTTAAACGGAAAAATAATTTTGGTGAGGTTGGTCTTGGATATTTTCAAAGTACGCGTTCAAAGCGATTTGAAATTTATGGAGGCTATGGAATGGGTGAAGGCACCAGCTATGATAGTTATTATTTCTTTGCACAGAATTTTGGTGTGAAAGGAATTGTTTCTACAGGAAAGTATTCACGCTTTTACATACAACCTTCTATTGGCACCAATAACAAAAAATTTAATCTCGCTTTTACCATGCGAGTTTCTGCAGTGGAATTTTCAGAGTTTAGTTCAGATGGCTTTACGGGTACCGCGGTGACAAAAAATCCTAATGAGCCAATGCACATCTTTATAGAGCCATCCCTCACAGGCAAGTTTCCGTTGGCCGGAAACCTTTATGGAGTGTTTCAACTTGGCCTCAATGCAGGAGTGCCCAGTGAAGTATACTTTGATTACGTGCCCCTTCAATTTGCTGTAGGAATTCAACTCAAAGCCGGAGGTAGCTTGCGTTCACGTGTCTATTAAGCCACGGCTCGCAACGTCACTAAGTTTAAGGTTATTGGGGGCATCACAAATATGTCTCATGGAATAGATTAGCCCCAAACTAAATCAATTCTATCTGCCTTACCTCCATCCAAACTTGCTGAAATAAAGAAACTTTAATGCAGGATATTAATAATGGCGTGGCAATTATTTTTACTTTCTTAAGTGTTGAGGAATTAGCTTTAACTCGATCACTTCAAAAAGTAGTTCTACAACAATAGCCAAAATAGCAGCTGGTATAGCCCCGCGCAAAATCAGTTCTGTGTTGTTAAGTGCTAATCCGGTTACAATAAACTCACCAAGGCCGCCTGCACCAATAAAAGCAGCTAACGTAGCCGTGCCAATGGTGATCACTGCGGCCGTTCTGATGCCAGCCAGAATAGATGGCATGGCAAGTGGAAGTTCAACATAGCGCAATCGCTGCCATGGATTGAGGCCAATTCCTCCTGCTACTTTTTTCAATAATGGGTCAACCGCAAAAAGTCCAGTTGTGGTATTTCGTAGGATAGGCAATAAAGCGTATAAAAATAATGCAGTAATCGCAGGCACAGCTCCAATGCCCATGAGCGGGATCATCAACGCAAGCAACGCAATCGAGGGAATTGTTTGCAACAAACCAACTGAGTATAAGACAACCTTTGAAAGCGATGCGTACCTATACAAGAGGATTCCGAGTGGTAATGCAACCAATATCGCCAACGCCAATGCCAGGAATGTAATCTTTAGATGTGTTAGTGTTTTTGAAAAGATTTCGGCAGCAACAGTTGTCTCTATCTTTTTGTTTTGAATCAATCCTTTTGAGTGTAAAAAATCTGATGCCACTTCCGAAAATGATTGTTTGCTATAGATTACTTTCGCGTTCATCTCTTGCATTTCTGTTTCGTTGATTTGATCAGATAGCTTAATGACAATTTTCTTTACTGAAGAATCTAGCGTCATTCTATATAAGGAGACAGCCTCATACGTGGTAAAAAATTCCTGATCATCGCGCAAAACTATCAGACCGTACTTTTTTATCTCACCGTCAGTGGAGTAAACATCAGTAAGATCAATTTTATTTTCTTCCAAGGCCTGGTAGGCCAACCCATGTTCAATACCAACTGGTTTTTGTGGAAGCGCGTAAGCCAGCGATAGATTATCCCAGCCATCTTTGCGTTTTAAAAATTCATAACTCAATGCAACAGACAAGTTGGGGTTGGATTGTAAATCAGATATTGTTTTGATCTTTAGTGCCTCAGCAAATTCCTTCTTCATACTAAGCCCATACGTATTGTTAAATCCGTAGGAAGGTGAAATCTCCATTGCCAACTCATCATAAAGCTTTATTTGCAGCTCGCTGAAGCTAAGCTTTCTCTCACTTTTAAGAATTTCTTCCGCCAATGTGCCAGTATACTCTGGATAAATATCGATCGCCTTACTTCGAAGGGCTTCGAAACATACAGTGGTTCCTCCAAGATTATATTTTCGCTCTACTTTGTAACCCGAACCCTCCAGGAGCTGTGAAATAATTTCGCTGAGGATATAACCTTCATTAAAATGCTTTGCCCCCACACGAATGGTCGACTTTTGTGCCGGTAGTAAATAAGGCATCAACACAAAGGCAAGAAAAAATAAATATCTTTTCATCTCAACTTAATAAGTTTTCTATTCTCAATTTGAAAGATGCAATCAGCCAGCTTTTCAGCTTCCTGTTTATTGTGTGTAACTAGGATTATGGTTCGGGGTTCGGCTTTTTGAATCGCAAGAAACTGACTGTGAATTTCGTCTTTCGTTTCTTCATCCAAAGCAGAAAAGGCTTCGTCTAAAAGCAAAAGTAGTGGACGCAGCAGAATAGCCCGACAAATTCCTACCCGCTGCTGTTCCCCGCCCGATAGTTCGTAGGGATATTTTGTTTTAATAGTACTCGGAAGATTAACCATGTCAAGCAATTCTGACAATCGCTTTTGTAGCAATTCATCCGACTTTTTTGAAATAGTGCCAGGTAATAAAATATTTTTAGCGACAGTTAGATGAGGGAACAAGCCAACACCTTGAACAGCATATCCAATTTTCAAACGTAGATGTTCTATTTTCTTATAATCAATGGCTTCTCCAAAAATAGTGACTGAACCACTGTCAGGATGCACAAGCCCATTCATCATTTGCAGTAAGGTCGACTTTCCACTTCCACTTTTACCCAAAATAGCCGTGATCGTCTTTTCGTGAATGGACAGATTCAGGCCATCAAAAATTTTCTGATTTTCGAACGCATGATAAATGTTTTCAAACGAAAGAATGAGACTCATGACTTTATGGTTTGCCCGATAATTCGCAATCCATCCAATGTAAGGTGAGGATCAACTGTATGAAAAAATCCTTTTAGTGAAGTGATCACAAAAGAGAGCCCCCCAGTAGCAATGGCAGGACAATCTGTCTTTAATTCTGTGCGAATGGCGCCCACTAGATTTTTCACCAGGCCTTCGTAACCAATAACAATTCCTGATTGAATCGCAGTTACGGTACTTATTCCAAGAGCAGAAGTTGGCATCTCCAGCGGTACATCAAAAAGTTTGGCTGTGTTTTGTGTAAGGGATTTTAAGGCAGTGCGCAAGCCAGGAACAATTGAGACACCCAGAATCTTACCCGTGCCCGAAACAGTAGTGAATGTTAGAGCTGTTCCAAAATCAACTACGATGCATGTTTGTTTAAATTTTGTGTATGCGGCCATAGCATTAGCCACTAGATCGGACCCGATCTCATAAGGATTTAAAACTTCTATCGGCAACTTTCCATAAATGGCAGGGCCAAGGGTGATAGCTTCTTTCAAATAAAAATTGCGAATAACACTTTTTATTTTTTCAGTGAGGCCAGGCACCACGCTGCTAAGCACGATTGTCTCAACATGTTCCACAGCAATTCCGGCCTCTAGAAAATAGTCACGCATCTTTACACCATAGTAAAGTTCAGGCTGATTGGGCTTAGAAGGGATGCGCCATATATGTTTCCAATGCTCTTCTACCCATAAACCAATGGTGATGTCACTGTTACCGATGTCAAAGGCGAGGAGCATAAGTCGAAAATATTATCCGGCTAATGTAATAAAAATAGCAGTCGAGCGGATGCAGTATGTTTCTCGAAAAGTGAAGAGAAGCACCTCCCTCTTTCGGGAGGTGCTGAGTTTTTTATAGGCGTCAGACCGCTTAAAATTTTCGCTAACAGCGGTCAGGCGACT
Organism: Bacteroidia bacterium; assembly: GCA_031414855.1. Taxonomy (GTDB): domain Bacteria; phylum Bacteroidota; class Bacteroidia; order Cytophagales; family Cyclobacteriaceae; genus ELB16-189. The sequence goes on along the minus strand of JANOQK010000056.1, from coordinate 939 downwards.
AACCAGTACGGTTAAAACTCAATCTTATAACTCAATATCGGCAGCAGTGGCAATTGATACCACTTCTTAATTTCTGAAGCTTGCGCATCAAAATATTGCCCGCCAAGATTTTGATGATTCGTTACATTTTGGATATCTAATGCTAAAGTTGATGTTGATTTAGCTCGATTGCGTTTCATGCTAAATCGCAGGTCTGTTCTAAAATATCCTGGCAATTGCTCACTATAAGCAAGACTCTCCACGTATTGTGTGTTGCCATCCTGAACCGATTTTTCGTAATCAATGGGTGTTGTTCTCAATCCTCCACTGCTCAAGGCGCGAAGATTGATTCCATAGGTACGGTTCTTGGTTCCCGTTGAATGAAACTCTTTACCTGCAGTAAAACTTATCGCATAATTTCCATTGTAACGTGTGTTTCTCCAAACACCGTCCAACGCTTTATACTTAGAATCATAGATAGAAGTTGAAAGCAAAAAGTACAAGTCTTTATGGGTGAATTGCTCAAATGTGAGCTCTAACCCATAGTTGCGTCCAACGCCTTTGTTTACCAGCGGGTCTGTGATATATCCGTCTTCATTATTTGTAAGTGCCACCGGACTAGTTACATCATCCTTAACAGGAATGTTGTATAAGCTTTGGTAGTAGGTCTCGGCCTTTACACGAAGATGCTTGGAAATGGAGATGTCATAGGCCAGCACATAATGATGCGCTTTGGTGAACTTTAAATCTTTGTTGGGCTTATAGTAAGTACCATCTGCATTTACCACTTGTGCTTCATACGTTCCAACAGGTTGCATTTGACCATGCAACCCATAGCCAAAGCTAACCGACTGCTGTTCATTCAATAGATACTTCACAGATGCGCGCGGTTCAAGTGAAGAAGTATTATTGTTGGTTAAATGCAAGTAATGTAAACCAGCATTGAGACTAAATTTTTGC
>JANOQK010000055.1:0-2746 GCA_031414855.1 Bacteroidia bacterium | reverse complement strand
GGAATAACTACCGAAATGGTGAGTCAGGCGCCAGCTTTTGATGAGGTAGCAAATGAAATTCAAGATTGGTTGAGGGACAGGGTGTTTGTTGCCCACAACGCTCATTTCGATTATAGCTTCATTAAAAAGGAATTTGAAGAGGTGGGTATCAACTGGCAACCCAAGAAACTCTGTACTGTAAGATTAAGTCGGAAAATAATTCCTGGATTGGAATCGTATGGTCTGGGGAGGCTATCAGAAAGTTTGGGAATAAAAATCCCTAACCGGCATAGGGCTGGTGGAGATGCGGAAGCAACCGCGAAAATATTTTCGCTTCTTCTTCAACGTGATAACACGGGAGTGATTGCAAAAGCATTGAAACGAAATTCTGGCGAAACCATTCTTCCCCCCAATCTTGCCAAAGAAGAATTTGATAATCTTCCTGCAAAGCCCGGAGTGTATTATTTTTTAGATGGTCACGGTCAGGTGATTTATGTGGGGAAGGCAATTAATATAAAGAAGAGAATTGCCGGTCATTTTACTGGAGAAGCACGTGAATGGAACAGATCAAATATTCGCAATGAAATTCATCACATCACCTATGAACTTACGGGCACAGAATTAATAGCCTTGATTTTGGAGGCTCAGGAAATCCGAAGAATATGGCCTAAGTACAACCTCGCGCTAAAGTATAAAGTAGAAGAATGGGGCGTGTATGATTATGAAGATCGAAATGGATACTTGCGCTTTGGTGTAAACATTGTGCACAAGGGAACGAAACCTCTAATTACATTTACCAGTAAAGGCGATGCGTGGAGTTTTATGTGGACGAAAGTGAAAGAGTTTGATCTTTGTCCAAAGTTGAGTGGGCTTCAGATAGCAAAAGGCCTTTGTTATAGTTATCAAACTGGTGATTGCAAAGGCGCATGTATGGGAGTTGAAACAGTAAAGAAGTATAACAAGAAAGCACAGAAGGCCATTGATTCCTTTTTTGAAAAGGGAGAATCCGTTGCCATCATAGGTCGCGGACGAAAAATAGATGAGAAGTCGCTTGTCTTGGTGGAAAACGGAAACTATCTCGGCTTCGGATTTTTTGATAAGGATCAATCGATTGGTGATTTAGAGTCAGCAAAAAATTATATCAAGATTGGAAAGGAAAACCGAGTGGCTCAAAACATGGTCAATTCTTTTTTAATGAATCCAAAGGGCAATGAGGTGGTGACCTTTGATTAGCTATTCACATTGCCACAAATTCACAGATTAAATCAGGGAATCTGTGGCAGTTAGCAGCAAAATGAATCCAGCAGATTCTCCTTTTCAGTTGTAACTCATCCACCTAAATCTTTAATATTGCACTTTCGTAAAATCAGAAATAAGGTTAGTTATGGCATTTGCAGAAACAACAGAGCTTCACCAGGAGCACAAGAAGAAGATTGCGGAGGTTATGAGGGAAGTAGCCAAGGTAGTAGTGGGTCAGGAGTACCTGGTCAATCGCCTTTTAGCAGGCTTATTTACCAATGGTCATATTTTGTTGGAAGGGGTGCCCGGGTTGGCCAAAACCTTAACGATTTCTACGTTGGCGCAAGTACTCCACCTAGATTTTCAACGCATTCAGTTTACGCCCGATCTGTTGCCAGCCGATTTGATCGGTACCATGATCTATAACCAAAAGGAAGGCAAGTTTGAGGTAAAAAAAGGACCCATTTTCGCCAACATCATCTTGGCGGACGAGATCAACCGCTCGCCAGCCAAAGTACAATCTGCCTTGTTGGAGTCCATGCAGGAAAAACAAGTAACGATTGGTGAAACCACTTTTAAGTTGGATAGACCTTTCTTAGTAATGGCCACTCAAAATCCGGTGGACAATGAAGGAACATACCCGCTACCCGAAGCGCAGATTGACCGCTTCATGATGAAAGTATTTGTGGATTATCCCACCAAAGATCAGGAGCTTGAAATCATGCGAAGGATTTCAAATATGAAGTTTGATTTTAATGTAGGCACGATCTTAACAAAAGAAGATATTTTCTCTATTCGAGATGAGGTAAACAAAGTAAAGATTTCTGAATCTTTAGAACGCTATATCATTGAATTAGTAACCGCTACACGCAAAGCCAAAGAATACAAACTCGATCACGAAGCACAATACATTCAATATGGGGCATCACCTCGTGCCAGCATTAATCTAAACCTGGCAGCAAAAGCAATAGCTTATTTTGATGGTCGCGATTATGTATTGCCAGAAGACATTAAAGCCGTGGCCCTGGATGTTATGAACCACAGAATTTTATTGAACTACGAAGCCGAAGCAGACAATGTGAAGACTTCGGATATTATTAAAGTTATACTGAATAAGATTCCAATCAATAAGTAGTTACCAGTTGCAGGTTGCCAGTTACAAGGTAAGTTTATCGCATACTGGCAACCGGTATCCGGCAACTTGGAACTAGTGTTATCCAAACTTTACTCTTATTACCTGCATTTTATTGCAATGTTATTTGGCAGATTGACCTAACTCACTCACTTTCATCTGCATTGACTAATTTCTTCAAAATGATTTAACCTATCTAGTGTTAGCGTTCCGGATATCCCCTTAACAATTTGGTAATATTTCCAACCCCATTGGGTAATATAGCCACCCGACCTTTGCAGCAAACAAAAGTGTTATGCTGCGTATTGTACAGGTTTTAGTCTTCAGTTTGATTTCCCTTCAGGTTTTAGCCCAAAATGGCACAATTTCAGGTAAAATCACTGATCATAAATCTGC
>JANOQK010000054.1:0-15154 GCA_031414855.1 Bacteroidia bacterium | reverse complement strand
TCCTCATTCAGACTTGATTTCTTTCCGATGGTTTCCCGGGGCACATTTAGATTTTTATGCAGCACAGCCTTCTGGAAGAAAGTTATTTCTGATCGGGAACTTACAGGAAATTCATAAGTATGCATGGATCAATGAACAACGCGGTGGGCTTATCCCTGCACGAGATTATTATTACATCGCGCCAAGCAATTACTATCGGGATCCATCGGAACTATTTGGCCATTACTTTCAACGCATTGAAGCCAGTGATACCATTCGGATTGAACGTGCGGGAGAAGCTGTTCGTTATGCTTTTATTTTTAGGATGAAAGGGTACAATGGAAATTTTGAAACACCGATCAATTTAGGTAATGCAAAAGAATGATTGAAAAGCTGATCCTTCTCGCTCTTAAGTTTTCGCAGTTTGCCTTAGTTGGGATGACTGGTTTGATCATTGACTTTGTAGTGACGTTTCTTCTAAAGGAGAAGTTAAAGGTTAATAAGTATGTAGCTAATTCAAGTGGTTTTTTAGTGGCGGCCACTAATAACTATCTCCTAAACCGGATGTGGACATTTAGAAATGATCATCCAGATGTTCCTATTCAATATGTTAAGTTTATTGCGGTCTCCCTGATTGGGTTAGTTCTTAATAATGCAATTTTAAAATTCTTGCACGACAGGATGAAGTTGAATTTCTATATCGCTAAGCTTATCGCCATTGCCATTGTCCTCTTTTGGAATTTCACCGCCAATCTCTTTTTTACTTTCAAGTGATTGGAATAGCCAACCTTAATTCGGGGTTAAAGATTTGGTAATAGTCTACCATTAACTTGAGGCATTAATTCTTTTAGCATGGGGAAGAAGCACCGTATTTTGGTGGTGGATGATGATCAAGACATTTTAGATTTGTTGAAGTATAATCTGGACAAAGATGGATTCAAGACAAAGACTGTAACTAATAGCGAACAAGGTCTGTTAGCAGCCACCCGCTTTCATCCAGACCTTATTATTCTTGATATCATGATGTCGGGAATGAATGGAATTGAGTTATGCAAGGTACTTCGTAGCAAGCCCCAGTTTAAAGACACGTATATTTTCTTTTTAACTGCCAATTCTGAGCAGCGAGTCCATGAACTTGCAGTTGACACTGGAGCTGATGAGCTTATTGAAAAAGTAATAGGATTAAGAGAGTTGTCGACTAAGATCAAGGCAGTGCTGTTGGAAAATTGGGTCATCCATAAGCATATTAATATCATTCGAGTCGGTGACCTGCAGATTGACAGAAAAACAGGGGAGGTGTATGCCGGAAGTCAAAAGATAATACTTTCAAAGCCTGAGTTTGAGTTGTTGTATTTCTTTGCCCAAAACCCCCGGAAGTATATTCATTCAAAAAAGTTGTTAGATAATCTTTGGGGCTCCAACATTTTTTCAGCAGCCCAATCACTCAATTATTACTTAGCCAATTTGTCTAAAAAATTGGACAATCGATTAAAGCAAATGTCTGAAGATACTTATGCTTTGATGCCTGGTAAACGGTAGATATAACTTAATGGAAAAAATTTTTGGTGAGTTATCTAATTGTATATGAGAGACTTATAATTCCTAATATTAAATTAATGTTAAGGTTTGTTTTTTAAAGTTAACATGTGGGTAATAGCTTTACTTTTGCTTTTCTAAAAAAGAATAAACACACATGAAAAGCAAAATCTCCAAGAAAGAAATAAGAGGAAAAATCAGTGACTCCGTTAGTCAGGCCATTAGCCAACTTGAAGTGAAGGACCCTTCAAAGAAGATCAAGAAAATTATCAAGCGTGCTTCCCGTGAAATTGCTAACAAGGTTTCTCGTCAATTGAAGGCGACCCCCAAAGCAAAAAAAACGAAAGTAACAAAGGCAGTAAAGCTTAATGGAAAAAAAGAGAAGTTGGTAGTGGTAGCGTAAGTACTATTTCGGAGCTAGGAATTATTAAATTCTTCGAGGAACCCTTGAACATAGTTTAAGGGTTTTTTTATGTAGGCTCTTGATTAGCGCATTCCTTTTTTTCGGAGGTAATCAATTAATTGAACTGGGTGATCAGTTTGAAGGCCATCAACGTTTAATTGTATGGCTTTTTCCCACATCATCGGATTCTCCAGTGGATGCTGAATATCTGCCCAGATTTTTCTATTCGACTGATGAATAGTTTCCGCCTTTTCAATCGTATAGTCCAGATAACTGCCATCTAAAATTTCAGCGTCAATGTCTCGCAGAAAATCTAATACTTGTTCAATGCTTTTTATTTTTTTAGGCAAACTTACCATCAGGGGGATTTGAGGTGCAAGCTTTCGCCATTGCCGATATTGATCATCTGAATTGATATACACAACAATATTTTTTTCCATACCTGCAGCTTGTATCTCTTTCCAGGCCAATGCAACGGAAGCTTTTTTGAAATCCAAATAGATGTTTACCTTGTTTTTGCAGAAGCTAAGGACTTCACGAAAGGTAGGTATAACATGGCTGCCCCACTCGGGGTTGTTTTTATCAATCACGTTCAACGACTTAATCTCGCTCCATAATAATTCATGGACTATTCCATTTCCATTTGTCATCCGGTCAATTTTTTCATCGTGCATGATAATGAGTTGGTCATCTTTAGTCATGCGCAAATCAACTTCTATAAAATCTACTCCGGCCTTAATTGCATTTTCGTAAGCTTTAATGGTATTTTCTGGAGCCTGCGTGTGGTCGCCCCGATGTGCAATTACTATGAACTTGTTACCTGTTAGCAGCTGTCCATATGTGGCGATGCTAAAAAAAAGTAATGGGATATAAAGTATTCTCAATTGATTTAAGCTGGATGATGCATTCGAGCTAGAATTTTTCCTAAAATCATATTTCTTTGTTTTGAATGTCTCTTAGCTGAGCCCGACATTATTTTTCGATAAAGGCTCATGAGCTGTTGCCGAATGTAGGACTTGTCAAATTGGGAGATCAGATTTTCTGAAATAGCTAAGCCGCTTTTGTAAAGCTGTGGATCAAGCATGAGGTTATTAACGAACTCAACAAATTGGGAATTAGTACTAGCCTTCCAATAGTCATTTTTGTATAGATGCTTATACTCTTCAATATCACGGTATATGACAGGCATGCCCGATGCAGCTGCTTCAATAGGTGCAAGTGGACAATTTTCCTGATGGGATAAGAAGAGAAACAAATCGGCAGCCGCATAGATGCAAGGCATATCTTCTAACGGAAATAAGCCAGCAAATTGAATTTGGCTAGGTGCATCCGCGATCTTCTGGTTCAGGCGTTTAATACCTTCCGTCATCGCTCCAAAGGGGCGACCGCCTGCCCAACGAAATTGTGCGCCAGGTAGTTGTTTTCCGATTTCAATAAAGTCTTCAGGTCCTTTGCGTTGCTGAAGCTGTCCCACACCTAAAACGCAGAAATCATGTTCATTCAACCCCAAAAGGGTACGACCCCGGGCTCTGAGTTCTTCGGTTCGTTTCCATTTTTCAAGATGCAGAGGATTATCAATTCGGATAACGGGTTTTTTTACTCCAAGATTTTTTATGGCAGTTTCTACCATTGGGCTAATCGCAATCACCACATCGGCATATGAATATACTTGCTTGAAGTACCATTTCACAAAAGGCATCAAAATGGTGGAGTAGGGCAATGAACCTTTAATCGAATCAGGGATAACATGAACCGTTAGAATCTTTCTCCTCGGATAATTCAAACCTCGTAGAAAGTAATAGGGACCATAGGTATGGCTATGCATGATGTCTCCCCACGCTTGGCTGTTTACGGAAACAGTAACGTCCTCTTTTTCTTCCAACAGCTCAACACAGTCAACAAACGCGGTGTTCACCCCTTCGCCTTGCATATTTAGCAAAACTGTTTCTGAGCAAACATTGATGCTTATTTTGTCAGTAGACGCTGGCATGTATACGTAGCCCTTGAAATGTTTAATAGTACAAAGCTAGGCACCTAAAGCTAGACGAGATATGAAGTTTTGCACCAAAAAAAATAATGTGGAGATAATGTGATAAGGATTTGGGGACGAAGTACGAAGGTCTTAAAACGATTCACTCAGAAATTCATTGAACAAATGATGAACAATCAGATCTAAAATCCCTTTTTTAGGTTGGTCAGAAAAATATTGATCGGGAGAATTGATAATTTGATGCTCGGTTCGCCTCACAACACTTATCCATTCTGTATAGGATAATTCAGATTGCTTATGTCTAAGCATTTCCAATAATGGCTTTATTTCCCTTCTGCATTTTTGGTGCAGAGAAACCCAATCACTCATCCTTATATTGCGTAAACATAGCCCAAGATTGCCAGATTCAATTTATGCACAGTTGCATTAGATGCAATTCTACAAATCCATTGTCTACTAGTTAGGATTAAAATACATTCTTCTAATAGATATTGATCATTCTTCACGATTTCTTAATAAGGATCCATTAGTGCCAGCCTATTTTTGCACAAAATGTATTGATATGTTGAATGTTTTAGCTGTGGAGGATTTAAGAGAAGATCGATTCATTCTAAAAAAACTTCTTGCCCCTTATTTTAATGTAACAACACTTTCATCAGCGGTAGAAGCAAAAGCCTTTGCAAGGACCCATACATTTGATGTGGCCTTACTGAATGTGATGTTGAAAGACGATCTGGACTGCATAGAACTTTTAAAAGACCTTGAACTCATTTCTAATTCAATATTTTTGCCCATCGCAATTACCTGTCATATCGATCGTCCTCGTTACAAAAAAGTAATGGCCGCAGGCTTTAAAGCGATATTGAAAAAACCATTTGATAAGAATGTATTCAATGAATTTGTAAGTGACAATGTTAAGCAACGATCAAGCGAAATAGGTGACACAGCTTATCAACTCAATTCGCAATCGGTTGCAGCCGTCAGAAACTTTTTTCCGTAAGCAGGATAATGATTTAATCACAGGGACTTAATTTAGGATTGAAAGATAGTGGCTTTATTTGTGCCAATTATGATGAAAATTTCAGTATTGCTTAATTATTTTGTAATTGTTCTACACCTCTTGATTTCCTGTTGGGCTGTTTATGATCTTTCTTACAAGAGTAAAAGATCCAATAGGTTAACATGGTTGTTATTTATTTTTTTGGTGCCGCTATTTGGAGTTTTTCTCTACAAGATTACTATGCGCAGAAGAAAGAAGTCGCTATTCTTTAGTTGACAATCTGTGTCTGGAGTGTGATTGTAATTTTATTTAGTTCTATTTTTTTAAATTCATGGAAATTTCTAACCTGATTCTTAATCTTAAATTAAGAATCAAATTACTGCTTGCGTTCGGTAGTATTCTCCTTCTCACAGCCCTTTTGTTTCTGATCTTTTTCCATACGCTTAATAGGATAGATTCCTATCAACAGGTAAGCGAAAAGGTAGATGGAGTCAATATCCACCTGCTTGAAATGGATGCAGCAGCGCAGTATTTTATTTTTGACGGATTTAAAAATGCAGATTTCCATAAACACAATAGAAGCACGTTGGTAGAGACTTACGCTCTGAACCTCGGTTTGGTGCAAGAAGAATTAGCTGCAATAGGATCAGTTGGTCTTCTGGATACCCTCTCAAGTGCAAGAATAATAGCTAGTGAGCTGAACATTCTTGATGCTAAATTCAACCAATTAATAGACCTTTTCAGGAAGCGTGGATTTAAAGACTTTGGTCTTGAAGGGCAGCTTCGAAGCGCAATTCATGAAGTAGAGAATACTACTTTCAATTACAACAAGGCGGATCTGCTTACTTTAAGGCGGCATGAAAAGGATTTCTTTCTAAGAAAGGATTTAAAATATCAAATTGAATTCAACAAGAAGTTTGATCAGTTCATAGCCTCAGTTCAAGAAGAACCAGTAAGTGATGGCCGTGAGGCCATCGTTAAGAACCTCTTGAATTACCAGCAGCAATTTAACAGCGTTGTAGATATTGACTCCCAAATAGGCCTTATGGAAACGGATGGTTTGAAAGGCGATATTAATAAGCATTTGAGTACACTTAAAGGATCAATACAAGATCTGCGCATTCACATTAAAGAAAAAAGCAGATTGTTTAAACAGCAGTCGATGGCGATTCTTATCACATTATTTATCGTGCAACTTGCATTGGGTATAGTCCTTACAGTTGTTTATTCAGGTGTTATTACTAAGGCTATTAAGGAGCTTAGAAAGGCGATGAAAGATTTATCAGATGGAATCTTTCCTCCCAAATTACTTGTAAAAAGCAGCGAAGAAATAGGTCAGACAAAGGCAGCCTTTAATCAACTGTTGGACCGGATGAAGGCCGCTCAAAGTTTTTCAGAAGACCTTGGAAAGGGGAATATAAACGCCAGCTACAACAGTCTATTCACAGATGATATTCTCGCCCGATCACTGATTAGCATGCAAAGGCAGTTGGTAACTTCACACAATGAACAAGTGATTATTAATTGGAATAATGTTGGAGCTGCACAGCTAAACGATTTATTAAAAGCAGAAAATGAGGAGATCACCGCATTAGGCGACAAAATTATCAAGTTATTGGTAAACTATTTAGGAGCCAATCAAGGTGCACTTTACATGGTGAAGCAAAATGAGCTAACACATTATGCCGAACGAGTTGCTACGTTCGCATACGAAAAGAAGAAATATGTTGATCAACGGATTGATGCAGGTCAGGGTCTGATTGGGCAGTGCTTACTGGAGCGATCGACCATTATTTTAACAGATATTCCCGTGGACTATGTCAAAATTACATCTGGCCTTGGGGAAGCACTTCCCAACTATGTGATTATAATACCGCTTGCCATCCGAAGCAAGTTGGAAGGAATTATTGAAATAGCCTCATTTCAGAAACTAAAAAAATATCAAGTCGATTTTTTGGAAAAGATAGCAGAAAACATCGCCTCCATCGTGGCGAATAAAAATACTAACCTCGAGACCTCGCGACTATTGAATGAGGCACGCGAACGGGCTGAGCAACTTACTTCACAAGAAGAAGAAATTAGACAGAATGCTGAAGAGATGGAGGCTATTCAAGAACAATTAGAGAGGGAAAAGAACTCCATGGAAAAGGAAATTCAATTGTTGAAGTCGCTGCTAGCAGGAGGACAGTTGAATGAAGTGCATCGGGTTAACTAATGCTCCTGATTTATAATCATAAAAATGGTTTGTACTTATTCTGGATTTAGTACAACTCTTAAAATAATTTGTCAAGATTTGGGTAGTGTTCTTACAGGATTTTCTTTTTCATGCTGTGGCATTATTCGTTTCTCCCAACGTATGACGATTATGATGAGCATGACCAGAGCAAGGATAATGGCAAAAAGTGTAAATACCTTCAATACTTTTTTCAGTCGCTGATTTTCCTCATGACTTTTAAGCACTGCATCATAATTACGGAAGCGTTCTGTGCCTCGAGCTGTCAATTTCTTTCTGCGTAAACGTATTTCATGTCTACTCATCGTACTTCACCTTAATATTAAAATTCTTACGGAGCTTATCCAGCGCTCTGTACGTTCTCATCTTAGCACCACTTTCAGTCATGTCGAGTATGAAAGCAATTTCTTTAAAGTCTTTGTCTTCAAAATAACGAAGCTCAAGCACTTGTAACATGTCGGTTGGCAAGTCCTTCATATAGTCGATTAACTTGTTAATCAATTCTTCATCCCAGCCTTCATCTGCTCGTTCAACCAGTTCCTTTACTTTTAATTCTTCAATGCTAAATATCTTCTTGCCTTTGTTTTTGCGATAATGTTTGTTGACTTCGTTCCCGGCAATTTTATAAATCCAAGCGGAGAAGGGTAGACCTCGAAATTCATAGCGATTTAGATTGTTGAGTACATTGATGAATGTTTGAGAGCACAAGTCACCAGAAAGTTCTTCATCATCGGTTTGGCGAAGAATATAGTTGAATATCCGGTCGAAATATTTTTCGTACAACTCTCCAAAAGCCCTGGCGTCTTTCTTTGAGCGTTCTACTATTTCTTGTTCCTTCCGGATTTCATCATCGGTCATGCGACTGAATTCTGAGTAATAATCCGAAGTAAAACGGAAAGTCACAAGGAATTGGGCATTGGAGCTGGGGCATTTTGCTCGAATTATGAGGTTCTGAATGTGTAAAATTTAAAAAGTAAATTCGTGAAATCATATCTTCATGAGCATAGAACGAGAACTGGCAGTTTGTCTTGAGTATGTCGAAAAATTTGAATATATCAAGTCCTATCAACAGGCAGCATTCGATCAAGATATTTTATCAGTGGCAAAGGAAGGCATAGATGACTAATTCAATCAAATAAGTGAATAAGAAATCGAGCCTTAGAAATTAAGACCTAGACATTCGCTGACCAATGCCTAAGCCTCAATGCCTTCTATTTTACTCACTCCTCAACGTTTCCGAAGGATTTATAAACGCTGCTTTTAATGCCTGAAAAGTGGCGGTACCAAATGCGATAACGATACACCCGATGGCCGCTGATACAAATGGCCAAACTCCCATATCGGTTCTATATTCAAATGAGCCCAGCCAGAACGTTTCCATCAGATAGTAAGCAAGAGGCAAGCCAAGCACGATCGCGATGATCACCAATCGTGTGTAGTCCCTTATAATCAGTAATACAATGCTCGCAGCAGAAGCACCCAACACTTTGCGAATGCCGATCTCCTTTGTTTTTTGAGCGGCAGCAAAAGCAACCAGGCCCAATAATCCAAGACAAGCAATCAAAATAGTGAGCGTTGCAAACACACTGCAGATCTGGCCCATGCGTTGTTCATTAGCATATAGCGCCTGATACTGTTCGTCCATAAACTTATACTCGAATGGACGATGGGGGATTACTTCCGCACAGATTCTCTTTAACTCATCGAGCGTATTATTAACGTCACCAGTCGTAAGTTTCACAAAAATATAATTGAGCTGGTTCTCTTCATTAAATAACACAAGCGGACTGATCTTTTCGTGTAGCGAGGAGAAATGAAAATCTTTAACCACTCCTACGATCTCACCTTTACGACCACTTAATGTCATTTTCGTTCCTAAAGCTTTTTCCGGATCGAGCGAAAGCTCTTTCAATGCCGTTTCGTTTAGAATGAATGAAAAGAGTGAGTCGGTCTTGGCTTTTACAAAATCAGCTTCTGAAAAATTTCTTCCGGCTATCATTTCCATTCCCAGTGCTGGAATAAAGTCAATATCAGCTGACGTGGCCGTGGTGATCATACCGCGGTCGGATCCGCCCCCATCAATGGTTAACCCATATCCTCCTGAAATTTTTGTGGGAGATTCTGTGGCGCGCCCAACATAGGCAGCCTTTCCGCTTTTCACCAGTTCTGTTTTCAGCTGGTTGTACACTTCTTCCGTCTTCCTGTCCAGAGGCAAGATGATTACATTTTCTTTTTCATATCCTAATCTTTTTTTCTGAATGAAGTTAACCTGTTTGAGAATAACAATGGTGCCAATTACCAGAACAATGGAAACACAAAATTGAAAAACCACGAGGGATCGTCTTAGCCAAATCCCCTTTCCGGATGTCCTGAAATTTCCTTTGAGAATGTTTACAGGTTTGAAGGAAGTAATGGCGAAGGCAGGATAGGCACCAGCTGTGAGCGCAATGATCGCTAACGCAATGATCGAGATGCCTAAAAATATGGGATCAAAGAAAGTAAGAGGAGAGAAATTTTTTCCCGTAAGGGAATTGAACAGGGGCAGAGTAAGTTCTGCCAGGAAGAAGGCCAGCATAAAAGCCAACAAGGTGATCACCACCGACTCGCTCAGGAATTGAGTGAGCAATTGTTTTCTCACGGCACCCACCACTTTTCGAATGCCCACCTCCTTAGCGCGATCCGCAGCTTTGGCGGTAGCGAGGTTGATGTAATTGATACAGGCGATGATCAACACAAGAAAGGCAATGGCTGAAAAAATATAGACATACTGAATGCTTCCAACTGTTTCCGATTCATCCATTTCTGACCGTAAATAAATATCCGTCAATGGCATGAAGTTATATTTCACATAATCTCCGGGGTTGCTAAGTTCAGAACCGAGCTCTTTTTTCACCAGTTCATTTGTTTTTTCGCTCAGTGCATGTATATCGGCACCTGAAGCGAGCAAGCAGAACGTTTGGTAATTAGCACTCCACCAGATTTGCTCAGTGGCTGCAGGGAGCGAAGAGAAAGAAGCGAGGAAATCAAATTTAATAAGTGAGTTATCCGAGACATCTTTCATGAGCCCCGTAACGGTATAATCATTTTTATTATTCACCTGCAGCACTTTACCCATTGGATCGTCATTGCCAAAATATTTTTTAGCCATTGTTTCAGTAAGTATGACTGAGCGCGGTGCTGTTAAAGCTTTGTCGGGATTACCCTTAATGAGGAAAAACGTAAATACCTCAAAGAACGTGCTGTCCGCAAAATAGAACTTACCCTCCTGAAAAAGTTTGTCGTCCATCCGCACGATGTAGGGATTGTAAGAGGAAGGATTATAAACCCGTACGCCATTTTCCACTTCCTGAAAATTCTTTTGTAAAGCTGGCAAGAGAGCGGTAGGTGAAACGGATGTTTTTGATGTCTGTCCTCCGAAACTATATTCCAAAGATCCACGATAAATCCGATCCGCTTTGGTGTGGAAGCTATCGTAACTTAGCTCATGCCGTATCCATGTGAGCAACAGCAAACATGTCGCTAGCCCAAGACCTAACCCAACTACATTGATAACTGAATAACTGAAGTGCTTTTTCAAGTTGCGAAGCGCAACTAACAGGTAATTTTTTATCATCAGGGAGTATGTTTAGAAAATTAACACTAAGACTTCCCCCGGTGCACTGGGGTTGCATTGAAAAGCTTTTTTTTTATTATCAAGGGCTTTACTCAATAATGGATTTGATGCGAGTTCTGCTCAAATATTGACGTAAATTGCGGTACATATCCTTTGCGGCAATTACACGTATTTTACAAACAGATGTTTATGCACAAGGTCTGGTTTCTGTCATTTTTTTTAATTGCGATCAACCTGCCCTCACTTGCGCAGCAATTTTCTTTGCGTCAATATACAGTAGTGGACGGACTGCCTCAATCGCAGGTCAACGTTATCATTGAAGATTCAAATGGATATTTGTGGATAGGAACACAAGGCGGAGGGCTTGCGCGATTTGATGGGCGTGAGTTTAAAGTCTATACAACTCGCGATGGACTACTTAGTAATATTATTAATTATCTCAAACTCGATTCCAGACAAAATCTTTGGATTGTTCACCCACGAGGTATCACCAGGTTTGATGGAACTGACTTCACTATATTTCAACCACCTGTGCCACCCTATACAGGGCGAAGAGTACGAAGAATATTCGAACTTAAGGACACGATTTTCTTAGTGAATAATCAGGGAAGGTTAGGAAAGATTTATAAGGATTCCGTTTACTATTGGGACAACAGGGTATTGGGCGATAAAACAATTTTGTATACTCACCTTTTACCTAACAAAGACATTTGCTTATACCTTAATGATACTAGTTTTCTGGTGCGTTCAAAACGTGGAGAGTATATAGTATCTCACAAAGAAAAATTCAACCAGGCTAGAAACATTTTCAACTACAAGAATGAAGCATGGGTGAATACTGAACAAGGTTATTTTTCAATCAATTTTGATTTACGAGAAATTACGAAGAGAAAAATTAATGTGAAAAACCACATCATTCAGTTTGATACCGTTCATAATTTTTTCTGGACCAATTCCGAAAAGGGACTGTATCGGGAATATGATCAGGATGATGTTCATGTGATTGATACTGTTATAAAAGAGGTAGGCATCACTCAGATTTTTCAGGATGCGGAGAGTAACACATGGTTGGGAAGTTCAGGAAATGGTCTCTATAAATATTTCATGCAGGATTTTGACCGAGTTGGTTCTAAACTGCAGACTGGCGTAATGGCTATCGAAAAAAGCAAAACTGGGGGGGCATGGATCGGTTCCTCTAAACATGGCCTTTGGAAAATAGAGGAAGGAAAAATTTCTTCGTACCCCACTAACTCGCTAAACGATAATACCGTGAATGCGATTAAAACAGGTAAGGAAGGTACTATATGGTTAGGTTCGTCTTCAGGATTGGGAGAATACAATGAAAAGCTGGATAAATTCATCTGGTTTACTCGTGAAAATGGAATTTCGAGCAACGATATCAATTGTATTGATCTTGATGATAAAGGTCAAATCTGGTACGGTGCAATTGGTGGCGGAGTAGGTTATTACAATGGATCAGTTTTTAAAAACTTTACTACGGAAGACGGGCTTAATGGACGCAATGTGGCAGCCATCAAATACTTTTCTGCTAATAAAACAATTTATAGCGGAAGTGAATATGGATTGAATGCTATTAAGAATGATAGCGTTAGTACAATTTCGCTACCTGAGTTTTCCAATACAGTAATTCAATCGATAAATGAATATAAAAAGACATGGCTCTTGATTGGCTCGGGAGGCGCTGGTGTTATGCTTTTTGATCCAATTTCTAAAACCAGAAGAATAATTGACTCTAGAGACGGTTTGCCTTCGGACTTCATCAATTTTGTGGCTGCCGATGAAGAGGATCAACTTTGGCTTGGAACAGAAAAGGGCATTACACGGATAAAGCTTGACCAAGACTTGAACATTGTGGAGAACTTGTCATTTGGCTATGACAATGGTCTTGCGGGAGTAGAAACTAATCGAAATGCTTTTTACCTGGGGAATGAAAAATATTTTGGATTGGTGGATGGCATTTACCAATTCAACAACCTTACGAGAAGGGGTAACTCTTTTGATTTACATCTGACTGCTGTTGAAATATTTTATGATCAGGTCAGCGCTCGTGAGTTTTCTGAAAATTTTAATGGGTTCTTTAAGATTCCATCGCGCCCCATTCTACCGTCTACCAAGAATCATATTACGTTTCGTTTCAATCGGGTTGATAAGCGTTATCCAAAATCTGTTCAGTTCAAATACTTTTTGGAAAACTATGATAAGACCTGGTCACAACCTTCGGCTATAGAGCATGCTACCTACGGCAATTTACCTCCTGGCAGTTATGTATTTAAAGCATTGGCTACAAATAGTCAAGGAAGTTGGGAGAGTAAGCCACTCGAATATTCTTTCGTAATCAAAGCACCGTTCTATCAAACAGGTGCCTTTCAGGTAGTGGTGGCTGCTATTATTATAGGCTTGATTTCAATCTATTTGTATTTCCGCGTTCGAAGGAATATCAATAGAATGCTGGAGACTCAACGAATACGTCAGCAGGAGCAGGACAGTTTGCGCAAAGAAATTGCCCGCGATTTTCATGACGAAATGGGCAATCAGCTTACCCGTATCATTAATTATGTGAGCCAGATGAAATTGCAGGCCAATGGACATTCTTCACTTCTATACAATAAAGTAGAGGACTCGGCCAAATATTTATATTCGGGTACACGTGATTTTATCTGGAGCATTGACCCTGTCAATGATGAACTTTCCAGATTATTTCTCCACATTCGGGATTTCGGAGAGAAGCTTTTTGAAGAAAAAGCCATTAAGTTTCGTGCCTTCAATGAATTGAAAGACGAAGTAGTTCGCTTACCTTATGGTTTCGGACGCGAGGCCAACCTCATCTTCAAGGAAGCCATGACGAATGTATTTGTTCATTCCAACGCTCAAAATGTTGCCTTTAGCCTGAAACGGAATAATGATCAGTATGAAATGAAGTTGGAAGATGATGGTAGTGGATTTCAACAGGAGGAAGTAACCAAGGTGAATGGCCTCCGGAATATGAATTCGCGTGCCAAAAGACTTCACGCCACGTTGAACATTATAAGCAGTGAAAATAAAGGAACCTGTATTGGTTTGATTTTTAAAATTCAAAAAAATAAAGTGTATGACAACGCCCGCTAAAAAAAGAGTTTTGATTGTGGAAGACGATGCCGAAATCCGCAACAGCTTTGCTTTAATTGTAAATAGTTCTGAAAGGTTCTTTGTAGTAAATGCTTACGCTACCTGCGAAGAGGCCATCAAACATCTCAATCAGGACAAGCCGGATATCGTATTGATGGACATTGGCCTGCCCGGTGGCATGAGCGGCATACAAGGAACGAAGATCATAAAAGATAAGAGTCAAAGCTCGGAGATCATTATGGTCTCCGTGTATGAAGACAGCGAATTAGTATTCGAAGCGCTGAAGGCAGGCGCATCCGGCTATATTACCAAGAGTGCCAACTATCTTGAACTATTATCAGCATTAGACGAAATTGTAAGAGGAGGCGCTCCTATGAGTAGCAAGATTGCACGCTTGGTGATCGACAATTATCATGTGAACCCCAACAGTCCGTTAACTAAACGTGAAACGGAGATCCTTCAACTTATTTCAGAAGGCAAAACCTACACCCAAATTTCAGAGGAACTTTTTATTTCGAAAGAGACCTCGAAGACACACATTAAAAATATTTATTCGAAACTTCAGGTGAGAAGCAAATCGGAAGCGATTGGTAGGGCAAAGCAGGATAAGTTGATTTAGCCAGCATGAGTGATGCCCAACTTCTGATTGCAAAAAATTGGCTCGCTGCCTTCAATGAACACAATCTTGAGAAGTTACTCTCATTATATGCCGATGATGCTGTGCATTATAGTCCAAAATTGAAGGTGAGACATCCTGAGACCAAAGGACTTATTAAAGGCAAGGAGAATCTGCGCTCTTGGTGGAAAGACGCGTTCGATAGATTGATAACTCTGCAATATGAAGCCACCTCATTTACCGCCAATAGGGAGCGTGTTTTTATGGAGTATACCAGAAAAGTAGCCGATGATGAAGATATACGGGTGGCCGAAGTCCTGGAAATCAAAAATAATTTGATTGTTGCCTCCAGAGTATATCACGGTTAAAGAAGACAGCCATTATGATAATGGAATTCAATAATCTCCAACAACACCGTTAATATAACTACCTGCTCGCATCTAACTTTTCCCTTGCGAATGGTGCTACTTTGAATTTACTTGGCCTAAAATTGACTTGCATGAATAAACTATCCATCCTTGTTTTTCTGTTTGCTGCTTTAACTGTTGTTGGTCAGAGAAAAAAAGACACCCAGGAAGCAGCACCTCAGACTCAGACTCCTACACCAGCAGCTACTTCGGGAATTGATGCCAAAGTAACTGGCATGAAAAAATATCCG
>JANOQK010000053.1:0-4933 GCA_031414855.1 Bacteroidia bacterium | reverse complement strand
CCAATGTGGAGATTGGTCTTTACAGTGCATTCAGAAATATAGTACCGGCCACCGTTATCGCAGGAGATGCCACTGCCGATATGTTGATTCACAATGGAACGTTTACACAGTATCGTGAATTAGGCACAAAACAAATTACCTCGGCCAATGCCTCAGCTACCAATTTGTGGAGCAGCATCTATAACACTGTATACATTGCCAACTTCATTTTGGAAAGACTTCCCACCGTTCCTGGAGTAAAAACTTCCGACCTAAACAGAGTGATGGGTACAGCACACTTCATTCGTGGATATGCTTACTTCGTTGCCCTACATACATTTGGAGGTGTGCCTAAGGTAACTGAAACCGCCATTGACGCTAACCGAAATATTGCGCGTGCCAGCGAGGCAGAAATTTTAGCTTTTGTGTTAGATGATCTCACACAGGCATTGGGCAAACTGCCGGTGGAACCTTCCAGTCCGGCTTATGTGGGTGAATTTACTGTACGAGCCATGTTGGCTAAGTTCTACTTGTACAAAAAAGATTTTGCTAAGGCCGAACAATTAGCTTCTGAGGTTATTGCCTCTAACCAATATAAACTCGAAGCAAAATTTGAAACCTTAGTAAAAGAAGATTTTACAGATGAAGCTATTCTGGAAGTAGGTTATACACTTGCTGATGACCCAGGCACAGATGGCAACATTGGTTTAAACAATCTATTTGTTGGAAGAAGGGAAATCATTCCATCCAATCCTGCAGTAGTTGCACTTTCTTCTATTGAATCTGGCGACCGGTTTTCGTCCATTTCTTTTAACGTGAATCAACTAAAAGGCAATGATAATGGTTGGTCAGTGGCCAAATATGGCACAGCCGATCAGGACAATAACAACGTGGTAGCACTGAGGCTTGGCGAGATGTATCTTATTCGCGCAGAGGCGCGGGCACAACAAAACAAAGTCACAGGAGCTGGCAGTGCTCAAGAAGATATCAATGTGCTGCGATCACGTGCCAATGCTCCAACCATCACTTCGGCCAATCAAAGTCAGATGATAGCGTTGATTGAAAATGAAAGACTTTATGAACTTGCCTATGAGGGAAACAGGTGGTACGATCTGGTAAGAACAGGCCGTGTGAAAGTTGTTATGCCAATCTATTCTGCTAACTGGCAGGATAAATTTGAAGTGTGGCCTATCCCTCAGCGCGAAATTCAAAATAATCCGGCTTTGGCAGGAAATCAAAATCCAGGGTATTAGATTTTAGATGTGTCATTTTAGAATTATGAATTGTGTAGTCGATTTGAAATGAAAAAGTTATTTCTTTATGTACTTCTACTCGCGGTTTCTTCCTGTGAAACTGTGCCTGTTATTTTCACGGGTCCATATTTTGTGCGATTCACAGAGGCGGAGCAAACAAAAAGAGAAAGTTATAGTAAAGTCATTGAAATTGAAGTACACAATGCCGGACCAGCATTGGAAGAAGATATTAGTGTAAACTATAAAATCAGCGGCAGTGCCCGTGAAGGCATTGACTACACGATTCTAACCAATCGTGAAAAAATAACGATTAAAAAAGGAGAATATGTTGGAACCATAAAAATCCAACTTATTAACAATGCCAATAATATTTTACGGACTCAAGACATTGTCTTCACACTTCAAAATGTAAGTGCCCCAACCTTGCAAGTAGGCCAGGGTGAAAGTTTTATTGGCAAAACATTCACGTTTACCATTGTAGATGATTGCATACTGGGTGGCACATACACTGGAACAAGAGGCTCGCCTCCAATAGAAAATATTACCATTACAAGTTCCGATTGTGAAATCTATACGCTTTCCAACTGGAACATCAATATCTTCACCTCTTCCACCGAAATGGATCTAAAGTTTGTAGACAACGGTGACAATACCATCACCATTCCCCAACAAGAAGAAGAAAACATTAATCCTGAAGTAGCCACTATAAAAGGCAGCGGGGTGGTGGATCCTACTACTCGTAAAATTATCATGACCATTATTCTTGTTGATTTTGAAGACCAGCCTGAAGTTTCATTTACCTTAACTCCGAACTGATATGAGTAAACAACTACTCCTATTTGCTAGCCTCACTCTTCTTGTTTTCAGTTCATGCACTGAAGAGATCACCCCCACTCCGTATGAATACACCAAAGTTTTTACCGGGGAGAATTCAAAAACATGGAAGCTAAAATTTATAGAATATACGCTTGACGGTGCGGTGGAAGAAACATTTAATCTTTCCTGTGCTTCTGATGATCAGTATATTTTCTATGCAGGTTCCGAGCGTGCTTATAAAGCGATCACAGGCGCAAAAAAATGTTCATCGGATGAGTCGGATGTCATTAACGATGCATGGAGTTTTAACAATGCATCTGCGACCCTGACTATGGTTCTTCCTTTCTTTACAGAGTCTGGTTTGCCTTTTATTGTTAGAGAAGCAAAGAAGAAAAAATTAGAAATTGAAATTTTTCTAGATGAGGAAAACTCATCCAGCTACCGCATTCATTTTGAATCTACAGATGAAAATTGAAAAAATAAGACTCACAAATGATCTTAGCCATAACTGAATATTCAAGAGTAATTAAGGAAGTATGAAGGCCCGCATTCTTTTTGTATTTGTGCTAACAGTAGGACTTGTAAAGACAGGCTGGAGTCAATTAGGTAATGTCATAGCGGACCCTATTCGCACCTGCGCCACCATGACTCAGGATAGCATCAATAGAATCCGGTTTCCGGAACGGGAAACCCTGGATGAGTTTGAACACGCCATCAAAAAGAAAATCGGAGAGATCAATGCAAGAAATGCTGCTGGTAAAACACAAGCTGGTGTGGTAAACATCCCCATCATTGTGCACGTAATTCACAATGGCGAACCGATTGGAACCGGCTTGAACATTAGTCAAGCACAGATTAAAGCACAGATTGAAGTATTGAATGAGGACTTCCGCAGAAAAACAGGAACACCTGGCTTTAATGACAATCCTGTGGGGGCAGATATTGAAATAGAGTTTTGTCTTTCGCCTGTGGATGAAAATGGTAGCGTTATGACCGAGCCGGGCATTGATCGCTTCAATGGAAACAAATCAAGCTGGACGCGCGAAGAAATTGAAGGTTCCTTAAAATCAACCACCGTTTGGAATCCTAACTTATTCTACAATATATGGACATTGAAATTTGGTGGCACCAGTTCCAATCTGTTGGGCTACGCTCAGTTTCCAGATCAATCAGGTCTCACGGGATTAAATCAAACAGGTGGACCAGCGTCTACGGATGGTGTGGTAGTTCAGTATTCTTCCTTTGGATCGGTTGACAAAGGAAATTTTCCAGTCATGCAAGCTCCTTATAACAAAGGCCGGACATTGTCGCATGAAACAGGCCACTGGCTTGGGCTGCGTCACATTTGGGGGGATGGAAGCTGCGCAGATGATTTTGTCTCGGATACTCCTCCGGCAGCCAGTTCAAGCTCTGGTTGTCAGGTAGGCAGATTTAGTTGTGGTGGTACAAACATGGTGGAGAATTATATGGATTACAGCAACGATGCCTGTATGAATATTTTTACAAAAGGCCAAAAATCCAGGATGCAAGCAGTGATTGAATTAAGTCCGAGAAGAAAATCCTTGATTGACGCTAACCTGTGCAGCCCTGTCGTAGCAGATGTTCCTACGCCCAACTTTACAGCTGACAAGCAATTAATTTTATTGGGAGGTGAAATATCGTTCACTGATCTCTCCTCTAATTTTCCGAACGAATGGAGTTGGACGTTTGCTGGTGGTGACCCCAGTACTTCCATTGAACGCAATCCGCGCGTTACCTACGCTATATCCGGAATTTACAAAGTCACTTTACAAGTAAAAAACACCTTAGGTTCGTCTGTATTATTCGAGAAAAGTAATTTCATCACCGTTTCAGAGGAAGGATTGTGTAACACGACAACTAATTTTAACAATGGCTCCACTCCTTCTTTTATTCCATTATCCAATTATGGAACCTACACAGGTAACCTAACTGGCCACAACAGTTTAAAGAGCAAAGCTGTTTCTGAGTTTTTTGCAAATACATTGGGATATGAATTTATAAGCGGTGTAAAAATTCAATTTGGAAAAGTTATATCGGTAAGTGAAGAGGCGACCATAACAGTAATCGTTTGGAATGCCCGCGGACCTCAGCGCGCCCCCGGTTCAGTGATTGAACGAAAAGTAGTTTTGGTAAAACAAATTCAGGAAGATATTGCCAACAACAGGCCAACCACGATCATCCTGGATCGTGAAACACCGGTATTTAGTAAGCCATTTCAAGTAGGTATTGAATTAAATTATACGGATGGGAATTCGTTAGCGATTCAATCCACAGCGGATGGCGAATCTACCAATTCAACCTCCTGGATTCAGGATCAGACAGGGATTTGGAGTCCTTATGCTATTGCATTTGGAGCTAACATTGCCATGAACATACAACCTATTATTGGAATGAATCCTTCGGTGCAAGTATCAGCATCCAAAACGTTAGTCTATTCCGGAGAAGAGGTGCAACTCAATGGAAGAGGTGCCAGTATTTTTGTATGGAGTGCTGCGGATGGATCGGTGACTAATTTCGCGGGTCCACAATTGATCGCTCGCCCTCTGGTAACCACCTCCTACACGGCCTCCGGTTCCGGTCTCGACCTTTGTAATAAAACGGCTACTACCACTATATACGTGAGAGAAAATGTTACGGCTGTAGAGCCTGATTCATTTGCCGCAGGAATAACTCTATTCCCTAATCCTGGCAGCCATCAACTCAACGTGACCATCGACAATAATTTACAAGGCCATGTTGAAATACAAATGTTGTCTGTTCTTGGAAGTGAAGTTATTCAGCCAATGTTACTGGACAAAACAGAACCCAGAATGGTCAGAACTTTTGAAACCAGCGATTTAAGATCCGGTGTCTATCTGGTGATT
>JANOQK010000052.1:0-11293 GCA_031414855.1 Bacteroidia bacterium | reverse complement strand
ATCAGTTCATCAAGCCCGGATTCTCTGATTTGTACGACAGTCTCCTCCAAACAAGTCCTGCTTTCCGGATTGAAGTCAAGGACATTGCCGACAAAGCCTATTCGCTAGACCTATTTGCACCGGTTAAAAATGACCCCAATGTGGTGGGCAGGCTTGATGAAAATCAACCTGTCGTTTTTAATAGGAATAATATCCTCCCAATTGCGAGGAAAAGAGGCTTTTTCAATCTCAGATAACAACCTTCTCATACAAAACTGCAACTAACTCAAAATAAAAAACTCCGAATAAATGGTTTTGGGCTGAGCGATTTTGCATGGAAATCCATCCATTTTCTGAATTAGTTTTTCTTTCTACCTTTACCGCCTTGACAACCAAAAAACCACTGATTTCCAATGAAGTTTATCGTCAACTCTAGCTACCTCCTAAAGCAGCTTTCTAATATCAACGGAGTAATCACTACAAACCCTGTTGTACCTATTCTTGAAAATTTTCTTTTTGAAATTGAAAAGAGTAACCTCACAGTAACTGCGTCTGATTTACAGACTTCCATGATTACCGAAATCACGGTGGAGTCGAAGGAAAAAGGAAATATTGCGGTGCCTGCCAGAATCTTATTAGATACATTGAAGAACCTGCCTGATCAGCCAGTAACCTTCTCAATTGATGAGTCTACCTATAGCATCGAAATAAGCTCTGATAATGGCCGATATAAGCTTTCAGGAGAGAATGCTACGGATTTCCCTAAAGTGCCTTCTGTATCGAATGACTTTTCAGCTTCAGTTTCATCAGAAGTGCTTGCACGTGCTGTGAATAATACCATTTTTGCCACAAGCAACGATGAGCTTCGTCCAGCGATGACCGGTGTATACATGAACCTCGGTGAGAAGAATGCGACTTTTGTAGCTACAGATGGACACCGTTTGGTTCGCTATCGCAGAACGGATTTGAAATCTGAAAATGGTAACTCCATTATTATTCCTCGAAAAGCGTTGAATTTGTTAAAAGCAACACTGCCAACTGAAAATACCGATGTTAGCATTGACTTTAACATGTCCAATGCATTCTTCAAGTTTGGAAACATTCGAATGATTTGCCGTTTGATTGACGAGCGTTTCCCGGATTATGAAAACGTAATTCCAGCAAGCAGCACAATCAAGATGACCATCAACAGAGTTGATTTCCTTAGCTCTTTGAAACGTATCTCTATCTATGCCAACAAGACCACTCATCAGGTTCGTTTGAAAATCACGGGAAGTGAACTTCAGGTTTCAGCGGAGGATTTAGATTTCTCCAACGAAGCAAACGAAAGACTCTCATGCGAGCATGAAGGAGAAGACATTGAAATAGGATTCAATGCAAAGTTTATCGTTGAGATGTTGTCTAATCTGGATACCGATCAAATCAGGTTGAATATGTCAGCTCCTAACAAAGCTGGTGTAATAACACCTGCTGAAAAGGAGAAAAACGAAGATATTTTGATGTTGGTGATGCCAGTGATGCTAAACCAATACGTATAATTTTTCCTATCCTAAACCCTTGAGACCCTTCGACTTGTCGAAGGGTTTTTTGTTTTATGACATTCTCGACATGGTTACTTTTTTATTTGGCAGTTCATGAATTTCCAAGTAATTTCAAAAGTCTATGGAAGGTTTTAATACGTGGTGGGAGGGCTTAAGCTTAATCCTAAAAATTTATTGGTGCATTGCAGTGCCTTTCACTATTTTCTTTTTACTCCAACTTGTTCTTTCCTTTCTTGGTGGTGATGTCACTGATAGCACAGTTGATGTTGATATCGAAACAGATCATGGTATTTCTTTCCAGTTTCTGACGCTTAAAAACATGGTGGGGTTCTTTACCATCTTTTCCTGGACAGGAATTGCTTGTATCGATGCAGGTTTTTCGCAACCAGTAACACTACTAATATCATCTGCCGCTGGGCTTAGTATGATGACAATCATGGCAGGCATGTTTTATATGATTTCAAAGGCTGGCGCTAATGGAACGATGAGAATGGAAAAAGCCGTTGGAGTGGTCGGGGAGGTTTATCTTACCATTCCGTCTCAGAGATCCAGCTTAGGTAAAGTCCAAATAAAAGTGATGGGCTCTCTTCGCACCTTAGATGCCATGACTGATAGTGACCATGAAATTCCGTCTGGAAAATTGATTAAAGTCTCCAAGGTCATAAATGACAACATCCTGCTCGTAACTGAAAATTAAATACCTTTTAATATGTATACACTTCCAATATTGGCTATCGTTGGCCTCTTTGTCTTTGTAATGATTACCACCATTTTACGAAGGTATAAGCGATGTCCGTCAGATCGTGTATTGGTGGTGTACGGAAAAGTGGGTGGAGGTTCTGCTAAGTGTATTCACGGAGGAGCTGCTTTTATCTGGCCGGTGTTTCAGGACTATTCTTTTCTTGATCTAACTCCAAACTCAATTGAAGTCAATCTGACCAGTGCATTAAGTCGTCAGAACATACGTGTAGACGTTCCGTCACGATTTACAGTTGGTATTTCAACTGAATCTGGTGTGATGGAAAATGCTGCAGAACGCCTTTTGGGATTGAGCAAAGAAAGCATTCATGATTTGGCTAAGGATATCATCTTCGGGCAGTTGAGATTGGTGGTGGCCATGATGGACATTGAGGAAATCAACAGTAACCGCGATAAATTTTTGGCCAACGTTGCTTCCAACGTGGAGGCAGAATTAAAAAAGATTGGCTTAAAACTGATTAACGTAAACGTAACGGATATCAAAGATGAATCTGGTTACATTGAAGCATTAGGAAAAGAAGCAGCCGCCAAGGCCATTAACGATGCTAAGAAAGTTGTTGCGGAGAGAAACAGAGATGGTTCAATTGGTGAAGCCAATGCGCATCAAGACCAGCGTGTTAAAGTGGCCGATGCCCAGGCGATGGCGGTGGAAGGAGAAAACTTAGCTAAGATTAAAGTTGCCAATTCAGATGCTTCCAGGCGGCAACGCGAAGCGGAAGCATTAAAACTAGCAACCGCTTCGGAAAAAGTTCAACTTGCTAAATCATTGGAAGAAGCGTATGCTGCTGAACAAGAGGCGGAGAGTGCCCGAGCAGAAAGGGATCGTGCCACACAGAATGCAAACATTGTGATTCCTGCTCAAATCAATAAAGAGAAAGTTGAAATTACAGCTGAGGCAGAAGCAGAAGTTGTAAGAAGGAAGGCAAGAGGTGATGCGGATGCTATCTTGTTTAAGAGACAAGCAGAGGCGCAAGGTTTACTTGAAGTCTTAACAAAGCAAGCACAGGGTTTGGAACAAATCGTAAAGGCAGCCGGCAACAATTCACGCGATGCCGTCTTGTTATTGATTGTTGATAAACTTCCTGAATTGGTTCGTTTGCAAACTGAAGCGATCAAGAACATCAAAATTGATAAGATTACCGTTTGGGATAGTGGTTCTGGAAATTCAGCGGATGGTAAGAACTCTACTTCCAATTTTATTTCTGGGTTATATAAATCTGTTCCGCCTCTTCAAGAGATATTCAATATGGCAGGCATGGAACTCCCAGAGTATTTAAGAGGTAAGACTGAAGCCGAGTTGAAATTAATGGCTGAACAAGCTAAAGCTAAGCAAGTGACAATTCAAGCTCCAGAACCTAAAAAGGAAGAGCCACCTAAGAAGTAAGTTTTGTAACAATCACCCAAACAAAAACTCAATATCGTTTCGCGACAGTGTTTTAACAAAACCAGCATCTTCCTTTATAAGGTCGTCTGCCAGCATTTTCTTTTTTTCTTGAAGTTGAAGTATTTTTTCTTCTACACTGTCTTTGCAAATCATTTTATAGGCAAATACTTTTCGCTTTTGGCCAATGCGATGAGCGCGGTCAATGGCTTGCATTTCGGCAGCAGGGTTCCACCAGGGGTCAACGATATAGACATAGTCGGCAACCGTTAGGTTAAGACCAACACCACCCGCTTTAAGAGAAATCAAAAACGCTTTCACATTTTCATCTTCCTGGAATTTTGTTACTTGTTCTTTTCGTTTCGGTAGTGGTGTGCTCCCGTCAAGGTAGCAATATGTTACTCCTACTTTTTCAAATTCCATTTTGATGAGTTGGAGCATTTGCGTGAACTGCGAGAACACCAGCAGTTTGTGGTTGCCTGCATTTTCTGTTACCTCACGTATCAACTCTTCAATTTTGACGGAGCTTTCCAGTGTTTCTTCACTTTTGGTTACCAATGCCGGGTGATCGCAAATTTGCCTAAGCCTAAGCAATGCCTCTAGCACATCTAAGCCAGATTTACCAATACCCTCTTCGTCAATTTTTTTGAGCAGCCTGGTGCGGTAGCCATCGCGGTACTGATTATACAGTTTGCGTTGCTCGGTATTCATTGTGCACCAGAGTATTGTTACGGTTTTGTCAGGAAGGTCTTTTGCCACCTGTTCTTTGGTTCGCCTAAGCGTGAATGGATGAATAAGTTTTTTGAGATGTTGTGTCTTTTCCTTACTACCAAACTTATCAATGGGTATAGCAAACTCACGGTTGAAAAATTCGCGATTGCCTAATAAGCCAGGGTTGAGAAAATTAAACTGTGAAAATAAGTCGGAGGTGTTATTTTGAATGGGCGTACCGCTTAAGATGATCCTGTTTACCGAGCGAAGCTGTCGTACCGCTTTTGTTACCCGTGCATCGGGGTTTTTTATCGCCTGGCTTTCATCTAAAATAATATAGTGCCACAAAAAGCTGGAGAGTTCTTCCAGGTCATTGCGTACAAGGCCATACGAGGTAAGTACAATATCATATTCCTCAAAGTGTGCTTCCGTGAACTCACGTTGCATTCCATAGTAAGTGTGGAACTTGAGTGCGGGGCAAAACTTTTGTAATTCATTTTCCCAATTGAATATCAAGGAGGTAGGGCATACCACCAACTGAGTGCTGCCTGGATATTTTTCTTTCACGAACTGAAGGAAGGAGATGGCCTGGAGAGTTTTGCCAAGACCCATATCATCGGCCAGGCAACCGCCCCAACTTAACTCGTCCAATGCCTGCAGCCAGTGAAACCCGGAGGTCTGGTAAGGACGCAGCGTAGCTTTTATCTCAGGTGATAGCGGAACTTTTTCAACGGCATCATAGTCCAGCAACTTACGCTTGCGCATTTCAATTTCCTGTTGCGCTTTTCCATCCAGCTTATCAAGAATATCTTCCAGTAGTGTGTAATGAAGCTTACTTACTCTAAGCGTTCCATTTTCTTCTTTGCTTGCGCTGAGTAACAGGCCGTATTGCTTCACCCATTCTTCTGGGATGTGTCCTAGTGTGCCATCATTTAGCATGATCGTATCCTGCCAATTGAGAATGGCGTTACGAATCTCTTTTAGAGATATCATCTGGTCGCCCCATTGAACAGTAACTTTTAAATCAAACCAATCTATTTCAGATGTTGCAGCAATGTTAAATTTTGGGGTATGTGCTGAGTATTTGAATTTTTTTAGCTCTGCCCAGCCGTGAATGGAATATCCTTGCTCCTGCACCTTGCGCATCATGCTGATAAACCAGCCACCTTTCATCACTTCCGCGAAGGGGAGATAGTAAAACAAATTGTTATTTTGCTTTGCGAAGGAGGGGTGAAGCGTGCGCAAATATTCATACAATTTTTTCTCTTCTTCCTTATTCCGTTGGATGATTTTTATTTTTTCATTTTGTTCTACAACTACCCTAGCTTCATCATCATATTCAATCACTTCTTCCTCGTAGATAAACTCCGCGCGAATCATGAGGTTGCTTTCATTAAGTTCGCTGAGCCGAACACGTGATTGCACGGTTGGTGTTATTAGTTCTGTATTCAATTTATCGCCAAAGGCTATTTTGTAAGTATCAAGCCTGGGCAATAAATATTTACTGATCACTTCTTTCTTTTCGGATAAAGGAAACTGTAGCGAACCTTTCTTAAATAAATCGAGGATAGTTAAGGCCTCACCAACGGGAGGAAGGTAAAGGGTACTATTCAATTCCAGAAGGAAGCCTCCTATCAGATTGATTTTTGATTCCTGATCATTGAGAAAAAGATGTGTTTTAAGTATGATCTTTTCTCGTTCGCGGTCAGCGCTGAACTGGATGTTGGCAATTTCCTTTCCGAGTGAGAGTGGTTGCAGAGAAGTGTTATCGAAACGCCCATTTGTAAGAATAAAAACATGGGATGAAGCCCTTAGGGTTGGCCAAAGCAGGTGCAGAAGGTGTATATAATGTTTACGCAAATTAATTAGCTCACGCGTAGACGCATGTGCCCAGCCACCTGTGCTAACGTTGCGGATGAAACGGTTGCCAGTGGCCGACATCCAGTGTATGAGATTGGCATCTGAGAACTGAAGTAAATCATGGTAAAAAGAATCTTCCAATGGTTGAAGAAAGGCCAGTCCCTTTTCAGCTTGTAGCGATATCCTTTTGTACTCCGGGTTTTTCCCTTTATTGTAGACCAATAGAGGTTCAAGATCAAAACGAGTCGACTTGTTCGAGCTAAAGTTGAACAGAAAGCCTATTTCATAATCAATAACAAATCCAGCCGGTAAAGCAGGTCGGACAGCCTTATTGGGTTGAATACTATTTTTCTCAAATAGCATACTAAAACTTGATTTTGTTAGATGAAAAGAAAAATGACGGTGATTTATAGCTATCTATTTGACACGGTAATGAACAAAAAAACCATCCTTAGTTTAGATGGCTTTTTTATTTGTGAACATCCTGACTACTCTATTTTAACTCCGAAAAATCAAATGAAGTCTCTAAGAATTTCGTGGTAAATTTTCCGGAACGGAAAACAGCATTATCCATTAATTTCAGGTGGAATGGAATGGTGGTTTTAACGCCTTCAATAACAAACTCACTCAAAGCTCTTTTCATTCTGGTGATTACCTCTTCACGTGACTGTCCACTCACAATCAATTTAGCAATCATAGAGTCGTAGTTTGGTGGAATAGTATAGCCCGCATACACATGGCTGTCAATTCGAACGCCATGACCGCCTGGCATATGAATGTTAAGTATCTTACCTGGAGAAGGGCGGAATCCATGAGCCGGATCCTCTGCATTAATGCGGCATTCCATGGCAAATAAATTTGGGAAATAGTTATTTCCGGAAATAGGAACGCCAGCCGCTACTTTGATTTGCTCTTTGATCAAGTCATAGTCTGTTACTTCTTCTGTGATCGGATGTTCAACTTGAATACGAGTATTCATTTCCATGAAGTAAAAATCTCCATGTTTATCTACCAGAAATTCAATAGTGCCAACACCTTCGTACTTAATAGCCCTTGCGCCTTTAATAGCAGCTTCTCCCATGCGCTCACGCAGCTCCTGCGTAACAATAGGGGAAGGAGTTTCTTCAACTAGTTTTTGATGTCTTCTTTGAATGGAGCAATCACGTTCGGAAAGATGACACGCTTTTCCATATTGATCGCCTACAATTTGGATTTCAATATGACGTGGTTCTTCAACAAATTTCTCAAGATATAAACCATCATTTCCAAAAGAGGCGGCTGCTTCTCGCTTTGCATCGTCCCATGCCTTTTTGAATTCCGATTCATCGTTGATAATTCGCATGCCCTTTCCGCCACCTCCCGCAGTTGCCTTTACAATTACTGGGTATTTTATCTCTTTGGCTAGTTTGATGCCTTGCTCTATTGAATCCAGAAGCCCCACTGAGCCAGGTATGCAAGGCACTCCGGCTTTGAGCATAGTAGCCTTTGCAGTAGCCTTGTCGCCCATTGATCTGATCATATCGGGCGATGGACCAATGAATTTAATTCCGTACTCATGGCAAACTGCTGAAAACTCAGCGTTTTCGGAAAGAAATCCATAACCAGGATGTATAGCATCAGCATTCGTGATTTCGGCCGCAGAAATGATTCTTGGGATATTCAAATAGGAATCCTTGCTAGGAGGACTTCCTATACAAACGGCCTCATCTGCAAAACGCACATGTAGACTTTCACGATCGGCAGTAGAATAAACTGCTACCGTTTTAATATCCATCTCTTTGCACGTGCGGATAATTCGCAATGCAATTTCTCCGCGGTTAGCTATTAATATTTTTTTAAACATAAGTTCAATTCAAGATTCAAGGTTTAAGATTCAAAATTCAAAATCACAGACTGCTTCAATCTTGAATTTTGAATCTTGAATTAGGATTGATTAATCCGGTTCAACAACGAAAAGTACCTGGTCGTATTCAACGGGTGAAGAATTTTCTACCATCGCTTTAATAACCGTACCGGAAACTTCAGATTCAATTTCATTGAATAATTTCATGGCTTCAATAATACAAACGGTCTGACCCTTCGTAACCTTATCGCCTACTGATACGAATGGAGGTGAATCGGGATTGGCCGTTCTATAAAATGTTCCGATCATTGGAGATTTGATGTCTGCTGTTTTCTTGCCAGCCGATACTGGTTTTTCAGTCTTAGCAGCAGCTTGAGATGGCGCAGCACTCGGAAGGGCTGCTAATGGGGCAGCCGGAAGAGCCATTGGAGCTGGTGAAGATTTAAATACTTTTTGATCTGGTTCCCGCTTCACGTGAAGCTTCAATTCTTTTGTCTCGATGTTTACTTCATTCAATCCTGATTGGGCGATGAAATCAATGAGGTCACGTATTTCTGATGTTTTCATTTCGGATTGATTTAGGGTTCCGTTTTCTTGAGAAGTTCCTTTTTTAGATGTTGTCTCAGTTTTTTTACTCACGGCCATAGGTTATTTTATTTTACACGTTCTACATATTCACCAGTAGTAGTCTTCACTTTGATGTTATCTCCAGTGTTGACAAAGAGAGGCACTTTTATTTCAGCACCTGTTTCAATAGTAGCGGACTTGAGAGTACGGGTTGCCGTGTCTCCAGCTACGCCAGGTTCCGTATAGGTTACATTGACCACAACATGTGACGGTGGTTCTGCCGTGATAGGGTTTACACCATTTTCAAAAGCAATGAGAAGTGTAACTCCTTCCTTTATAAACTTAACGGCATCTCCTAAAAGTGCTTTGTCGATATACACCTGATCGAATGTTTCATTATCCATTACAACCAGGCTGTCACCATCAGCATAGAGGTATTGGTATTCCTTGGTCTCTACTCTGAGGATTTCAATCGAGTCCCCTGGGCGAAAGCGGTTTTCAACAATTTTTCCATTGCGAACACTGCGCATTTTTATTTGGTAAAATGCCCGGAGGTTTCCAGGTGTACGATGCTGTAGCTCTTCCACTTGAACTATCTCACCATTGTAGCGAATGTAATTTCCTTTACTTAAATCAGATACGGTTGCCATACTAAAAATCAAACTTTAAGGTACAAAATCATTTAGAATTAAGATTTTAGATGTGCGATTTAAGGTTTTATGACAAGAAAATCACAAATACAAAATCTAAAATTAGATCCCTAATTGCTATTATAGGCCCATTTTACATAAACGGCACCCCATGTAAAGCCACCACCAAATGCGGCTAATATCAGGTTATCTCCTTTCTTGAGTCTTTTTTCATAATCCCAGAGAAGAAGTGGGATCGTGCCTGCGGTGGTGTTGCCATATCGCTCGATATTCATCATCACTTTATCTTCGCTAATGCCAACGCGGTTAGCTGTAGCATCAATGATGCGTTTGTTCGCCTGATGAGGAACCAGCCAGGTAATATCTTCTGATTTCAAATTATTTCGCTCGGCTATTTGTGCAGAAACATCTGCCATGTTTGTAACAGCAAACTTAAACACAGCAGCGCCTTCCTGATAAACATAATGCTGGCGACTATCCACAGTGGCGTGCGAGGCAGGAGTTCTGCTTCCACCAGCCTTCATGTGCAGGTAGCTTTCGCCAGATCCATCGCTTTTCAACATTGAATCCATTACACCCACCTCTTCTGTAGTGGGCTCCAGTAAAACACAACCAGCACCATCACCAAAAATAATGCATGTAGTGCGATCCGTATAGTCAAGTATAGCAGACATCTTATCACCGCCAATCACTATTACTTTTTTGTGGCGCCCAGATTCAATAAAACTTGCACCGGTAGTTAGGGCATAGAGAAAACCTGAACAGGCAGCGGCCATGTCAAAACTAAAAGCATTAGTGGCGCCCACTTCTGTCGCAACAATATTGGCTGTTGCTGGAAACGTCATGTCTGGTGTTACCGTGGCAAAAATAATCAGATCGATTTCTTTTGGATCAATTTTGGTTTTGGCTAATAATTCTTTCACAGCGGCAACACCCATTACAGAGACGCCTTTGCCTTCTCCTTTTAATATCCTTCGTTCTTTAATGCCGGTTCGGCTGGTAATCCACTCATCGGTGGTTTCGACAAGTGTCTCAAGCTCCTTGTTGGTAAGAATGTAGTCGGGAACATATCCTCCCACACCTGTAATGGATGCTCTGATTTTAGTCATAAAGGTTACTTCTGATTTATTGCATTGAGTGATTTCCCACCCAAAAGTAAGTACTCGTATAAAAGACAAATGCCCGGTTTGATAGACCGAGCATTTTGAAAACTATGCCTTAAGCCTGTTTATTGCTTGAATTATAAGCAAAACAGTTCATTTTCAATTTGTTACAAATAATAAACCTCATGATGGTTTATTACGCCAGCACTTCTTTTTCCATTACTACATTTCCTTTGTAGTAAAGTTTGCCTTCATGCCAGAAGGCACGATGTGGAAGATGATTTTCGCCTGTTGTTGGGCAAACAGCAAACAGCTTAGCGGTGGCCTTGTAGTGCGTTCTTCTTTTATCTCTTCTGGTTTTCGAGGTTTTTCGTTTTGGATTTGGCATAACCTAAATAAATTTAATTTAACTTTTTAACTTTTTCAATATCTCCCAACGTGGGTCAACTTCTTTTTCATCCTTCGTCTCAGTTTCAGAAGTATAAATCAACCTTCCTTCGCTGTCGTCCTCATCATCTTCAGTTTCCTGAAACTTGGGATGAACCTTTTTTATGGGAATGGACAGTGAAATAAATTCATACATATACTGTCCTACTTCCAGACTTACCCTATCACGACTGATGATTATAATCTCATCACTTAGTTCTGCTTCTTCTTCGCCATATTTAAACATGATACGACTATCAATGTCGATGGGAAAATCAAATGGTTCCAAACTACGGTCACAAATTAGTTTTGCTTCCCCTTTGATTTTGAATTCAGCTTCAATGAACGTCTCATGTTTATCCAGCACAACGTTTGCGCTGAAATGGCCATCTGAAATAAGGTCTTTCCCATATTTCTCGAAAAAAGCACTACCAAATTCGTAATCGAATTGATGAGCTTTATAACTCAGGCCA
>JANOQK010000051.1:0-17826 GCA_031414855.1 Bacteroidia bacterium | reverse complement strand
CGCTATACTTTTGCGGTTTAAATAAAGGAAAAAGACAAATTTTTTAGCGATGTATTTGAATCAAGAAAAAAAGCAAGAGTTGTTCAGCAAGCATGGTATTGCAAAAACAAAGACTGATACAGGGTCTCCAGAGTCTCAAATTGGGTTGTTTACTTATAGAATCAACCATCTGACAGATCACCTGAAAGGAATGAGGAAAGACTTCTCTACTCAGCAAGGATTGCTAAGACTGGTAGGTAAGCGCAAAAAACTGCTTAATTATCTGCAAAAGACAGATATTATGAGATACAGAGCTATTCTGTCTGATCTCAACTTAAGAAAATAATTTCAAAATGAGAAGGGAATCCAAATCAAGGATTCCCTTTTCGTTTATTTACACCAGGCTTCAATTCTGAAGTCCTACTATATCTTTCTAATATGAATTCTAAGATTATTACAAAAACATGCAAACTTCCGGATGGTCGGGAGATTACAATAGAGACTGGCAAGCTTGCTCGTCAGGCTGATGGCGCGGTGGTTTTGCGCATGGGCAATACTATGTTACTGGCAACTGTGGTTGCTAATCAGACACACAAAGAAGGTACAGATTTTTTGCCGATGTCTGTTGACTATCAGGAGAAATTTGGCTCTATGGGGAAGATTCCTGGCGGATTTTTAAGACGGGAGGGAAGACTTTCAGACTATGAAATCTTGATTAGTCGCTTAGTGGATAGGGCGGTTCGCCCCTTATTCCCAGATGATTATCATGCTGAAACTCAGATCAGCATACAAATGATCTCTGGTGATGAGAATTCATTACCAGATGCATTGGCAGCTTTCGCGGCATCTGCAGCTCTTTCAGTTTCTGATATTCCATTTCAAGGACCAATTTCAGAAGTGCGTGTTGCACGTGTTGATGGTCAATACATTATCAATCCAACCTTAGAGCAAAAAAACAAGGCTGATCTTGACCTAATCGTAGCTGCTTCCATCGAAAACATTCTGATGGTAGAAGGCGAATCGAAAGAAGTGAGTGAAGAAGATATGCTGGAGGCTTTGAAGCTTGCGCATGCGGCCATAAAAGATCAGTGTAAAGTTCAGTTAGAACTTACTGAAGCAACTGGAAAAACAGTAAAGCGTACCTACAATCACGAAGTGAAAGACGAGGCCTTTAAAGCTGAGTTGCACAAACTTCTTTATGATAAAGTGTATGCAGTTGCCTTACAACAAGTAGCTAACAAGAAGGTAAGATCAGAGAACTTTGGGAAAATCCTTGAAGAATACGTTGCCTCGTTGCCTGCGGATACTACTGTGAACAAAGATTTGGTTAAAAAGTATTACAAAGACATTAACAAGAAAGCTTGTCGCGATCTTGTTTTAAATGAGAAAAGAAGATTAGACGGACGAAAGACAAACGAAATTCGTCCCATCTGGTCGGAAGTAGATTATCTTCCCGCTGCTCATGGTTCTGCTATTTTTACACGTGGAGAAACTCAATCGCTTACTACGGTTACTTTAGGAACTAAGCTAGACGAGCAAATGATTGATGGAGCTATGTTCTCTGGCTCTAATAAATTCATCTTACATTATAACTTCCCTTCCTTCTCAACGGGTGAGATTAAGCCTAACCGCGGACCTGGCCGTAGAGAAATTGGTCATGGTAATTTAGCCATGCGCGCCTTGAAGCAAGTGATTCCTCAAGATGCTGATAATGCCTATACCATTCGTTTGGTATCTGATATCCTTGAATCAAATGGTTCGTCTTCAATGGCAACTGTTTGTGCAGGTTCATTAGCATTGATGGATGCAGGAATTCAAATCAAAGCACCTGTATCAGGTATTGCTATGGGTATGATATCGGATAGTAGCACGGGCCGTTATGCGATTTTGTCTGACATCCTTGGGGATGAAGATCACTTGGGTGATATGGATTTCAAAGTGACAGGTACGGAGAAAGGTATCACGGCTTGCCAAATGGATTTGAAAGTAGATGGTTTAACATACGAAGTATTGAAGGAAGCTTTGTTGCAAGCTAAAGAGGGAAGGCTGCACATTTTGAATGAAATGAAGAAGACCTTGAGCGCTTCTAAGGCAGACCTTAAGCCTCATACACCAAGGGCATACAGTATTACTATTGAGAAAGAGTTGATCGGTGCGGTAATCGGGCCCGGTGGAAAAGTTGTACAGGATATCCAGAAAACAACTGGCGCCACAGTGGTGATAGAGGAAGTAAATAACAAAGGAATTGTGAGTGTTTACGCTACCAACCAAGCGGTTATGGACGCAGCTGTAAAACGCATCAAAGCAATTGTGGCTATTCCGGAAGTGGGACAGGTGTATGACGGTATTGTAAAATCAATCATGCCATTTGGAGCTTTTGTTGAATTTATGCCTGGAAAAGATGGCCTTTTGCATATTTCTGAGATCAAGTGGGAAAGACTTGAAACCATGGATGGGGTAATGCAAGTAGGTGAGGAAGTGAAAGTTAAACTGGTTGAAATAGATAAGAAAACTGGCAAGTTCAGACTGTCCAGAAAAGTCTTGTTGCCAAAAAATGAAGAAACTGCCAAGGCATAATTTGCTAAGACAGGTTTTTGGAACTAATTTTTCGTTTTTAAGTGTTTTAAATTAAGCTAAACGGGACAGCTAAATGAGACAACTAAAGATCAGCAAGCAGATCACGAACCGGGAAAGTCAATCGCTTGACAAGTACTTGCAGGAAATCGGTAAAGTTGACTTGTTGACTCCGGATGAAGAAGTAGAGTTAGCAAAACGGATAAAAGAAGGAGACCAGATTGCTTTAGAAAAACTCACAAAAGCAAACTTGCGATTCGTAGTGTCTGTTGCCAAGCAGTATCAGAACCAAGGACTTTCTCTTGGTGATCTGATCAATGAAGGGAACTTAGGTTTGATTAAAGCTGCGCAACGATTTGATGAGACTCGTGGATTCAAGTTTATCTCATATGCGGTGTGGTGGATTCGTCAATCCATTCTTCAAGCATTGGCTGAACAATCGCGTATCGTTCGCCTTCCGTTGAACCGAGTGGGTTCTTTAAATAAAATTTCAAAAACATTTTCTGAACTTGAGCAAAAGTATGAGCGTGAACCTTCACCTGAAGAATTAGCAGAAGTACTTGAAGTGACAACAGCAGAAGTGGTTGATACAATGAAGATTTCTGGTCGTCATGTATCAATGGATGCACCGTTTGTTCAAGGAGAAGAAAACAGTTTGTTAGATGTGTTGGCGAATGACAGTGAAGAAACTCCGGATCAGGGTTTGATGACAGACTC
This sequence comes from Bacteroidia bacterium, assembly GCA_031414855.1. Taxonomy (GTDB): domain Bacteria; phylum Bacteroidota; class Bacteroidia; order Cytophagales; family Cyclobacteriaceae; genus ELB16-189. The sequence goes on along the minus strand of JANOQK010000051.1, from coordinate 14,556 downwards.
TTTGAGGAGGGAAGTGCAAAGAGCATTGTCAACCTTGACCCAGCGAGAGTCTGATGTTATTGCCCTTTATTTTGGCCTTAATGGGGAGCATGCTTTGACGTTGGAGGAGATTGGAGAGAAGTTTAATCTTACCCGTGAACGAGTTCGTCAGATTAAGGAAAAGGCAATCAGAAGATTACGACACACCTCCAGAAGTAAGGCATTAAAGCCTTACCTGGGTTAAAAATGATAAAAATTTCGATCTGATTGAAGGTCTCAAAATCATTGAGACCTTTTTTCATAGGAACAGTAAAAGAGAAATGTTATGGAGCAAAACGTAAAAGTATTGATTATTGGATCCGGCCCGGCCGGGTATACAGCCGCCATTTATGCCGCCCGCGCGGGATTAAACCCAGTGCTATACACGGGCGCTCAGCCCGGTGGGCAGCTTACCACCACGAATGACGTAGAAAACTTCCCGGGCTATCCCGATGGTATCAATGGCTCAACCATGATGGTTGATCTGCAGAAGCAGGCCGAACGTTTTGGAACGAAGATTCACTACAGTGTGGTAACGGCCGTTAACTTTTCCCAATATCCGTATAAGATTACTATCGATGAAAAGGATGAGGTGATTGCCGAGTCGGTAATCATTTCCACCGGAGCAACGGCTAAGTATCTGGGTTTGCCTTCTGAGCAATTGTATTACAATAAAGGTGTATCGGCATGTGCCGTGTGCGATGGATATTTCTATCGCGGCAGAGAAGTGGCCGTTGTAGGTGCCGGAGATTCAGCTGCTGAAGAAGCGACTTACTTGTCAAAACTTTGTACAAAAGTTCACCTGATTGTAAGGCGTGGCGAAATGCGCGCCTCGAAGATCATGCAGAACCGTGTGCTCAACACTCCGAACATTGAAGTTCACTGGAACACGGAGACTGAAGAAATCTTAGGGGATGATAACGGAGTGCACAGCATTCGCATTCTGAATAACAAAACAGGAGAGAAGAAGACCATCGTGTTGCAAGGTTTCTTCCTGGCAATTGGTCATAAGCCGAACACAGATATTTTCAAAGATTATATCAAAATGGATGAGACCGGCTACATTAAAACGTTACCAGGTTCTACCAAAACAAATGTTGAAGGCGTATTTGCCGTTGGCGATGCAGCCGATAAAGTATACCGTCAGGCCATAACTGCTGCTGGCACCGGTTGTATGGGCGCACTTGATGCCGAGAAGTTTTTAGTTGCAAAAGAATCTGAGGTAGCAGTTTGAGTTAATCGACAAACTTCCCAGTTGCCGGTAACCAGTCACCGGTAGCCGGTAACTGGCGACTGGTAACGGATAGTAACTACCAATGAAATTAGACATCCTCGTTTTAGCCGCCCACCCAGATGATGCCGAACTAGGCTGTGGGGGAACCATTTCAAAACACATCGCTTTAGGCCACAAAGTGGGTATTGTTGACCTAACCAGGGGAGAGCTTGGAACGAGAGGTACAATCGAAACAAGGGAAAAAGAAGCTGCGGATTCAGCCAAAATTTTGGGAATTTCGGCACGTGAAAATCTGGGATTAAAGGATGGCTTCTTTCGCAATCATCAGGAAGAGCAGTTGACCGTGGTTAGCGCGATTCGCAAATACCAGCCTGAGATCATACTCGCAAACGCTATTTATGATCGCCACCCCGATCACGGAAAGGGAGCTAACCTTGCGTTTGAGGCAACTTTTTTGGCTGGACTTTCAAAAGTGGAGACTTCATTAAATGGAAAAATACAATCCCCTTGGAGACCAAAGGCTATTTACCATTGCGTACAAAGCCAATATATTAAGCCTGATTTTGTTGTGGATATCTCTGATTTTTGGGAACAGAAATTAACAGCCATTAGAGCTTTTAAAACTCAGTTTTACGATCCTAATAGCAACGAACCAGATACTTATATTTCTCACCCAGGTTTTTTGAAAATGATTGAGTCACGAGCTCAAGAAATGGGATATGCCATAGGAACAAAGTACGGAGAAGGTTTTACGGTAAGAAGATTCGTTGGGATCAATTCACTATTTGATATTATCTGAACGAATTTTAGAATTGAGATTTAATATTTTAAAATTGTTGGCTGCTTGTTCTTGATATCCTGAAATCTAAAATCCTAAATCTAAAATCTTCATTTTAATGGCTTATGGAGCCAACCTATTAATCTTCCATTCCTGCTCAATCCTGGTATATATAATTCGATCATGTAAACGGTTGGATCTTCCTTGCCAGAATTCCATTTCAAATGGCTCAACACTAAAGCCACCCCATTGCTTTGGGCGCGGTAATTCTTTCTTACCATCAAATCTCTTTTCAATTTCACTAACCCGGTCTTCCAGAATTTTTCTTTCTTTGATGATCGAACTTTGTGGAGACGACCAGGCACCCACCTGACTGCCACGAGGTCTGCTTTTGAAGTACGTATCGGATGTATCAGCTGATACACGTGTAGCAACACCTTCAATCCTAATTTGTCGTTCCAGTTCTGGCCAAAAGAAAGTGAGGGCACACGCAGGATTGCTCTCGAGTTCAACACCTTTCTGACTTTGATAATTGGTATAGAAAACGAACTGATTGTTTTCCACGCCTTTAAGTAATACAATTCGCGCTGAAGGCCTTCCGGCAGCGGTTACGGTAGAAAGGTTCATTGCTGTTGGCTCGGGAATCTCAGTTGCAACAGCTTCCTGGAACCATTTCTCGAATTGATGTAATGGATTTTTGTCAACCGAGGTACTATCAAGAGTTGCTTTGGTGTATTCTTTTCGTATGTCTGCTAGTCCCTTCATGCGTTCATTTATCGATTTTGTCAAAAATTAATAAATCGATTCGTTTGCAACTATTGTTTACGTGTATTTTATTCAAACATCAGAAGGATTTTTGCCCGGAAACCGGGTAGCCATTAAAAACGTTGACAGTCAGGTACGGAAATGGATTTCTTTAATTACTCAAATCGCATTGAACCAAAGAAGGGTTGCATCCTTGTTTCAGAACCCTATTTGCCAGATCCTAATTTTGAACGAACAATCATTCTGCTTTGTGAACACAATGCTGAAGGTTCTTTTGGTTTTGTACTAAATAAGCCATCTCATGCAAAGATTGCAGACGTGTTAGACAGTATAAAAAATTTTGATGCGCAGGTGTATGTGGGTGGCCCTGTTCAACAAGATACACTTCACTACATACACAGGTTGCATACGATTGAAGACGCAGTAGAGGTGGGGGACGGAATTTATTGGGGAGGAAATTTTGAGCAGCTTAATTCCCTTCTGAATACCAAACAAATCGAGCAGGCTGATTTAAAATTTTTCCTGGGATACAGCGGCTGGTCCGAAGGACAGCTTGAGGAAGAGCTGAAAGCTAATTCATGGATAGTAAGTGGTCAGGTAGATGAGAAATTGGTTTTTGAAACGAATGCTGAGGTGATGTGGCAAAAGGCGCTTAAGGCCATGGGGGGTAGATTTTCCGTCTATTCAAATTACCCTGTCGATCCAAGATTGAATTGAATGATTTTGTTATTTTTACAACTATTGCATTTACCAGATTGAATTCATTGAATTGTATAATAAAATGGGATTAGTGAACGAGGACGAAACAGTGTTAAGAATGGCCGTTGAAGAAGAAGTTGGAGATGAATCCCTAAAAATGGGTGAGATTGAACCAATACTTGAGGTTGAACATTCAGAAGAGGTTTTACCGGATGTCGATGATGAGCATGTTAATGCGGATTATTCCAAATTCTCTAAATACGACTTTGTTGAATTATTAAAAGGTCTCTCCAAAGAAGATAATTTTAGAAAGATAGATGACATTCTGAAGGAAGTAAAACCGCTTTTCAATGAGATCAGAACTAAGGAGAAGGCAGCTGCACTTGAGGTGTTCTTACGCGATGGGGGAATAGCTGAAAACTTTGATTATAAGACTGACGAGTTGGATAATTCATTTGATGTCAACATGCGCTTGATCAAAGACAAGCGATTTAATTTTTATAAGAGAATTGAAGACCAGAAAACGGACAACCTAAAAAAGAAAGAGGAGTTGCTGGAGAAACTTCGCGCACTGACAGACGCGGAAGATACTGAACATAGTTTTCAAAGCTTTAAGGAAATTCAAACTCAGTGGAAGCAGTTAGGCGCAGTTCCTAATGCCAATGTCAAAACACTTTGGGCTAACTACTCTGCTTTGGTAGATCGGTTCTATGATAATCGCAGTATTTATTTTGAACTAAAGGAACTTGACCGCAAAAGAAACCTGGAAGCCAAAATTGAGTTGGTTCATCGCGCTGAGCATTTGCTCTCGCTTACAAACCTGAAGGATGCAGTTCGTGAGCTGAATGAACTACACAATGAATTCAGGCATGTCGGCCCAGTGCCACGAGATGATAAAGATGGGGTTTGGCAACGTTTCAAGAAGGCATCAGATGCAGTGTATGAAAAGCGTGACGAGTATATTAATACTTTGCAGCTTGAGCTCACCAAGAATCTTGAACTTAAGGGAAAGATAATTGATGAAGTAGCAACACTTGCTGCTTTTCAAACTGACCGCATTAAAGAGTGGAATCAAAAGACACAGGAAATACTTGAACTTCAGAAGAAGTGGGAGCTAAGTGGTGGTGTTCCTAGAAATAAGTCCAAAGAAGTGAACCGGAAATTCTGGTCGGCCTTCAAATCTTTCTTTGCGAACAAGAATGTATTTTTTAAAAAGCTGGACGAAGAACGTGATAAGAATCTTCAACTGAAAAATGATCTTGTTAAGAAAGCTATTGAGTTGAAGGAGAGTCAAGAATGGGATAAAGCAGCTAACCAGCTAAAAGATCTTCAGGCAAATTGGAAAGTGATCGGCCCTGTGCCCGAAAAATTCAGAGAGAAAGTCTACCTGGAATTTAAAGCAGCATGTGATCATTTCTTTGAGCAACGCAGAATTCAATTTGAAAAGCATGATCACGAGCAGGAAGAAAATCTAGCCAAGAAATTGCAGATTTGTGAGGAGTTGGAGAAGATGATACAGGAGAAAACAGCGACAACTCAAGCTTTAGCAGATTTCCAAAGACGGTTTAACGACACCGGTTTTGTTCCAAAGAAATCTATTGTTAGTATAAAGGAAAGGTTTTCAAAGTCGGTAGATAAGCTGATTGAATCGTTAGATGACCTCACACAAGATGAGCGTGAGCGTTTGTTGTTGGAAGTGCAACTGGGGAGTTTGAAAAATGATCCGGACGCTGACCGCAAAATTTATCATAAAGAGCAAACCATTCGGAAACAGATGACCAAAGTTGAAAATGATATTGCCGTATGGCGAAACAACCTTGAGTTTTTTGGAAGGTCTAAAAATGCGGATAAATTCAAAGATGAGTTTAATGATAAGATCAAAAGTGCTTCAGAACATCTACAACAACTCAAAAATCAGCTAAAAATTCTTAAATCTGTTTAGTCCACGCTTGGAAAACAGAGCACTTCCCGTATTTTTGCGCCTCGTTTATAAAATGCCTCCTTAGCTCAGCTGGTAGAGCAACTGACTTGTAATCAGTAGGTCGCTGGTTCGATTCCGGCAGGGGGCTCAGTGTAAACCCTCAGAATATCGTTTCTGAGGGTTTTTTAATGGATTCTAGCGTAGAATGATTGGACTAGTGCCTCTTCTTTGCGTATTTTATTTGATCAGATTCTGAGAGTCTGCCTAACGTTCCATTTTCGTCAAACGACTCTCCCTGATAAACTTTGATCGTTTTCCAATGCAGCTCGTTGGAGAAAAGGGTGATGCAGGTTTGCTCAATGAGCTTATCTTCAGAATAGGTGTTGCTCATTGGATCGTATACTCACAAGAGTTTCGTAAGTGAATGATGTATTCTTTTCAGCTTGTCTTTAAATAAAGTCAAATAGTATTCCTTGATCTCTTCCGAAAGAAATGAACGCAATACAAGGTCGGCTACTTCCGATTCACTTCTTAAAAATAGCTGAATTTCTTCTTTTACCACAGCTTCGGGTAAGCCCGCCCTCAGACCCAGATGAAAAAAATCATCATAGGCATAGTAACCATTGGCAACAAAACTTTCTGTTTCAAAGTCATCATTGAATAAACCATTCTTTAATGCCACATCTGGATCGTTTACATGGATACGTGAGCAGATTAGATCATAAGCGGGACTGAGAAGATAATCGCCACTGATGGTTTCTAATAAGGAGAAATTCTTCAGGTGAGCATCTCCGTTTGAAAAAACGTAATTAAAAATAATCAATCGGAACAATCGATGACTCTCAATCCGGTAGGGACCTACAAACTGTCTCAATAGGTTAAAAAGGTCTTCATAGCTGGCTTCATATTTAAAATCTTCTCCATTTGTTTGCTTTGTCTTTTTCACCAGCGTAGCGAAATCTTCCATACTAAACTTTGTTCCTTCCAGCGTGCGATCAAATCGCTTTGTCATGTAGGCGGGCTGGCCGTCTTCAAAAAAAGTAAGTGCATTGGCAGCGGTTGGAATACCAAACACCTGTTCTGCCAGTTGCATAGTCAAGTGTTCATTCGCTGGCACTTGATCAGGCTTCTTTAGTTCATCCGGAATCGGTTTAAGAATATACAGCCCGTGTTGTTCTGGTTCGGTCAGTGTTAGTTTGTTCTTAACTAGAAATAGAGATAATTTTTTCTGCACACCAGATATACTAATTCTTGTTCTATTGGCCATGAACAATTCTCGAACATGTTCGTCTTTCTCAGGTGGCATGAAAGGGAGTACATGGCTCACCTTCTTTCCAAAAAACACTTTTCTAAGTGCCGCAGGACTGTATGTAGTGAATCCTTTCTTTAAGGTGGACGGGCAGCGATCTACTATCATCTGGCTTTGGCTTTAATGGTGATAGAACCGATGCTATCTTCTCCGACTGTTTTGGTTAGCAGCGTGAAATAATCCTGTTCATCTATTTGTAACTGGCGGCATTGTAATTTTTTATTTACGCCTTCTGCCAGCATGTTGAAAAAGAAGGGGAATAATAGTTTGCTTCTGTATTCCTTTTGTGTTTTTGGCAGCGTAAGACTGATTGATTTTTTATTAGGGTCGACAAAGTAAGCTTCATCGTAGCGAAAGAGATATTCCCCGTCCGATTCCGATAGCGTTCCGGCCAAGTTGTTATTTCGGAAAACAAGTGCTGTGCGCATTTACTTTATTGTTTTTTCAATTTTATACTCAGTTCAAGACCGAGTACATCCAATACTTGCTCGACTGTATGGACAGAAGGATTTCCAACTCCCTGTTCAAGTTTGTAGATCGTTTTCAATCCTACCTCGGAGAGGTCAGACAACTTTTCCTGAGTAATGCCAAGCACGTCTCTGCGGCTTATGATCTCCTTGGCAATTTCCTTTTTTATGTCTTTCACGTTCATAAATCCGTAGTATAATGCTGAATTTGCTCTATAAGAGACACGAAAATAGCGAAAATAAGCTAAATGTGTACTATAGTACCTATTTATTGATAAAACCGTACTTAAGTGCGTATTAAGGCCGATATCTGCCAAAAATGACTGAAATTTAAAGGCTATATGTACTATAATGCTGATTTAGATTGATCCTGCCTTTTCCATTACCTTTTTTAAGGCTTGGGAGTATCCCGACCCAGCGGAGGCACAGATTAGTTCTGACCTCTTTTTTATTGATAGGGCAATTCAAAAAAACACTTGCCATTTTTAAACTTCAATAGTTCTGTTCATCAACCGTGGCACGCGAATGTCTCGGGCTTCTTTGAGCTTTTGATTCTGCGAGTTCAATGTCAATTTCATTTTGACGATAGGATTAATCTTTGAAGGGAATTCTAACATTAACTTCCTCGATGGAAAATTATATGGGACGTGCTTTTTTTTTGCATGCCCCGCGCTCAATTTTACTAAGCATGGGCGTATGGTGCTCACATAACTCTTGAACGTTAATAAATTTTGCCTGCGGTCGGTGTTGTCACTGCACCGCTTTTTGTCCCCTCTGTTTCAAGCATGAAAGCGTGCAAAGAATCTTGTGCACAACCGAAGAGTCACTCACAATATTAACTACATTCGCTATCCTCAAAATCAAAGAATTCAATTCCTGCTTCGCTAACTACATGAACAAATTACCCATGAAAAAAATAATACTCATGCTCGCAGTGGCATTACAATGTTGCACGCCTGCCCCAAAGAGTGAATCGCCAGAAGACAACATCAAAAGAGTAGAAACCGGGTTGATCAATCCCGTCTACCTCGAGGGAGATACTACCTGGACCATCGAAGCGCGCATGAAACACTACCACGTGCCGGGCGTAAGCATTGCCGTGATCAACAACGGCAAAATAGCCTGGCTCAAAAGCTATGGCGTGATGGATGAAGAAACGAAAGAACCCGTCACCCGCGAAACGTTGTTCCAGGCCGGCTCCATCAGCAAACCCGCAGCAGCCTATGCGGCCCTCAAGATCACCGAAGAAGGCAAAATAGATTTGGATGAAAACATAAACACTTACCTCAAATCCTGGAAGCTGCCCTACAATGAATTCACCAAAGACAAAAAAGTAGCACTAAAACATCTGCTCAGTCACACAGGCGGGCTCACCGTGCATGGTTTCCCCGGCTATAGCCCCGATCTACCCGTGCCCACCACCATACAAGTATTAGATGGTCTGCCTCCGGCCAACACAGCCGCGGTGCGTGTCGATAAGGTGCCGGAAGAAAGTTTTCGCTACTCGGGGGGTGGCTACACCATCATGCAGCAGATACTCGTGGATGTAGAAGGCAAACCGTTTCCGGAAATCCTGAAAGAAAAAGTATTGGCACCACTCGGCATGAACAACAGCACCTATGATCAGCCCTTGCAAGCCACACAACTAAAAATGGCAGCAACCGGCTACCTGCCCGATGGCACCATGACCAAAGGCAAACGCCACACCTACCCGGAGATGGCAGCCGCAGGCCTATGGACCACAGCCGAAGACCTCGCTACGTTTGCCATCAATATTCAAAAAACTATTGAAGGAGATAGCGGCAAAGTATTGTCACAAGTCATGACCGAAAAAATGCTCACGCCCTTTGTAGCTGATTTCATCGGACTGGGTTTATTCCTCAACAAAAGAAAAGATGATATCTACTTCGGCCATGGTGGCTGGGATGAAGGGTTTTCCAGCGAGATGGTGGCACACAAAACCAAAGGCTATGGCGTAGTCGTGCTCACCAACTCCAATCATCCGGAGTTTATCAGCGAGGTGATCCGGTCGGTGGCGCGCACCTATGCATGGAGTAACTATGTGCCCGTCTACAAAAAGATGAACATGGATACCACGAAATTTGAAAGCATCACCGGTCGCTATAAAAACTCGAGCGATGGCTTGATCACCGTATACAACGAGGGCAATCGTTTATATAAAAAGTCCTTGCGCGGAACACCCACCGAATTGTTTCAGATTTCCGACACCAGTTACATCACCCGCGAAAGCGAGGACCTGGTTCAATTTAAAACCAATCCAGCCGATGGGCAATTTAATATACTCCTCGTAGAAAATGGAAAGCAGGAGTACAACCATCCCCAACTCAAAGGCAATGAACAGGTGCCCTATGAGTTCATCCTGGAAGGAAATGTTGATGCAGCAGTTAAAGCATACCAAGCGTTGTTAACAGCCAATCCAAAAGACGAGTCCATCAGTGAAGGCAACCTGAACTGGCAGGGCTATGATATGCTTAACCAGGGAAAAATAAAATTGGCGTTGGATATTTTCAAAGTAAACACCTTGCGACATCCCACCAGCGCCAACGTCTATGATAGCTATGGCGAAGCCCTCGCCAAAAATGGCGATATTGATTTGGCTATCGTAAACTATAAAAAAGCATTATCACTCGATCCAAAGTTGGAAAGCAGCAAAAAGATGTTGGCGGAGTTGCAAGCGAAGAAGAAGTAGGGTAGTAGCAGCACACACTATCCTATATAAATGTCATCCCGCCAGTTGGAGGGCAGACCCTGGTCGTGCCGGATGATGTTTGATTGAAAGATGGTATGTGATTAATACATATTGTTGAATTCTGATTCATTACTTTTAAAAATTCTATCCAGAATCCGGTAGGTTTGGAACAGATACACTAACTATACTTTACCAGGGCTTTTTCCTTTCCGGTGGGATCACATAACTCTTGAACGTTAATAAATTTGCTTTCGACTTTCCTAATTTTTTATGAATATCGCTGATCAACTTCATCACTAGGCGTTCTTTTTTTCCGTGATGCTCTGCGCAGGGGGCTGCTAAAATTTTATTGAGAGTTAAGTAGAGCTTTGATAGGTTTTGAGTTCAACACGAGCGACTACTGAACAAATATTTTTTGCTCCGTTTATGACATATTACTCATGACCAAGTAGTTATCTGCTGCAACTCTTGACTTCTTCGCTAAATCCAACTGAGGTGCTATTGAAACATCTTCCATCATTTGGCCTTCATTTTGCAATAACAAAGATTGCTGGTACTTTTAAATAAACCCTAATTCAAAACCCATGAAATCATTTTTTACAATGACCTCCCAACGTGCCTCATTGAGCACGTTGATACTGACCTTTCTCAGTATTTTTTCTGGACAGGCGCAAATCACTGACACCCTATCTTATTTTCGGATTTCTAGTAGTGGGCAACCTAGCAAGTCAATTTCTTTTGCAAGAAAAGATAGCAGTGTCGCCCTGCTAGCGACAGTTGCAGAGGATCAGACCCAACAATGGAAATGGAGCAAAGGCTCAGGTAGTTATTTCCGTATAACCAACCAACAGTTGGGGTCAGACCTTTACCTTTCTGCATTCAAAGTTGGAGAAGATTATAAATTGATGTTTTCTCCTAAGAAAGATCAGTCTGGTCAGTTGTGGTATGCAAACAGCAGAGATGGTAAGACACGTATCACCTGCATGTGGCTTGGATCTGATAAATTACTTGAGATAACTGCTGACGGTCGATTAATGATGAAAGAACTTTTAATGAATACTGATCCTAAACCCACTCAGCTTTGGAAGCTTCAACAAACAGGTCAGAAGATTGCAATAAGTAAACCGATACCCCCCGCTGCAATTGTAGTTACTAATCAGGCGGTGAAAAAAGGAGCTAGTGAAAGCGCAAAAAAAGCAGTAAGCATTGCCCTGGATACAACGGCTATCTATCGAATTATCACACAGGAAATGCCAGATAAGTCTTTAGGAATTGGAACAATAGATGGCCGCTTTGATCAGGCATTGTTAGTACCCGCTTTAAATCAATCGTTGCAAGAATGGAAACTTACGTTGAATGCGAATGGTTTCTATCACATCACTAATCATTATTATCCTTCCAAATCACTTGAGGTTCGAAATGATGGTGTGCAAAATGATATGGTGATACTTAATAATACCAACGATAGTCGCGAACAGTTCTGGAAGATTGTGCTAACACATGAAGGGGCATACCAGATCTCATCAGTCTGGCAAGGAGATGGCAAGCCGTTAGACTTTGTGGAAGATGGTGAAGAAAGAAATGAAATCCGGTTACGTGATTTTAACAGCACGATTTGGACATTTATTGTAAAATCAAAACCTGTGGTTGCTCCTCAACAGCCCGCGGCTAAAACGGTTGTGACAAGTAGTAATAAGAACAGATTGATGGCAGGAGAACAGTTAAAGGAATACGCAAAAATAATTTCAGCTAATGGCGAGTATTCTTTGGTACAGCAACCAGATGGAAATCTGGTGATTTATAATTCCGATAAGAAAGCCATGTGGGCATCTGGTATGAATGGGCAAAATGTAAAACGGTGTGTGATGCAAAAGGATGGAAATTTGGTGCAACACCCTGGTGGTTATGATTTATCAATGTGGTCAACCAATACACGGGGCAATGCGGGCGCATATGCGATGCTGCAGGATGATGGCGTATTGGTGATCATCAATAAAGAGAATAAGATTATCTGGACTTCTAAGAATTGAGACAGAATATACTTTATTAAATTGCGGGCTTGCGAGGGGCGTTGTCATAAGTCCTAAAAAACCAGAAAATTGAGGGTATCCTTGGTTCTTTTAAGATTTGCCAAAAGACTTGGTATATTGTGTATCATAGCCTCTTAATCTCGCCTTTAAGTTTGTTTTAAGCCCTTCAATATGATTACCATATTACCTTTCTTCGTCTTACTACTCCAAAATACTGACATACCCTTTAAACCTATGGCTGAATTTGAGATTCAGATAGACTATCAATTTAAGCAGCGAGCCAACACCAATACCAATTCGAACACTACCATTGATTATGTTGAGACGGTTGCGGAACAGGAAAAGAAACGATATGGCACAGGAATCCGACCCTACCTTATCTTGAATGTAAAGCTCATCAAACTCTCTAGTGTGGAAGTAAAGGCGAGGGCTGTGAATAATATTGATCGCACTTTGTTCAATAAAAAGGTAGAAGCCGGAGACATTATAAGAATTGATATGGGCTTTACCGATGATGTAAAGGATAGAGTAGGGCCGCATGAAGTAACTATCGTATTCCTATCACCGGATAAAAAAGAGACCACTCGTATTCTTATGTTTGTGCAAGAAGATGGCACATTTATAGTTAATGGAGAAGTGAGAGGTAAATTTTAACAGTTGGAAAGAAATTCTTAAGGCTGTTTTATCACAGAGATCCAAAAGATAAGTTGTATTATTTAAAAATATTTTAATACACTCTTAGAGAAGTGAATTGCAAAACTTCAATAAAGCTAGCAGATCATCTTTCTTGTAAAATTTAATAGGAGTTCTTTGACGAGCCATTTGTTGAAGGTAAACCTCTATTTGTTGTTTGTTTTTTGGAAAGGCTTGTTGAAAGCCCGATTTCGTTGCTTCATACTTGATTTCGTCATCGACCAGGTAATAGTATTCCTTAGTTGAAAGAACAAGGTGTTGATGGGGAATATTATAGGTTTTGCTTGAAGCGAAACGTTCCGCATGAAGTTTTATTTTTGACTGTGAGCACAGCTTTATATGGTCGTTGCCACTTATTATTTTAAGGTAACCGCTTTGTGAAGTATGGAGATAAAGTGTTTTTTCGAATCGTACAAAAGCGATGGAATCGGCATTGGCGATAAATAAGGTATCACCACTTGGATCAATAAATTGCATATCCCCGTATAGCTGATTGAAATTCATTTTCACTATCTGTGATTGATTGCCGGAACTGTAAATTAGATTTCCATCGACAAACTCCTTATTGGTATACTTCTCGCTAGAGGGAATGACGCCATTAATTTCAGCAAGATCTCTATTCCCACCAGAGTAAGAATTTCCATTTAAATCATAATGATTATAATTTATGGCACCAGCAGGCTGGTTGGACTGAGACTGAAAGGTGAGAGATTCCGGATGTGGTCCAATATTATATCCCGGATTTTGTATCTCTACTTGTGAAAAGGCTTCACCACTCAGCAAGCAGAGGATTAGGAATAAGCTGGCTTTCATTATTTAAGTTGGTTAACCGTAAGTAAAAATAGAGAAAAGGTGGATTTAGAATGTAGCCTCTTCCAATTTGGCATAACTACCAGCATCAGCTATCTTTAGTCCGTCAAATAAATACCTGATTATGCATTCAAATCTCAAATGGATAGTAACTGTAATAATTGGAGGTCTACTTTTCGCTTCATGTCAAAGCAATAAATCAGAAGCTCAGGCTGAGGCTCCTGTCAAAGATTCTATGGAGCAAAAAGCGAAGCCAATCTCAGAACCTTTGGTTACCCATATTTATACAGCCGATCCTTCTGCCCATGTATTCGATGACAAGATTTACATCTATCCCTCACATGATGTTGAATCAGGGGTAAAAGAAGATGATAGCGGTGCGCATTTCGATATGAGCGATTATCATGTCTTATCTATGGATAGTGTAACGGGTGAGACCAAGGATCATGGCGTGGCTCTGGATAAAAAGGATATTCCTTGGGTGGGTAGACAATTGTGGGCACCCGATGCGGGTTATGCAAATGGAAAATATTATTTGTATTTCCCTGCAAAAGATAAGTCTGATGTATTCAGAATAGGAGTGGCAACTAGTTCTTCGCCAATTGGTCCATTTAAAGCTGAAGCCAAACCAATCGAAGGAAGTTATAGTATTGATCCAGCCATCTTTACAGACACAGATGGGAATTCTTACATGTACTTCGGGGGTATCTGGGGTGGTCAGCTCCAGCGATGGGCTACTGGTAAATATGAAGCCGATGGTTCTAAAACAGACTTACAAAAAGATGAAGATCCGGCAATCAGTCCACGAGTGGCTAAACTAAGTAAGAACATGCTTGGTTTTGCCGAAGTAGTTAAGGAAGTAAAAATATTGGATAAAGAAGGAAAGGAGTTGCTGGGCAAAGATCATGACAGGCGTTTCTTTGAAGCATCGTGGATGCATAAATATAACGGCAAATACTATTTCTCTTACTCAACAGGTGATACGCACTTTATTTGTTATGCAACAGGTGAAAGTCCTTATGGGCCATTCACCTATCAGGGAGTTGTTTTAAATCCAGTTGTCGGTTGGACGAATCATCACTCTATTGCAGAGATCAAAAACAAGTGGTATTTATTCTATCA
>JANOQK010000050.1:0-5686 GCA_031414855.1 Bacteroidia bacterium | reverse complement strand
AACATCTCCAAAATAGACCTACCCGCAATCAACGCTGATAGACGAGCAATGATCTTATATACAAGTGGGACAACGAATTTGCCAAAGGGTGTTGTAAGTACTCATCAAAATATACATGCTCAAGTTTCCGCATTAGTTTATGCATGGAAATGGAGTGAGAATGACTCCATACTCTGTATACTTCCCTTGCATCATGTGCATGGAATTGTGAATGTAATTGGCTGTGCATTGTATAGCGGAGCCCGTTGTTTGTTTTTACCAGAGTTTGATGCCGCTAAAGTATTCGATGTTTTTAAAAGGAATGAAATAAATCTTTTTATGGCGGTGCCTACGATTTATTTCAAACTGATCACCTATTACGAAACTCTTTCCTCCACTGAACAACTTATTCTAACCGAGGCCATGAAGAAATTCAGACTCATGGTATCTGGATCAGCTGCACTTCCAGTAACCGTAATGGAGAAATGGGAAAAAATTAGCGGTCACACGTTACTTGAACGATATGGCATGACTGAAATTGGTATGGGACTTAGTAATCCATATGTAGGCGAACGAAAAGCAGGCTATGTGGGAATGCCATTGCCAGGTGTTCAGGTTCGGTTGGTAAATGAGACTTATAAAGATGCTGCAAAAGACGAAGCTGGCGAGATCGTTATTAAAGGTGAGAATGTATTTCACGAATATTGGAATAAACCAGAGGCAACAAAAGAATCTTTCACACACGATGGCTGGTTCAAGACAGGTGATGTCGCTGCAATAGAAAATGGCTATTATAGAATCCTGGGAAGAAATTCTGTAGACATCATTAAATCTGGTGGCTATAAAATTTCCGCATTAGAGATTGAAGAAGTTTTACGAACTCATCCGGCCATTAAAGACTGCGCTGTTGTGGGATTAGACAATGAAGAGTGGGGAGAGCTTGTTGCCGCAGCCATCGTCACAAATGAATCTGTTGACATTGCGACTCTTAACACCTGGATGAGAGAACGATTGCCGGCTTATCGGGTGCCTCGAAAATATTTGGAGGTGAATGAGCTGCCGAGAAATGCCATGGGAAAAGTAACAAAGAAAGACATCAAGAAATTATTCTGATATGCTTGTATATGGTGTTGCCGTTTTAGCAGGTTGTTTTCTTCTTGGCCAAATCATCGGTCAATTATTGGGTCGTGTTCTTCATATCGATGCCAATGTTGGAGGCGTAGGTTTTGCTATGCTGCTTTTGATTTTGGTGAATCAATGGATGCATCACAAAAAATGGTTGACTAAAGAAATGGAAAGCGGTATTGAATTCTGGAGTAAGATGTACATTCCCGTTATCGTTGCCATGTCGGCCATTCAAAACGTGAAAGGAGCCATCTCAAGCGGCCTGATTGCCGTACTAGCTGGAATTATTCCCACAGCGATTTGCTTTTTTATGATTCCATTGATTTCCAAAATGGGCAAATCGAAAATCGAAAAGTAGCCATGGAATACTTCCTCGACATCTTTATAAAAAATGGTTTCGTTGCCGCCTTGTTGGTTACTGGCATTATCATGTATACGTCTTCATTGGCATCCGAGAAACTTACGTTGAAGAAGATTCCTGGATCTGCCATTGCCATCATTGCTGGGCTGGTATTGGCTTACGCAGGTGGCGTCTTTACCGGTGGTGATCATGGAGTTGCAGATGTTGCCGGATTATCTGGTTTTGCAATCCTTGGTGGATCGATGTTCAGAGACTTTACGATTGTATCAACTGCAATGGGTGCAAGTTTTGATGAAATCAAAAAATCAGGAGCTGCTGGAATTTTATCGCTTTTCATTGGAATTATTCTTTCCTTTTTTGTCGGAGCTGTCATTGCAATAACTATGGGATATACCGATGCGAAAAGTATTACCACCATTGCAAGTGGTGCCTGCACGTTTATTGTAGGGCCAATAACAGGTGGAGCAATTGGTGCGACCTCTGAAGTAATTACCATTAGCATTGCTGCCGGAGTGATTAAATCAATCTTAGTTACCATTTGTACTCCTATCGTTGCAAATTCAATTGGATTGAATAATCCTCAGACTGCCATGATTTTTGGTGGAATGATCGGCACAACAAGTGGTGTGGCTGCTGGTCTTGCAGCAACGGATCCCAAACTTGTTCCTTATGGTGCTATTACCGCAACCTTCTATACTGGTTTGGGTTGTCTGTTATGCCCTTCCATTCTTTATTTTTTGGTGACCCTATTTTATTGACCATGAACTTTCTCATAAACCCATAAGTTAAAGGTTAACCAGATGATGTTCCTTAAGAAAATTTATATTCTTCCAATTCGAATTTATCAGGCAACTATCTCCCCTCTGTTGGGTGCACATTGTCGCCATACTCCATCTTGCTCTCAGTATACAATCGAAGCCATAATGGAATGGGGAATCATAAAAGGCTCATGGCTTGGCGCTAAACGGATTGGCCGATGTCATCCGTGGGGAACCAGCGGGCATGATCCTGTGCCTAAAAGGAAATAATTACCGCTCTTCAAGTAAGTTATTTATCAGTATAATCTCCCTTCACATTATTAAAAATTAAATCTACATTTAGGGAAGTTAATTAAACTTCTTCTATGCCTGATTTTCAAATCAAAAAAACCCCGAAAGATTACGATGTGTGTATTGTTGGTTCGGGTGCAGGTGGCGGAATGGCTGCCTATGTGTTAGCAAATGCCGGAATCAAAGTGGTGTTGCTTGAGGCTGGTCCTCTATATGATCCCGCTAAGAATGTAACACAACTGAAATGGCCTTGGGAGTCACCACGCAGAGGCGCAAGCACTCCGCTTCGGAATTTTGGGGATTTTGATGCCGCTTATGGCGGATGGGAGATAGATGGAGAGCCTTATACTCATAAAGATGGAACACAATTCGATTGGTTTCGATCACGCATGTTGGGCGGTCGCACTAATCACTGGGGAAGAATTTCACTTCGCTTTGGTCCGCGCGATTTCAAACATAGAAGTCATGACGGATTAGGTGAAGATTGGCCTATTAGCTATGATGATGTCGCTCCTTACTATGACAAGGTTGATCAACTTATTGGTGTGTTTGGATCAAAAGAAAATCTACCGAATGATCCCGACAGTATTTTTCTTCCACCACCAAAACCGCGACTGCATGAACTCTTCATTAAAGATGCCGGAGGCAAATTAAATATCCCAGTTATTCCATCACGACTATCGATTCTTACAAAGCCAATTAATAAAGACAGAGGCTCTTGCTTCTATTGCCACCAATGCAATAGGGGTTGTACTGTTTATGCAGATTTCTCTTCCTCTTCTGTATTAGTGAAACCTGCTTTGAATACAGGCAATGTAGATGTCATTCCCAATGCGATGGCACGCGAAGTGCTAACGGATGCACAAGGAAAAGCGACTGGCATTTCATTTGTGAACAAAGATGACATGCAGGAATATACTGTCAATGCTAAGATAGTAATGCTAGCTGCTAGCGCATGTGAGTCCGCCCGTTTGTTACTCAATTCAAAGTCATCTAATAATCCAAATGGACTTGCCAACTCAAGTGGCATCGTTGGAAAATATCTTCATGATTCTACTGGGGCATCGATGAGTGGCATTCTCCCAAAACTAGTTGGTCGCAAGCGATACAATGAAGATGGTGTTGGCGGTATGCACGTGTACACTCCTTGGTGGCTTGATAATAAAAAGCTTGATTTCCCGCGCGGTTATCATATTGAATATGGTGGCGGTATGGGAATGCCTGGTTACGGATTTGGTTCTGGCATACAAAACACGAATGGAAAATATCCTGGCCGAGATGGAAAACAAAAAGAAGCAGGTGGTTATGGTGCATCCTTAAAAGATGATTACCGCTACTTCTATGGGGCTACATTTGGAATGTCGGGCCGAGGTGAGGCTGTTGCAAGGGAAGATAATTTTTGTGAGATTGATCCTACCACAGTTGATAAGTTTGGAATTCCCGTCTTGCGTTTCCATTATAAGTGGAGCGACTATGAGGTAAAGCAAGCCAAGCACATGAAAGAAACCTTCGCTGAGATTATTGATAAGATGGGTGGTGTTGTAACTTCTGGAAATAAAGACGGTCCAGAAAATGATTATGGCCTGGCTGCACCCGGACGAATCATTCACGAAGTTGGAACAACCCGAATGGGCAATGACCCCAAGAAATCAGTAGTGAACAAATTCAATCAGGCACATGATGTCAAGAATCTATTTGTTGTGGATGGCGGACCTTTTGTTTCGCAAGCTGACAAAAATCCAACTTGGACCATACTTGCGCTTTCGATGAGAGCGAGTGAATATATTATTGAGGAATTGAAGAAACAGAATATTTAAAAATCGTTAATCGTTATCCGTTAATAGTAAAACGGATGCATGAATCAAGAAAAAACGATAAACTATTAACCATTAACTTTTAACTGAAATGGATAGAAGAAAATATTTAAAGACCCTTGCCTTAGGCTCAGTTGGAGCAGGCGTTTTGATTTCCTGCGAACCCGGTGCGAAAGAAGCAATAAAAGCTCCTACGACATTCACCATTGATCGAACCAAAGAAGAATTGATTCGGGAAGAGAAATTGCTAAGCGAAACATTCTTTGATGAACATGAGATGAAAACGATAAGCATTCTTGCCGATGTCATCATTCCTAAAGACGGAACATCGGGTTCTGCAACAGATGCCGGTGTGCCAGCCTTTATCGAATTTATCGTAAAAGATATGCCTCACCATCAAACACCGATGAGAGGCGGGTTGAAATGGTTAGATCTACAATGCATGAAGCGTTTCAACGCAGACTTTGCCTCTTGTACTTCTCAACAACAAATCGAGATGGTGGATGAAATTGCTTATCCTGAAAAAGCAAAACCAGAATTACAGCAAGGTGTTGCCTTCTTCAATAAGATGCGTGACCTGACCGCCTGTGGATTTTTCACCAGCGAAATCGGAATAAAAGATTTAGGCTATGCTGGGAACAAACCCAATCAATGGGATGGCGTTCCACAAGATGTGCTTGACCAATATGGAGTGAAGTACAGTCAGCGAGAACTTGATGAGAGTGTGAAGTTTGACTCTTAGAAAAACCGTTAATGGTTAATCGTTAATAGTGGAAACGCTTACGATTAACTTTTAACGGATAACTATTAACTATTAACCACAAAAAGATGCCATTCAAAAAATCAACTCCTCCCACTGCTGAACAAGTTACAAGGAGAAATTTCATAAGAACAGTAGGCGTTGTAGCTGCTGCTGTTACCATTGTTCCTCGTCATGTATTGGGCGGAAAGGGATTTCTCGCACCTAGCGACACGCTTAATGTTGCCGGTATTGGCGCAGGTGGAAAGGGAGAAAGCGATATTGCAAATTTCGCAAAAAGTGGTAAAGCCAATATTTCATTCCTCTGTGATGTGGATGACCGCAGGGCTGCCAAGACTATTGCTGCATTTCCAAAAGCAAAATACTACAAGGACTATCGCAAGATGCTCGATGAAAATCATAAGAGTATAGATGCTGTTTCAGTCTCCACACCAGATCACATGCACGCGGTACAAGCGATGGCTGCTATGCAATTGGGCAAGCATGTCTATGTGCAGAAGCCTTTAACGCATGACATCTATGAAGCACGTATGCTCACCGAAGTAGCGAAGAAAAATAAGTTAGTCACACAAATGGGTAACCAAGGCGCATCCGGTGA
>JANOQK010000049.1:0-24178 GCA_031414855.1 Bacteroidia bacterium | reverse complement strand
ATTAAAGGTGACCGACTTTGGAAAGGTAGTACTCTTGCGGTCGAACAGAATCTCAACAATGTCGCATTTTTACGTACTCAGATTTTATTAATAGAGAATTTCTTCGAGCCGGGAGAAGTGGACGAAATATGGTTAACCTTTCCAGACCCCAGACCACGAAAAATTGATGTCAGAAGGAGACTTACTAATTCACGGTTTCTGATCATGTACAAGAGTCTTCTCAAGCCAGGTGGATACTTTCGATTTAAAACAGACAACACCGGCTTATTCGAATATACGTTGGAAGAAATTCAAAATCGATCCGACATAACGGATTTAAAATTTACGAATGATCTCTATGCTTCTGACCTAAGAGACGAATGTTTTGATATCAAAACCAAGTACGAAGAAATGTTTGCAGCTAAAGGTGAAAAAATTAAATATTTACGATGCCGATTCAAAACTGATTACTGATGACCCTATACCGATTACCAATTAGGAGGTAACATTGGGATAACTTTATTGTATTCACCCGGTAACACCAAATCCTTACATTTGCTTCTACTAAACCTACCCGAATGGGGAAAAAGAAGAGGGAAGTAGAAATAGTAATTATCTCCGATGTACATCTTGGCACCTATGGCTGCCATTCCGAAGAACTTCTTCGTTACCTGAAAACCATCAAACCAAAACAACTCATTTTAAATGGCGACATCATCGACATGTGGCAGTTCAGCAAGCGCTACTGGCCTAAGTCGCATATGCAGATTGTAAAGCACATCACTGGGCTTTTGGCGAAAGGGACAAAAATCACGTACCTCACTGGCAATCATGACGAGATGCTTCGAAAGTTTGCGGGCTTTAAGTTAGGAGCCTTTCAAATTGTAAATAAGAAATTGATAAGTCTCGATGGTAAGAAGGTCTGGATTTTTCATGGCGATGTTTTTGATGTAACCATGAAGTATTCAAAATGGCTCGCCAAGCTGGGAGCTGTTGGATATGACACCTTAATAGTCATCAATACGTTTGCGAATTTTATTTTGAAACTCTTTGGCAGAGGTAAAATATCATTGTCAAAGCGAGTGAAGGATAGTGTGAAGCAAGCCTTGAAGTTTATTAATGACTTCGAAAAGACAGCTGCTGACATTGCCATCTCAAATGGTTATGATTATGTAGTATGTGGTCACATCCACCATCCGGAAATGAAAAAGATTACCACTGAAAAGGGTGAGGTGATGTATTTGAATTCAGGAGATTGGGTTGAAAATCTAACTGCGCTGGAATACGATAAAAAGCACTGGAAGATTTATCATTATCAAAAAGATCACTACGCCCAATCCATAAAAATCCCAAAACGCTATCGCAACAATTTGGATAATGACGAGATATTTAAGGATCTTGTTAATGAATTCCTTGTCCCCAAAAAATGAAGATACTTTACGCGATCCAGGGCACTGGAAACGGACACCTCAGCCGGGCCGTTGATATTATTCCAGAGTTAAAGAAATATGGTAGCCTGGATTTATTTGTCAGCGGGGCACAGGCTGATATTATATTACCGTATCCAGTGAAGTATAAATCAAAGGGTTTGAGTTTCTACTTTGGAAAAGATGGTGGCATTAATTTTCTTAAAACGTTTAAGCAGAACAGTTCAAAAGACGTAGTAAAGGAGATCAATACATTTCCAGTGGAGAAATATGACTTAATTGTAAATGATTTCGAGCCTATCTCAGCTTGGGCAGCTAGAAAGAAAGAAGTGCCTTGTATTTCACTTAGCCATCAATCTGCGTTTTGGTCTAAGAAATCTCCCCGCCCAAAATTCCCTGATCCGTTTGGTGAATGGATATTAAAAAAGTATGCACCCACGAAAAAATATGTAGGCTTTCATTTTAAGGAATACGATAAAAATATTTTTACCCCGGTAATACGAAAGGCGATTACAGAAGTGAAAGTCAAAGACCTTGGGCACTACACTGTTTATCTTCCGGCCTACGATGACAAAAAATTAGTAGAGTTGTTCTTAAAGTTTCCAAAAATCCGTTGGCATATTTTTTCCAAGCACAATAAGAACCCCTATCACGTGGGCAGGATTTCGGTTTACCCTGTAGGCGGTCATGATTTTGTGGAGAGTGTTGTTTCTTCTTCGGGCGTATTGTGTGGTGCCGGTTTTGAAACACCAGCAGAAGTTCTACACATGAACAAAAAATTGCTTGTAGTGCCCATGAAGAGCCAATATGAGCAGCAATGCAATGCCGCTGCCTTGAAAAAGATGGGTGTACCCGTATTGAAGAAGGTGAAAAAAAAATCGCTTAAGAAAATTGAAAAGTGGCTCGATGAGGGAAAACCTTTAGACATCAGTTTCCCGGACATCGTGTCCAAGGCGGTTGAATCCTTGATGAAAAAAGCGGAGTCAAAAAACTAAGAATTAGGTCTTAGCCAATGGGTAGTTTCCTATAGGCTGAATGCCGAGGTCCTAGTGCCAAGTGCCAATGTTCTACTTGGAACTAATCCACCTCCAGTCTCTCCAGAATAGAAGAAAGATGATCATAGTCCTTTATTCCAGGACTTGTTTCCTCACTTCCATTTAAAGCCACACCATCAATTGGCCAGCTTAAATATTCATCCAGCAACTCGACTTTTATTTCCACTCCAAGAAGCACAGGAAAGATGGAAGATATTTCTGAAATGATATTTTTTGCCTGAGTATGCGGTAGTCCCGATAGATGATTGACAAGAAGGAATTTAATATAGCCACTGTGCTTCAATAAATCATCTTTATAAACGTGCCAGTCAAGTATGCCAAGTGAAACAATCATTTCTTGTCTTGGCTGTCTTGAGTTTAAGGCTGAAATTTCAGATACGGGTAATTCGATAAGGCTAATCCCATTAATATCCTGAACTTTACCCTTAGGTAATTCTGAAAGCTCGGCAATAAACTGAGGGCCAGATATCCAATCGCTGATCTCCTTGAACTTTAGCGGACTAATGGATTCATTTGATTCACCTATTCTGAAGCCAAGCATATCAACCCCCATTCCAGCGCAATAGCGCGCATCGCTCAGATTGGTGATGTTGCCCACTTTTACTTTTATTTTCAATGACATGACGCAAATATAGGTATGAATTTAAAAGGCGCTAACCCTATGGAAAAGCAATAGGAATCTAAATAAAGAAATAACTTTGTTGTCGAATCACTATTGGAGTCCATGCGCAGATTTTGGTTTGTAATGAGTCTATTGATTGTAGGAGGATGCAAGACCATAGAGGAACCCGTTCCTGATCTTGGACTGGATTATTTTCCCTTGAAGGTTGGAGCGTATCAGGTGTATAGTGTCGATGAGACCAAAATCACACAGTCGGTTGAGCAAAAATTTATTTACGAATTGAAATTTCAGGTAATTGATTCGATGCTAAACCAGGAGGGAGGGTATACCTATATCATCCAAAGGCAAAAGAGGGATAATGCTAGTCTGCCATGGATTAATCTCGATAGTTGGACAGCGAGAATTGCTAATCGCAAGGCCATAGTGAATGAAGGTAATACTTCCCTTGTCAAAATTACGTTTCCTCCACAGAATGGATTAGAGTGGGACGGAAATTCATTTAATACACTAGGTGGCGAACAAAATTGCGGGGAAAACAAAGACCAACCTTGTGACATCTATCGTTTAGAAAATGTTGGAATTGAATTCTCAGTGCAGGGCGGCATGGCCATTGCTGAAACAGTAACTGTTATTCAGAATGAAAATACCGATTTGATTGTTAAACAAGATGTTCGAAGTGAAGTGTATGCCAAAGGTGTAGGTTTGATCTTTAAAGAAAGTATAGTGCTTGAATACTGTACAAAGTCATCCTGCCTTGGACAACAGAAAGTTGACAAGGGATTTCGATATAAGCAGGTGTTAAAGGAATATGGTTCTGATTAGGCTCTTTATAGTTTTCTTGCTGATTCTTCCCTTTACCGTTTACGGGCAGACGGATCGATACATTGTCTACTTGAAGGATAAGAATGGAACTCCTTTTTCTATTTCAAGCCCCGAACAGTTCCTTTCTCAAAAATCTATAGACCGGAGGACGCGACAGAAAATTGCGATTACAGAAGAAGATCTCCCTGTCAATCCCGCCTATTACTCACAATTAAAAATCACAGGAGCAAATGTCTTTTTTACGTCCAAGTGGCTGAATTGTGTTTTAGTGGAAACAACACCTGCCCTGATTTCCAACATTCAGTTATTGCCTTTTGTCTCCCGAACCGAATTGGTAGCACCTGGAAAAAAACTTACTGCAGGGCGAATAAAGAAATTCAAAAAGGGAAAGGATATAGCGGCTACTCCTGCCACAAACTCGCAGCTTAATATGATTGACATTGACTCTATGCACCTGGATGGATTCAAAGGTGAGGGAATCTCTGTTGCGGTTTTTGATAGTGGTTTTGAAGGAGTAAATACGGCAGCGCCTTTTAAGCACATCTTTGATGAAGGAAGGTTTAGTTATTCGTTTGATTTCATCGCCAACAGTAAAAATGTATTTCAATATGATGATCATGGAACAGAAGTCTTCTCCGTGATGGCAGGCTATAGCCCAGGTGTTTTCATAGGAGGTGCATATAAAGCTAATTATACCTTGTTTGTTACGGAAGATGCAGGTAGCGAGTATCGAATTGAAGAATACAATTGGTTGTTTGCTGCTGAAAAAGCAGATAGCGCAGGAGTGGATGTGATTAACTCTTCGCTGGGGTATAATCAATTCGATGACGCTTCTATGAATTATAAGACAACAGATCTGAATGGAGCTACGGCTATTGTAAGTCGGGCAGCTAAGAAGGCCATAAATAAAGGCATGATGGTTGTTTGTAGCGCAGGAAATGAAGGATCCAACTCCTGGAAATTTGTTACCCCTCCAGCAGATGTTATTGGAGTATTGGCAATAGGATCTGTTACCCCCACAAAAGTCAAGAGCTCTTTTAGCTCCATAGGCCCAACGACTGATGGAAGGATCAAACCAGATGTTATGGCATTAGGCTCGGGCACATCCGTAATTACTCCTAGTGGCACAGTTGGTGCAGCCAGTGGAACATCCCTGGCATCGCCACTCGTTGCAAGTCTGGTAGCTGGCCTTTGGCAAAGGTATCCGCTTTTGACGGCATCAGAACTCTATCAAACAATCATTAACTCCTCCGACCAATACCTGAAACCTGATAATCTTAAAGGCTATGGTATACCTAATTATACGGCTATAAAAAACTATTTAGACACCTTGGACATTGATGGAGATCTCGTTATTTACCCTAACCCAACCAAGGACTCTATTAGGGTTGCTTTGAAGAAGCCAGAAGGACAATCAGTTGTTGTTTCCATCTATGAGGTTCAGGGAAGATTCCTTTCTGAATACAATGTAGTTGTGACATGGCAGAACAATCCTTTTATTATTGATCTTACATCCTTAGCGGCAGGCCTGTATTTTGTAAAAGTTAAAGTGGACGACATCGTAAAGACTTTCCGAATTGTTAAACTTTAAAAGCCACCTTTCGCGGACTAAAGCAGGGTAGTATATTTGCCACATGAAACCAATTATTGCGCCTTCTGTTCTTGCTGCTGACTTTGCTAATCTTGAAAGAGAAATTTCCATGATCAATGACAGTCAGGCAGACTGGGTGCATGTGGATATTATGGATGGTGTGTTTGTTCCCAATATTTCAATGGGGATTCCCGTAGTGGAAGCTATCAAGCGCCATAGCAAAAAGCCATTAGATGTTCATTTGATGATTGTTAAACCAGAAAACTTTGTTGAAGCCTTTCGTAAAGCAGGTGCAGAAATAATTTCGGTACATGCAGAGGCGTGCGATCATCTCCATCGCAACATTCAACAAATTAAATCTTTTGGTGCAAAGGCGGGTGTGGCCATCAATCCGCATACCTCCATACAAACATTGGAAAATGTAATTGACCAAATCGATTTGATTTGCGTGATGTCTGTAAATCCTGGTTTTGGGGGACAAAAATTTATTGAAAACACGTATAGGAAGGTCAGTGACTTAAAGAAGATGATTCATGCTTCGGGATCAAAAGCGTTGATTGAAATCGATGGGGGGGTAAATCAGGATAATGCGAAGCTCCTGATAGAGGCGGGTGCTGATGTTTTGGTAGCTGGCAATTTTGTTTTTTCATCCAGCAACCCAAAAGACGTGATTCAACGTTTAAGGTCTCTGTGAAGATAATTCGTTAAAAGTTAATCGTTAATAGTAAGTCAATTCTCTAGTACGATTAACTGATAACGATTAACTTAAACTGGCAGCATATTTGTTTAATCCCTAAAAAGATAACCTCATGCGTTTCGTAATTCTCTGCCTGATTGCCATCGCATTCTCTTGTTCCCAACGAACGGTTACCCGTATTGATCCCCAAGAGGAAGTTAATCTAAGTGGCCGCTGGAATGATACTGATTCCCGTATCGTGGCCGATAAAATGACAACTGATTTTCTGGCGAGTGAAAAATACAAAGCTTATGCAGCCTCACTTGGAAAGAAGCCGACTATCATTACAGGTTTCATTAGAAATAAGACTACCGAGCATATTGATGCTGCCAATTTCATTAAGAAATTCGAACTAGCAATCTATAATTCGGGTGTTGCTGATTTAGTGGAATCTGATGACCAACGTGACAAACTTCGTTTGGAACGAGTACAACAGCAGGATTTTTCAGATCCCTCCACGGTTGCGCAGTGGGGGAAAGAAACAGGTGCCAATCTCATGCTGTTTGGAGAAATGACCTCTGAGACGGATGTCTACAACAATAAGCGAGTGGTCAACTATATCACAACACTTTTTTTAACTGATATGGAAACCAATAAACGAGTTTGGTACGGGCAACATGAGATTAAGAAATTCATTAAAAACTAAATCACATTTTAGATGTAGGAATTGTGATTGAAGATTTTGGGCATAGGCACAATGGCCAATTTCAGACTTGCAATTCTTAATTCTTAATTCATAAATCTAAAATTCTAATGCCCAATGCCTGCACTACGATATGGAGAAAAGGGTTTCTACTCGTATTGATTGGGATAAGTTCTTCCTGCGCTACCTATTATCAGGCGAATTACGACTTCAATCAGGAATTTGAAAATGGTAATCTGGAGAGAGCACTGGCATCACTTCAATCCAAGTCATCAGAATCTAATGGAAAGCGGGAGTTCCTTTATGCTGTAAACAATGGGCTCGTGCTTTCTTTGCTTGGCCGGTATGATGAAAGTAATGACTATTTTGAAAAGGCTTTTCTTTACGGTGAAGACTATAGAATTAACTATTTAAATGAAGCCGCTTCGTACCTAACAAATCCAAATTTTACTGCCTATCGTGGTGAAGATCATGAACATCTGATCTTACTATATTACAAAGCAATTAATTATCTAAAACTGTCTAAGACAGAGGAAGCACTCGTGGAATGCAGGCGCCTTAATATCCGCCTTCAACAACTTAGCGATCGGTATAACTCTGAAGACAAATATAAGCAAGATGCCTTTGTGCATACCTTAATGGGGATCATCTACCAGGCGGACAAGGACTACAACAATGCGTTCATTGCCTATCGCAATGCGTTTAACATTTATAGAGATGAATATACCAGGTTGTTTAATGTGGAAGCTCCACATCAGTTAAAACTGGATCTTTTGAAGACCGCCTGGCTCAGTGGTATGTTTGATGAGTTCAAACAATACAGGGAAGAATTTGGTATGCCGGATTACCAGCATGAGACTTCAGACGGAGGAGAGCTTGTTTTCTTTTGGCACAATGGACTAAGTCCCGTCAAGGCGGAATGGGGAATAAATTTTGTGATCAGTAGAAGGGGTAACATGGTATACTTTTCTAACCCTGAGTTAGGTATGAGTTTTCCATTTAGCCTGGAGAACTATAGCGACAAAGACAAGAATAATTTGTCTGGCCTGGAAGTATTTAGAGTGGCTTTTCCACGTTATGTGGAAAGACCTGTTTATTACCAAAGTGCTACTATTGAATCTCATGGCAAAAAGAAATCATTGGAGTTGATGGAAGATATTAACCGTATTGCATTTAAAACTTTACAAGAGCGAATGACCCTCGAAATGAGTAAGGCACTGATACGTGTTGCTATGAAAAAAGTGACTGAGTATGAAGTCAGAAAATCCGATAAGAACCTTGGCTCGATTATCGGGCTAATAAATGCCATTACAGAGAAGGCGGATACACGTAATTGGCAAACTCTACCTCACAGTATTTACTATTGTCGAATACCACTGGAAGAAGGCTCGAATACTGTTCGGTTAACAATTAATAATGACCGGATGATTTCAACTGATTACGATTTCACGTATCAAGTCAAAAAAGGAGAAACATTATTCCACACCTTCAGTTCGCTCGAAAGTGGCTATCCTAACTACAATTTCTATTAGTGCAGTTATTTTCTAATTTTAAGGCTTGGCTTACCATTAAGTTGACAAAATGATCAATGGCCAAGGCCAAATGCCCAAGACCAGATGACCTTTAGCAGAATCATAACATTGTTTTTTGGTGTATTACTTGTAATCCCTGCTTTGGTTTTTGCCCAAGAAGAACCGAAGGAGCAGAAAGAAAAGGAAAAGCCGAAAGAGAAGCCCAAAGTTGAAAAAAAAGCAGAGGAAGGTGAGGACAAGCTTACATTTCCATTGGATAATTTCTACGCCAAACGAAAACCAAATACGGTCCGAAATATTTTCAAGAATTTTAGTTTGGGTCTCAGCACTGGGTACGGAACTACTTTTTTTAGTCATAAACTAAATGGATTTGGCATTGTCCAACCCACTAGTGGGCAACCTCGTATTTTTCCTTCCGGATCAACCATTCCTAAGTTCTCGAATTGGGTAAACAGTGTAGTGGGTGATTCATTGACTATCTACCCAGGCGATTTTTTGATAAGCAGTGACACGGCAAAACTTGGATTTAAAGGAAAAGGTATAAACATACCATTGAAAGCTACGCTCCACTATGAATATGATCGCTACAGGATTGGAGGTGGGTATTCTTATGAGTTTATGCACATGGGACAATTCCATTCCATTTCTAATAAAAATGATATTGACAACTTTAGCGCTTCTTCACCAAATGGTTTGATGAAAAAATACTTTGGCATGCTAGGCGTTTCATTTTTTCGGTGGAGGGATGTTTTGTTTACAGCGGATGTAAATGTGGGAGGGTACAAACCAGGAAAAAATTTCAATTATGGACTTATAAAGAAAGGAGTCTACGTGAATGCGGGTGTCACGATAGAAAAAGAATTTTCGGAATATCTGAAGGGATTTATCCGGCCTTCTTTTGAAATTAAAAACTATAAACTAAGTGTACCAGAGGTTGGCCAGACAATCAGCCATAGCATCAACGCTTTCTATATCAATGTAGGTTTTTCGTACAAGCTACCTGCTCTGGCCAAATGCTACAATAAGGATTGCCACGTTCAAATGAACCATGCTCATGGTGATAGAGAATATCGGAGTCAGATGCATCCCATCTATAAGAAACAGAACCCGATGTATGGAGAAAACAACCCCAAACTGATCAAATACAAGGGTAAAAACAAAAAGAGTCTGAACCCTTACTGAACTCCTCAAAAAAGTTGATTTTTAATACGATTTTTACCCCTTTTGATAGACTTTAAAGGAGGTAGATTAGGTCAAAATTACTATCTTGCCGAGCTAAAAAAATAGCCTTTAAAGAGTTCAAGATTAACCCTAGAAATCCCTAATACAAAGTGGCAGAAGAAATCGGCAATCCCTCAGGAAGACAGAGTATAATTCCCATTAATATTGAAGATGAAATGCGTGGTGCTTACATCGATTATTCGATGTCCGTCATCATTTCACGTGCCCTTCCAGATGTGCGTGATGGTCTTAAGCCGGTTCACAGGAGAGTATTGTACGGGATGCAAGACCTTGGGGTTAACTACAACAAGCCGTATAAGAAATCAGCCAGGATTGTCGGAGAGGTCCTTGGTAAGTACCACCCGCATGGTGATTCATCTGTTTATGACACCATGGTGCGCATGGCCCAGGATTGGTCATTACGATATACGTTGGTTGATGGTCAGGGAAACTTCGGTTCCATTGATGGAGACTCGCCAGCTGCCATGCGTTATACGGAAGCACGCTTGCGCAGAATAGCGGAAGAGCTATTGGCCGACCTGAACAAGGACACGGTAGACTTCCAACCCAACTTTGACGATTCATTGACCGAGCCGACAGTAATGCCGGCAAAAATCCCCAATCTGCTCATTAACGGATCTTCAGGTATTGCAGTTGGAATGGCCACTAACATGGCACCCCACAATCTGACAGAGGTTGTTAATGGTATCATTGCTTACATCGACAACCGCGAGATTACAATACCAGAATTAATGAAATTGATAACGGCTCCTGATTTTCCAACAGGAGGAATTATCTATGGATACTCGGGAGTTCAGCAGGCATTCCTAACAGGAAGGGGAAGGGTAGTAGTAAGGGCTAAGGCAGAGATCGTAACGAATGCAAACGGCAAGGATCAAATTGTGGTGACGGAAATTCCTTACATGGTGAATAAAGCCATGATGATTGAGAAGACCGCTGCCTTGATTAATGAAAAGAAAATAGAGGGTATAAGTGATCTTCGGGACGAATCTGACAGAGAAGGATATCGCGTAGTGTACGATCTGAAACGCGATGCTATTCCAAACATTGTTCTCAATAACCTCTTCAAATACACACAACTCCAATCTTCTTTTGGTGTAAATAATGTGGCGCTAGTTAAAGGAAGGCCTCTAACATTAAATCTCAAAGACCTGATTGTCCACTTTGTAGAACATCGACATGAAGTGGTAGTTCGGAGGACAAAGTTCGACTTGGCGGAGGCTGAAAAACGAGCGCATATACTGGAAGGGTATCTGATTGCCTTAGATCACTTAGATGAAGTGATTGCCCTTATTCGCAATTCTAAAGACCCGGAAGTAGCGAAGATTGGACTGATGGAAAAATTCAGGCTCTCTGAAATACAATCCAAGGCAATCTTGGAAATGCGTCTACAACGATTAACTGGTCTTGAGCGCGAGAAAATTCAAAATGAATACAACGAAGTTAAAGCTTTGATTGCTCGCCTTAAAGAGATATTAGGAAGCGAGCCGGTGCGGATGGGAATTATCAAAGACGAATTGAAAGAGATTCAGGAGCGCTATGGTGATGAACGCAGGACCGAAATTGTAAATAACGAGGACGACATCACATTAGAAGATATGATTCCCAATGAAGAGATGGTGATTACCATTTCTAATCAGGGATACATCAAGCGCACCTCATTATCAGAATACAGAACACAAGGGAGAGGCGGAATAGGATCAAAGGCAGCAGCAACAAAAGAAGATGATTTTACCGAACATCTTTTTATTGCCCATGCGCACAATTACTTGCTCATATTCACAGAAAAAGGTCAGGTATATTGGAAAAAGGCGTACGAAATACCGGAAGGTAATAAGACATCCAAAGGCAGAGCTATTCAGAATTTACTTACGATCGATCCGGGTGATGCCGTTCGTGCCGTGTTGAATGTAAAGAACCTGGAAGACGAAGAATACATCAATAACAATTTTGTTATTTTATGCACCGAAAAGGGAACCATTAAAAAGACTTCACTCGAAGCCTATTCTAGGCCAAGGGCTAATGGCATTACGGCTATCACCATACATGAAGGTGACAGATTATTGGAAGCTGCTATGACCAATGGCAAAAACCATATTGTAATTGCCAAGAGTGGAGGCAAAGCGGTTCACTTTGACGAAGGAGACGTTCGACCGATGGGGAGAACAGCTGCCGGTGTGCGAGGTGTTACCTTAGATTCTTCTGAAGAAAAAGTAGTAGGCATGGTTTGCATTAACCGTGAAGACGCCAATTTACTAGTGGTTTCCGAGAAGGGATATGGAAAACGCTCGGACATGGGCGACTACAGAATTACACGCAGAGGTGGCAAAGGAGTAAAAACCATCAACATTACAGAAAAAACTGGCAAGCTTGTTGCCATCAAGGAAGTAGTCGATAACGATGAGCTTATGATTATTAATAAGTCGGGTATTAGTATCCGTATTGCAGTAGACCAATTGCGGGTAATGGGCAGAGCCACACAAGGTGTGAGACTTATTAAACTGAACGAAGATGATTCTATTTCATCTGTCGAAAAAATTGAAAAAATTGATGAAGTAGAACCTAATAACTAACTGAGAACCATAAATTTGTATTACTAAACTAAACCGAAGATGAAAAAAGTAATTCTTTTAGCAGCGTTGACAATGCCTATGACATTGTTTGCGCAAAAAGAAGTTAAGCCAAGTTTGCCCAAAGCTGAAAAAGCATACAAAGAGCGTAAACTGGATGAAGCGAAAGCCGTAATTGATGTGACTACTGCCAGTCAGGAATTTATGGTTGACAAAAAAGGAGAGCCTGCAAAAAAAGCAGCCGAAGCATGGTTTTATAAGGGACTGATTTACACGGCAATTGATACCAGTAAAAATGAAGGCTTTAAAGCTTTGGAAGCAGAGCCTTTCAAAGTGGCAACCGAATCTTTTGATAAAGCAAGAGCTCTAACGAAAGATCACACTATAGATTTTTACAAAAACGAAATGGGTGTTCCGCTAATCACAGAAACTCAAATATTCCCATTTTTTGCTGACAACTATGCGAAAAAAGCGATTGCCTTTTATCAGGATAACAAAGACTATAAGAAGGCACTTGAATACATCGAACGCACCATGTATTTCATTCCAGAAGACACCGCCATATTAATGAATGCAGGTGTTTTCTTTGCTCCTTCCGCAAAAGAGTATGATAAATCCATTATGTATATCCGCAAGTATCAGGCAAAGGGAGGGAAATCTTCAGATGCTTACATTCAATTGTTCAGCATTTACCGCGATAATAAGAAAGACTTAGTAACTGCACTTACGGTGGCTAAGGAAGCCATCGCAGCTTTTCCTGGCAATCCAGAATTTCCAAAGTATGAACTTGATATTTACATTAAAACGAACAGACTTCCGGAAGCACGCACTATCATGGAAAGGCAGGCCAATGAAAATCCTACGGATAAAGAATCACGGTATTATTGTGGGGTTATCAATATGGAGTTGAAAGATAATGCCGCCGCTTTAAAATGGTTTGATGAGGCTATAAAATTAGACCCAAAATACTTTGATGCTAATGTGGCAAAGGCAGAAATTATTTATTCAGATGCCAAAAGTGTTAAAACCGAGATGAATAATTTGGGTAACTCAAAAGATGATTTTAAGAAAAAGGTAGAATTGGATAAAGTGTATCAGGACAAACTCAGAATAGCATTGCCCTATTGGGAGGCTTGCGAAAAACTTAGCCCGGATGATGCGAAGGTGTTGGATAACCTATACATAATGTATATGGATCTTGAAATGACCGCGCAAGTGACGCGCGTAGAGAAGAGAATGAAAGCGCTTGGATTGTTAGATTAATCAAGAATCAATCTTTAAAAAAGAGGCTGTCTCAAAAAGAGCAGCCTCTTTTTTTATGTCTGCGCGAGTGCGCCATCTGTATAATAACAGTATTTGTTTGTAACAAGACGTAATGGATTTTTGATGTGATATTCTTACCTTGATTATCTTATCTTGTGCATGATGGCCAATAAACACTTAACCGAGGTACGCTGGGGAATAATAGGAGTCGGTGATGTATGTGAAGTGAAAAGTGCGCCTGCTATGAAACTCATCGAAGGATCTAGGCTTGTGTCTGTGATGCGCAGGAATGGAGAGAAAGCAAAAGATTTCGCAAAACGTCATGGTGTGCCAAAGTGGTTTGACAATGCAGAGAAGCTTATTAACGACCCTGATGTAAATGCCATCTACATTGCAACTCCACCTGATTCGCATGAATTGTATACGCAATTGGCTGCAAAATCAGGTAAGGCTGTGTACGTGGAAAAGCCAATGGCAAGGACTTATCAGGAGTGCCTCTCTATGATCAATGCCTGCAAGCAATCGAATGTGCCATTGTTCACAGCCTACTACAGAAGGATGTTGCCTAATTTTTTAAAAGTTAAATCCCTTTTGGAAGATGGAACAATTGGTGATGTGCGCTATGTAAATATTCTGCTTAATAAAACGGTTACACCCGATATTGTTGGCGCCAGCGGTAGCCCAACAAACTGGCGTATTCTTCCGGAGGTCTCTGGCGGAGGTTATTTCTTTGACTTGGCCAGTCATCAACTTGATATGTTAGATTTTATTTTTGGCCCGATCCTGGGGGCGAAGGGAGTTGCAACCAATCAAGCTCATCTCTATTCGGCTGAAGATATTGTTGCAGGCACATTCCATTTTAAAAGTGGTGTCATAGGTCAGGGCAATTGGTGCTTCACCACATCAGCAGTTTCTGACAAAGAACTGACAACAATTGTGGGTAGTAAAGGTCAAATTTCGTTCCCGTTTTTTGGTGATCACTCGGTAACCTTGGAAGTAGAGGGAAAAGAAACGGAGCTAATGAGGTTCGATATTCCAAAGCACATTCAACAACCACTCATTCAAACTATTGTGGATGAACTGTTGGGTAAAGGTACATGCCCAAGTACTGGTCTATCAGCAGCGAGGACAAATCAGGTAATGGATTTAATCTGCAACAGAATTTAAAAAATCTTATTCACTTTTAACAGCTAGACTATGAACAGAAGAGATGTGATAAAAACAATTGGTCTCACAGGCGGTGCAGTACTTGCACCTCAATTTGGGTTTTCTGATAAGAAAAAAACTGCAAGTACGTTCCGATTTTGTCTAAATACCAGCACCATCAGTGGCCAAAAGTCTGGTCTCAAAAAGTATCTGGAAATAGCTGCCCAAGCCGGGTATGATGGGGTAGAAGCATGGGTGCAAGATGTAAAGGATTATAAGGCTCAAGGTGGTTCATTAAAAACGTTAAAGAAATTTCTGGATGACAGTCACCTGACGATTGATGATGCTATTGGGTTTGCCCCATGGATGGTGGATGATGAACAACAGAGGAAGGCAGGGTTTGATCAGATGAAGATTGAAATGGAGATGATGGCTGAATTAGGCTGCACCCGTATTGCGGCTCCATCAGCTGGAGTTAAGCCGGGTACACCATTAGACTTGGTAAAAGTTGGAGAGCGGTTTAAGCAACTATTAGATTTGGGACGCCAAACAGGAGTGATGCCGCAATTGGAATTCTGGGGATCTTCACCTGTCTTTTATTCCATGGGTCAGGCGTTAATGGCAGCAGCAGCAGCCAATGATCCGGATGTTAAGATTCTGCCCGATGTGTATCATCTTTTCAGAGGCAATTCTGGTTTTGAATGTTTGAAAATGGTCAATGGAAATATTATTGATGTGATTCACTTTAATGACTTCCCATCTACGATACCGCGCGAGGAACAAAAAGACAAAGACCGTTTATATCCTGGCGATGGCGTTGCCCCGCTTAAACAAATTTTAATTGACCTGGCCAAAATGGGTGGCACTAAAGTTTTGTCCTTGGAGCTTTTTAATCCGGAGTATTGGAAGAATGATCCGCTCAGTATTGCCAAGACGGGATTGGAAAAAATGCGGAAGGTTGTGGCATCGGCATCCTAATATCATAGACTCAGAATTCATTACAAGCCAATCAAAAAGGCTATGAATAATGCAGCTGTGCTACCTGAGGATGTCCTATAAGATCGGATAATGGAGCAAGGATGCGCATTGTAAACACGACTTACCAGAAATAGCTGGGAACATATCCCTAAATGCCTTATAACCTCAGGTGGTGGTTAGTCCACCGCGCCACATCACTTTCATAATGCGTAATCAATACGAGCGTTACGGATTCGTCCATATGCGTTTCCAGATAATTGAATACTAGCTGTTTTTGCAGTGGATCGAGAAATTGAAATGGCTCGTCAAGCAATAGGAGTTCTTTTTGTGAAAGAAATAACCCAACTAACAAGACTAATTGAAGTTGACCATTTGATAAATTTCCTAACGTATAAGAAAGCAATATCTGAAGTTCAAAGTACTGGATAAGACTAGTTAAGTTGGCTGAATTGGCACTTACCTTTTCAAGGTAGACATTCACCGTAAGTTGTTCAGTGGCGTAATCTAAAAAATGTATTTGTTCTGGCCCGAGGTAGCTTATCCTTTTCTTTATATCCCAGATCGATTCACCGGTACCTCTGCGCTTGCCAAATAATAATACAATTTCGCTATAAGCCATTGGGTGATCGGCATAAATTAAACTGAAGAGTGTTGTTTTACCTGAACCATTTCTTCCAGTAAGTGCCCATCGCTCACCCCGATTGATTTTCCAGTTAATATGTTCGAGAATTATTTTCTTGCCATACTGTATTTTCACTTCGTGCATTTCTACTACAGGCTCCGTTTCTTTCCCGTCTGGTTTTGTGTGGATAATAGTATCTATTGATGTCAGCGAAGTGGTATTCACGCAATCAACGATGACAATTTTGCGATCCTGTATGATGATCTTTTTACTGATGGCTCGTGGCAGTTGAGGATGTTCATGGTCTGCGATAATTAACTGTATAGGATGTACCGACACCAGATGATCCAGGAAATCACGCAACTCAATGCGGCTTTGAACATCAAGTCCTTCAAAAGGATAATCGAGCAACAAGATGTAAGGGATGGAATCAAGCAATTGTTTTAGGATGACCAATTTCTTCACTTGCCCATTAGACAAGCGTGTGAGTTCCAGATCGAGTAGATGGTTGAGTTGAAATGAATCAGGTAGTAGAATGCTCGGAAGCTCTTCAAGTCGTTCACCCAAATAATCGCGCACCGTTGGAAGTGGAGTGTTTTCGATTGTATAATAGCGCTGTTGATAAAATAATTCGGGTGTGCTTACTAATTCATGCAGGGCATTGGTAGGCACGAAGTGAATGTGCTTCTTTCGCAATTTAAATCTTTCATCCCAGTCAAGGTGATCATCAATGAAATCATACCTCACCTTACCTTTTCGTGGCTGAAGTTTTCCGGCCAGGAGTTTTAATAGTGTGGTTTTACCCGCACCATTTTTTCCGGTTATCAGGTAGCTTATTCCAGTGTCAAGTTGAAGGTCAAGGGCATGAAATAGTGAATGATCTCGATATGAAAAACTGACATCCTTGCATTGAATCATATTATCATTTAAGAGAATTATTCACTAGCAGTATTGAAGCTAGTTTATTTACCTGCCAGGTTTTGAGGTTTGTGCACTCATGATGATCACCGGAGCTCCGCATAGCATGAAAATATTTTTATTCATTGAATATTTATTTTTTTGTTAGACGCAACAACTCTTCGCGTAATATGCCAAGCCCCTTCTGTAATAGTGGTTTCGAAATGATGAGCGGACTCAATACACGAATTACGTTTCCTGAAACCCCTGCGCTGATAATTAATAATCCCTTTGTTGCACATACATTGAGTAAAGCTTTACACAAATCACCATCTGGTTTATTGGGATCGTTGTCTTTCACCAACTCAAAAGCCACCATGGCACCAAGTCCACGCACATCACCAATGGCAGAGCACTCCTCCTTCAGCTTGTTAAAATAGGCCATCACTATATTTCCAATTTTTTCAGCTTTGCCATTGCTATTGATATCTTTCATGTATTGAATGGTTGCCAGCGAGGCAGCGCATGCCACCGGATTGCCCAGGTAAGTTCCACCCAATGTTCCTTTGGTTGTCTTGTCCATAATGTCAGCCCGACCAATCACAGCACCAATAGGCATGCCACTGCCCATCGATTTCGCCCAGGTAGAAATATCTGGAACGATGTCGTAGTGTTCGTAGGCACTCCATTTGCCAGTGCGACCAAACCCAGTCTGTACTTCATCGAGTATAAGTAGAATGCCTTTAGCTTTGCAGATGCGATGAAGTCCCTGCACGTATACTTTCGGTGCAACCACAAAACCCCCTTCACCTTGCACTAACTCCATGATCACGGCTGCAACGTTAGAGCCATCGACAATGGTATGTAAATAATTTTCAAATGCTTCCAACTCACGCTCTACAAATTGGGTCATCAACAATCCGTCATGTCGTTTGTAATAGTCAGGGAATGGGAGGCGATACACTTCCGGAGCAAAGGGTCCACAGCCAATTTTATAACCTGTTTTGGAAGTGAGCGTCATACCCAGCAGAGTGCGGCCATGAAATCCACCTGTGAAACAAATGATACCTTGTTTGCCTGTAGCCTGGCGCGCAATCTTCACAGCATTCTCAACGGCCTCGGCTCCGGAATTGGTTAGCATTACCTTTGTTGACTTACCATGTGGAAATAGCTTCGCCAATTCCTCACACAACTCCACATAGGGTTCATAGACAGCTACAGGAAAGCAAGCGTGAATCAGTTGCTTAGATTGTTTAATGATGGCATCCACAACTGGTTTGGGGCAATGCCCCGCATTCAATACACCAATGCCGCCTGTAAAATCTATGTATTCTTTTCCATCAACATCTTTGATTATGGCACCTTTCCCAGAGGCGATAGTGAGTGGACTAAACATGCCCATCCCTTCTGGTACAATGGCGTTTCTTCTTGCAATAAGTTTTTCTGATTTTTTCATTCAGCAATACTAGTATAGCCTGAAATTTACTGTGTTTTTATAGACCTTCCTAAATCAATATCGCCTGTTTCAACTTATGGAATCCTAGTTAATGGCGGCAACGGCTTCGTTCCATCATTAGGATTCACCGGACTCGTTAATGTAGTCTTTTGCAGTTAATTCAACTCAGCAATTCGGATAGTCGTGATACGCTTTTAAATTGAACGCCTCAACGAACTGTAATCGACCATATGAATTTTGATGTTTCCTCATTGACCCAAATCATTAGAAAATTATGGGTGGATTTCAGCGTGGTTCAATTGCAAGGAGAACTTGATTTCAATTACTATGTTCAAATGAATGAGCCGCATAATTTTGTAAGGTTACTTCTGCTGAACTGCTTCATTAAGCATGGACTTATCTCCTGTCATTTCCCAATAGATAAGGGACATCGGAATAAGGCCTAATCTATTGAATGAATCCATAAACTCTTTCAGTACAAAAGTGCCTTCACGTTGACGGGCATACTCTGCTATGAGCTTATCGATGTCAAGTTTTCCAATTACGTAGCTCGTTTCATATCCGGGTTGTTGTAAGTAGAATTGCTCTTCATGTTGAATGGTGCTTCCATCAGCAGTCATCAACCCCCATGGCACCCATTTAGATGCGTACTTTGTAGCACCTTCAAAGTCCAGCTCCAAACCATGTTGTTTCATACCAGCAAGGCCCCGCGCTGCACGTTGTGCCAGCATTATGTATACCAGCTCTTTGGCGCGAGGTCTGTCTTCCAACATTCCCGCGTTCATAATTAGTTCTTCCATAGCAGTAGCCATACCTTCCGCACGACTATCAAAAATATTACTTAGCAATGGCGTATTTCTGATTACACTTTCATACGGTTCTTCCCGGTTACGGGCAAGGTCTATCCAATGGTTGAAGTGCGCTCTCATGGGCATGGGATCGCGATAATCTACTTCGTCAAAAAAACCACGAAGATCAGTGGTTGGCACAAAAGGTCTAATCTGCGCCAGCAGGGCGGGCTTCATATAGGATTTCATGGTATAGAATTCTTCCTTGTCCATAAAAGCCAGATAATCTTCTGTTCCTTTGAGCAGCATTTCCTGATAGTCTTTTGCATTATCTTTCTTCGTTAGCTTTGGCAGTCTGCGGTTGCGATGTTCGGCAAATCGCAATGCACTATGGGCTCTTGCGAGCTCCCTTTCCATAAGCACCTTTTCAGTCTCATACGAATACGGTACCAGATGAACGTTGTGAAGATTCCAGGTGTAGTTTTCTTTGCCAACGCCAGAGGCTCCTGTTTTTGAGGGGACTTTTTCAGCAAGCCAACCTGCGAATTGGTTGGAGGCATCACGCGCCTCTAGCGCTGCTTTGGCAAGATCAGGAAAAGTGGTGTTGATAGAGTTTGCAAAAGATTCCAGCTCCTCACTTTGCTCGCGAATGCTACGCACTCCTGTTACCCACAAGTCTTTGGCGTTACCGGTCAAGTTTTGCTTTGCTTTTTCAAATACGCCCGGAGCTTTGCGCAAGCGACCAGCTATTTCGTTGGCGCTAGTTTCTGTCAAAGGCGATGAGTATTCGGGTAGCTCAACTCTTCCAAAAATATGAGGGCCTTCCCGTAAAGGCGTATCAGAAGGGGAGGAGTAAAACCAAACATAAAATGCAGGGTCTCGCACCCAGGGTTGTTTAACTCGCAGTTCAAAGTCTAGGCCATTCATTTCAGCCCATACCAAATACCAGTCTACCTGTTGCTTGATTGGCCAATTGGCGGTATCAAATGCATTTAGCTGTTCCTGCCAAGTAACAAGTTCTTCTTGTTGTTTTCGCATAGCCTCCACAGAATAGTCAGGCACTCCATTGACTAATTCTGGTGACTCAAATTCGCGCCAGGAATGAAAGAAGGTGACAAGCTCTGCATAGGAATTCGATTTTTTGATCTCTTGTTTAGGGGGTGGGCTACTGCACATGGTTACTTGTAAAACAATAAAAACGCTAACCATATAACTAACCATTCTTGTTCTCATCTTGTTTGGATATTAGATACGAGTTTAAATCTAAATAGAAATTAACAAAGGCAATATCCGCTTATCAAATTTACCTGGTAGGTTACAAGAGGATAAAGCCGTAAATTTAATCAGAGTTTTGGCGAATGCAGTTTTGGAATGAACTATGTACTCTGTTGTTACTTTTATCCATATTGTGATATCTTAGTAGGATATAGTTGGATAGAAATAATTTCAATCAAAACAATAGGCAGAAATCATTTTATGACATATGAAGAGAATCACTAGCACAAGCAAGAAGTTGTCATTAGAGCAACATGAAGAATTACTCAACGCATTGAAAGATCGTTTTATTAAAAACATGAAACGTCATAAAGGTGTTGAATGGGCAAGTGTAGAAGCAAAGCTGAAGACTGCCATTGAAAAACTATGGTCACTCAGGGAAATGGAAAATACTGGCGGTGAACCGGATGT
Organism: Bacteroidia bacterium; assembly: GCA_031414855.1. Lineage (GTDB taxonomy): Bacteria > Bacteroidota > Bacteroidia > Cytophagales > Cyclobacteriaceae > ELB16-189. The sequence goes on along the minus strand of JANOQK010000049.1, from coordinate 3,123 downwards.
GGTGGGTCTTGATAAAAAGAAGGGCGAGTTGATTTTTTATGATTGTTCAGCGGAAAGCCCGAAGGGTCGCAGAAGTGTTTGTTACGACCATGAAGCTCTGGAAGCAAGGAAAGAAAATAAGCCCGAAAATAGCGCAATGAATATGGCGGCTGATATGGGTATCGATATTTTGACTGAAGAACAATATCGGGAGTTACAGAAGCTTGGAAATTTTGACACGAAAACATCGAGCTGGCTAAAAACACCTATTGATGTTAGAAAACTCGGTGGGGCGATCTTTGCTGATTACCGTTATGGGAATGTTTTTGTGTATCACAATGGAGCAGAATCTTATTATGCAGCAAGGGGCTTCCGTGGGTCGTTAAGAATCTAATAAATCCTATGATGACAAAGAGTGTTATGAATCCCAAGGTTGATTTTTATTTCAGTAAAGCCAACAAGTGGCAGGAAGAAATACAACAATTAAGAACAATTATTCTTGACTGTAGCTTGTCTGAAGAATTGAAGTGGGGGGTTCCATCGTATTCCTTTCAGAATAGTAATATCGTTTTGATCCATGTATTTAAAGAATACTGTGCGGTTTTGTTTTTTAAGGGTGCCTTGTTAAAAGATCCCCATGGTATCTTAATCCAACAAACGAAGAATGTGCAGGCACCTCGCCAGATTCGGTTCACCCGTGTTGGGGAAATAGTGAAGATGAAGACTATCATCAAAACTTATATTAAAGAAGCTGTTGAAGTAGAAAAAGCCGGATTAAAAGTAGAATTAAAAAAGACTTCCGAATTCAGCGTTCCTCAAGAATTCCAAACTGTATTAGATGAAAACCAGGCTTTGAAAGCGGCTTTTTATGCATTGACTCCTGGACGGCAAAGAGCATACTTGCTGAATTTTTCTGCCCCCAAACAAACCAAAACCCGGGAGGCAAGGATTGAAAAGTGTATGAAGCAAATTCTTAAGGGAAAGGGATTAAATGATTAGTATCATCCAGACCCCGATTCATGATAAGGGGTCTAATTGATTATTTCTTTTTTGATATTTTCTTAGCTGCCTTCATCAACTTCTTCGCATTTTCCCTTTCGATATTTTCTTGCATTCTGGCTTTCACAATTTTTTTCACAAGTGCAGATGGCAAAGGTCGATCCACCGTAAATTGAATCGTGCCCTTCGCAGTTCGATAGGGTTTGAGTTCTTCATTCATTTTGCCAATCAGCGATGAGTTGGCAGGAAATAAGCTGCAATGATTTTTAAAAGCTGAAAAATAAACTAACATGCCATGATATTTGAACCCTGGCATGGCATAGCTAATTACTTCTTCCGCTTTTGGTGCTACCGACTTAATTGTTTCGCGAAGCTTTTGCAACATCTCCCGCACATCAACAGGCAAAGCACTCAGGTACTCATCAATGTCTTTAGCTGCTGCTTTCATAATAGTTATTTTTCAAGAATGTTTGGGCAGGAATTTCGGGATTGGACAGCAATTTCTTAAAAATTTTGGAAATCATAATCACCTCTTTCCGAATCTGACTGACAAGTATGCCGAAATATTGACCTTAAAACAATTAGTGTTTCGCAACCATTTCTGTCAGCCTCTCCTGGAACTAGCTCTGCCACAGCCGCCCTGTAAACAATCATCCCATATTGATTAGGACATGAAATGCTAAAAAATTCCTTACCATCCATGCGGAGCTATTGGCAGTGGCTAATTTGTGCGTAGCTTGTATGTATGTTACCGATTCAATGTCCAATCAAGTAAAATCCGAGCGCTTGTTTCTCATTGGTGAAGTTATTTTTTACTTTAAAGTATGAAGAGTATGCACAGTTTTTTGTCAAGCTCACCAATCTTGAATGCAAAGGGATTGGCAATCGTCAGAATAATTATTGGCGCGTTATTAATATATCATGGTCAGGAAGTCTTTAATCCTGAATTGATGCGAGGCTATGCCGAATGGGATACATTCAAAGGCCCGATGGCCAAATTCATGGTGTATGCAGGAAAATCTTCAGAGTTGATAGCAGGTATTTCATTGTTCCTGGGCCTCTTCTCAAGAGTTGGATGTATAATAATGATAGTCACATTCTCCTATATAACGTTTGTGATGGGTCACGGTAGATTTTGGTATGAAGATCAGCATCCTTTTATGTTTCTTTTATTTGGATTGCTCTTTATATTCACGGGGCCAGGCGCTTGGAGTTTGGACGGCCTTTTTTTCAGGCAGGTTGAATGAGAACCATATTTGTTCTCGTTAACAGATTAATGAATTGAAACTCGAATTAATTAAATCTTTATTCCTACCGGATTTTCCATCCGGTTCTTCCATTAGCATACACCGCGACAAACTTTACCTAATAGGAGATGATGCAAAAGATATTCTTGTTCTAGATACTCAGTACAATCCTATTACTACCATTCATCTGTTCGACTATCCCGATAAGCGAATTCCTAAACCCATCAAGCAGGATTTTGAGACGTCAACGATTGTTAATCTGGATGGATCTAATTACCTTTTTGTTTTAGGCTCTGGTTCTTTGCAAACCCGAACAAAAGGATTTCTTATTTCGCTTGAGGCCAAAGATCAGGCAAAACACAGCCAGCATGCATTTGAGTACAGTATATTTCTTGACAGAGTCAAAGCACTGGATATTGGCGAGATAAACACAGAAGGGGGAGCCATTGTTGAAAATCATTTCGTTTTAAGTAATCGTTCGAACCTTAAAAATCCTGACAGTAAACTATTGGTAACCGATATCGGATTTTGGATGGATCAAGAAGGAGCAGGTATTTATGTAATTGATCTCATCTTGCCCATTGATACAAAACCAATCATCGGGGTTTCGGAATTGTATTATCTTGAATCGCTCGATGTGTTGTTTTTCACTTTGTCTACAGAGGTCACCAGTGATGCCTATGATGATGGACCTATTGGGGATAGTTACCTTGGTTGGATTGATGCCATTTCAAATAAAATCAAAAGCCCAACCTTAAGTTTGGATGGAATGATTAATCTGTCAGATTGTAGTACTGAATTTAAAGGGGAGAAGATCGAGGGGCTCTGCGTTGAGACTAATAAAAATAATGAAATGACCCTGCATTTTGTTTCGGATAACGACAAAGGGGCGAGTAAA
>JANOQK010000048.1:0-5340 GCA_031414855.1 Bacteroidia bacterium | reverse complement strand
CGATCTTCAGACTGCTTCATAAATTTTAACATGGCTGTTTCGATGGCGAAAGAGCCAATGCCCAGTGTGTCAAAGAAATTACCCACAAATCCGATGAAGCCTGTCTTTGTCCAACTATTAGCCTCAAGATTATTTCGATGTTTTAAGACATCGCGGACGAGTACAACTCCAATCCAACATGCCAAAAGGACGAATACAATCCAAATACCTGTAATCATTCGTTAATCGTTTTATTTGTATTACAAAGAATGGGATAAATTCAATACTTTAGTAACCGTTCATTTAATATTTAAAGTTATGGAAAGCTACCCTAGTATTTTCAACGATGTCATTGGCCCGGTCATGCGAGGTCCGTCCAGTTCTCATTGTGCGGCCTCCCTGCGGATTGGGAGATTATGCCGTGATTTGATGGATAGCGATATCAATGAAGCTACAATCGAGTTTGACCCCAACGGATCTCTGGCCACCACACACAAAGGTCAAGGATCGGACATGGGGTTGTTAGGTGGGTTTATGGGCTGGGAAGCACATGACGAGCGCCTTCCTGATTATTTACAAGCCATTGATGCAGCCGGAATTAAGATAAAAATTGATATCCGTCCGATTGGCGCCACGCATCCGAATACGTATAAAATCAGTTTAAAAAACAATAAGGAAACCAGAACACTCACGGCACTTTCTACCGGTGGCGGAATGATTCAGGTTATTGAAATTGACGGTGCAAAAGTTTTCATGGCCGGGGACTTCAATGAAACTCTGATTTATGTAAAAAGCCCTGAAGCCGTTGTTAATTTTTTAAATGGATCTGTTGAGTTTGATGAACTCAATGTTCATCATGGCGATTCTCTATTTATTGAATTAAAATCCAATCAGTTTTTATCTCCTGGAATCAAGGAAGAACTATTGAACCTTGATGAGGTACTTTTCATAAAAGAATTATCACCAGTCCTCCCAGTTCTATCGCGCAAAGATTTGATGGTTCCGTTTATCACCTGCGAGGAAATGCTTACTTATAATCAAGGCAAAAATCTTTCGCTATGGGAATTGGCGATGCATTACGAAAGTGCGCGTGGAAATATCTCTCATGACGAAGTTTTTGAAAAGATGCGAGCTATCGTTAGCATCATGCAAAATGCTATTGAGATTGGATTGAAAGGTACCACCTATGCCGATCGAATTCTAGGGCCGCAATCGGTCAACTTCAAAGAACAGATGACCAAGAAGACCCTGGTGGAAGGTGATGTACTCAATCATGTCATCTTATATACTTCGGCTATGATGGAGGTGAAAAGTTCGATGGGAGTGATTGTAGCTGCTCCTACTGCAGGTTCATGCGGAGCCTTGCCAGGTGCCGTTATTGGTGTAGCCACTACCTTGAAATTATCACAAGATGAAATGGTGAAAGCCATGCTGGCGGCCGGTATCATTGGTGTTTTCATTGCCGCTCATGCTACGTTTGCTGCAGAGGTGGGAGGTTGTATGGCCGAGTGTGGTTCAGGCTCAGGGATGGCTGCGGCTGGAATTGTTGTATTGAAAAATGGAACATTAAATCAATCGCTGGCGGCAGCATCTCTTACCTTACAATCTTCGCTGGGAATGATTTGCGATATGATTGCCGATCGTGTGGAAGCTCCTTGTCTCAATCGAAATGTGATGGCTGCATCAACAGCAATATCGTGTGCCAATATGGCTTTGGCCGATTACAATCAACTGATTCCATTGGATGAGGTAATCGAGACCATGAAAAAAGTAGGTGATGCTATTCCCAATACCTTACGCTGTACCGGACTGGGCGGACTCGCCATTACAAAAACAGCTAAGAAGATTGAGGCAATGCTAGCACAAAATGAAGAAGTTCAAAATAAAACGTTCTTTAAGGTGTGTTGATTTTTTGCAGGCATGGTAACTGCTTAAGCCACCAGAGCCCCTTCCGTACTTAAGGGCTTGCCGTTTAGCAACTCATGTAGATTGTTTAGCGTGGTAGAAGCAATTTGCTGTAATGCCTCTTCTGTAAAGAAAGCCTGATGAGCAGTCACCAATACATTAGGGAAGCTCATCAACCTCTGGATCGTGTCATCTTCAATGATGTTTGCTGATAGATCACGGAAAAATAGTTTGTCTTCTTGCTCATACACATCAATTCCCAAATATCCAATTTGGCTGGATTTCAAAGCATCAATAACATCCTTGGTATTGATTAACCCACCCCGGCTGGTATTGATCAACATCACCCCCTTTTTCATTACGCTGATTGTTTGTTTATTGATCAGGTGGCGTGTGCCTTCGTTCAGCGGACAATGAAGCGAAAGAATATCTGCGTTTCTGAATAGTTCTTCAGTCGGCAGATAGTTCACACCTATCTTTACCAACTCCGGATTGGGTGCTACATCAAATGCAATCACTTTGCAGCCAAATCCAAGCATAATCTTACAAAAGGCAGTGCCAATATTTCCCGTTCCTATGACACCTACCGTTTTTCCATAGACATCAAATCCCAGAAGGCCATTCAGCGAAAAATTTTGTTCACGTACACGATTATATGCTTTGTGTGTTTTTCGGTTTAACGTCAACAGCATGGCCACTGCGTGTTCAGCTACTGCTTGCGGAGAATAGGCCGGCACTCTACAGATCTTTATGCCATTGGCCTTTGCCGCCTCAAGATCCACATTGTTAAAACCGGCACACCGCAAGGCAATAACTTTGACACCTTTCGAAGCAAGTGCGCCAATCACCTCCGCATTCACCTTGTCATTGACGAAAACACAAATGGCATCCGATTTGTCAATGGCATTAATAATGTGTGGCCCCAGATGCGTTTCAAAGTATTCCAATTCAAAACCAAACGACTTGTTCTGATCATTGAAAAATAACTTGTCATAGGGTTGAGCGGAAAAGAAAGTGATTTTCATTTGAAGAAAAATTTTAGTTGTAAGCAAATGCTTACCGGTAACATATATTTTGATAGGGACAAAATTTACAGTTTTCAATAAGCGTGGTTTGATCAAATACTTCATCGGGATTATAAATGTCCTCCAATAGTTCTTTGAGTCGGACTTCAAATTCAGGCAGCAGCTTATCCACATCGTTGACAAGCTCCTTTCCCATGATCATTCCAAATTTAAAGGTATCGTCAAATAAGTTGGTGCGATTGATCAGGCCGGGCACAAGTCTGGTTTCAGGAGTGAATGTATTGGTGGTTTTGTAAAGCAATGCATAGACCAGCGTTTGAAAGGCGGCCTTGTTCCGCTTCTCATCGCGCGCAAAAAGTGAAGCGACACTTTCAAAGTCCAATTTGTCCTTTCCTGTTTTATAATCGATAATACGAATTTCATTACCCTTGCTATCCACACGGTCAATCTTCCCTCCTACTACGGCATAGCCAGGTGCATGACTGATCTTTACATTATACAACAATCCCTCCTGCTCAACCGCCTCCATCACAAACGGAGTATACTCCTTGTCAATATCAATGATCCGTCTTGCAATGCGCTTCACTACTTCCTTTACTACCAGACGCTGACCTTCATACTCCACTTTTTTTCCAGGCTCCAGTCGATAGGTTTTTATAAAAGCTTCATCAATCAACTGATCAAGTACAACCTCCACATTCTCAAAATCCCCAGCCTCCACACTTTTATTCTTCTTACGTTCATACAGCTTCTTATAGAACGTCTGCATGACTTCGTGAAGAAAATTACCAAGCACACGAGCATCCAGGTCTTCCTCTACTTCGTTGGGTTCCTTTATTTTAGCTACATACCGAAAGTAAAATCTCAGTTTACATTCGATATAAGCATTTAATGCCGATGGTGATATTCCGCGAAAGCGAGCCGTACTTGAATTTAAATTGGTAAGAGCTTCTAATACATTTGCATCTTTTCGGATGCTAATTGGTTTGACCGGTTCTGGCTTGATGGAATTATGAAGTATTTCTGGCTCAATCTTCACTCCACTTTCATAAACAAGCTGCTGCAAATAGCGGCTCATCTCACCTTGACCCAACACATCTGTTTCTGAATTATAGAACAGGAAAATATTTTCAGCACGTTGCAACATGCGATAAAAGAGATAGGCGTACATGGCATCCTGATGCTCTGTAGTAGGAAGATCATACGCCTTTCGAATATTAAATGGAATGTACGATCCCTTGCTACCAAATGAAGGAAAGGCCCCTTCGTTCATAGAAAGAATAAACACATTCTTAAAATCAAGATTACGCGTTTCAAGAACTCCCATCACTTGCAAGCCTCGTAAAGGTTCACCAACAAATGGAATTTTCTGTGCGCGCACTAACTGGCGCAACAATCGAAGGAAAGATTTAAGAGCTTTATTTTGTTCCTTTTGGTTTTCCAACACTTTTTCTGCTTCACTGGAAGATTGAATTACTTCTTCCATACGATTGAGCATCTTCAGAAATTGAAAAGCAAACTCTTTATCGAGAGTAGTGATGGAATCAAGTGTACCAATTTCATGAATAATGAAAGAGAGGTATTTTAAAGGCCCTTCCTCTATTTTTCTAAAAATGAGTCGATGTAGTTCAACCGAGGTCATCAGAAAACTCTGTGGGATATTCACCCAATTGTGAAACAGAATCTCTTTTCGTTTAACATTAGCCGATACAGTATCCGCAGCCACCACATAAGGATGACCTAAGATAGCCAGCACCTGACGATGACTGAAATGATCTTTCCGAAATCCTATTTGCAATTCGATAAGCAGTTCCACCAGGTTAAATAAAGGTGTACTGCTCAAGCCAAAGCCCATAGTTACGTTGAGCTTTTCAACACTTCCCGAAATACCATGAAGCACAGGCATTAAAAGTTTTTCATCCGGCAATACAATGAGTGTATCCTCTGGAACAATTCCGTTTTTCAACTCTTCTTGCAAAATCTGCGACATCAGTTTAGTCTGGCCAATTGGTTGGGCTGATCCAAACACACGAAGTGACTTTGGTTGTTTAAAATTAGAAGGGAAACCTGAAGTGAGTGTTGGCTTTAGACTCGGGTGTCTTTGATATTCCCTAATAAACTTCCCTGCCTCCTGACGATCATCGTTTACATAATATTGATCACCATCCCAATGCACAGTGCTTCCCTGATCTACATAATGAGAAATGATTTTCTCTTCTGCTTTCGTAAGCGCATTAAAGCCTATGAATTTTGTTTTGGCAAATGCCTGCTCTTTTTTCTCCTTTGAACTTAAGCTCTCAGCTACTTCACGATGCACCATTCCTTCGTAGGCAAGTCCTTCTGATTTCAGTTCGGCTTTAAAGGTTCTATAAAGCAAAAAGAGTTTACTCCATACTTCCAGAAATTTTCGTTTGTTCTCTGTTAGGTTTTC
>JANOQK010000047.1:0-12095 GCA_031414855.1 Bacteroidia bacterium | reverse complement strand
GGTTGGAGCAACTCTTGGTGTGCTGTTATTTTTTCCTGTCTATCAACAGACCTGGGCGGAAGATTCAACCTTGCAATTGATTCCCGCACCTATGGACTGGGTGTATATTGGTATCATGGCGTTGGCCTGTTCCGTTTATGCCTATTCGGCTGCAATTAATCTAATGAAAAAAGTATCTGTCTTTTTTATTCAATTGGCACTCAATGTCGAGCCCTTGTATGGAATTATTTTAGCCCTGATTGTTTTTGGTGAACAAGAAGTAATGGGTACAAATTTTTATATCGGCACACTCATCATTCTCAGCGCAGTAGCTTCTTATCCTTACCTGAAAAATAAATTTGAGGTTTACTGAAACTCAAAGCGCTCCACTCCAATAAGTCATTTTTGAAAATTTTGATTTCAAATCAACAGCCTGATCAAAAATTCCAAAGACAGAAGAACCCGACCCGCTCATGCTGGCATAAACGGCACCTGCCTGATACAAGTCATTTTTCAATTCACCTATCGCAGGAAATCTTTTAAATACACTCGCCTCGAAATCATTGACCAAAAACTCCTTCCACGATTCAATTGGTCTTTTTTCGACAATCTCCTTTATGGATAGCTGGGCACTTTTTGGCTCAATGCCGGCATAGGCTTCAGCGGTTGCCACATGGATGTCTGGTTTTACCAGAACCATAAACTTTCCCTTTAGTGAAAGGGTAGCCGGACTTAATATTTCTCCTCTACCGGACCCAACCTTAGGACTGTCTTGAATAAAAAATGCGCAGTCACTTCCCAAAAAAGAAGCATATGCATAAAGGTTATCATACGAAAGCCTAAGCTCAAATATTTCGTTAATAGTTCTCAATGTAAATGCAGCATTGGAAGAACCTCCACCTAGTCCGGCTCCTGTTGGTAAAAGTTTATGGAGATGAATCTGAACTGGAGGCAGATCAAAATCCTTCTTTAAAAGCTCATACGCTTTTAAACATAAGTTGTCTTGAGATTGGCCCGGAATAGTGAGACCGGAAGTAGTAAACTTTAGTTCCTGAGATGGGATTATTTCGAGAATATCTGTCCATGGAATGGGATAAAAGCATGTCTCTATATCATGAAACCCATCCGATCTTTTGGAGATAACATTGAGACCCAGATTGATCTTGCAGTGAGGAAATGAAACCATAGTTACCGGTCACCGGTTACCGGTAACTGGTCACCGGTAACTGGTCACTAAAATTACTTGCTAAGGCGTTGTACCAAATCCTGCGTAATTCCACTTGAAGAAAATCCTCCATCATGCATCAAGTTTTGCATGGTAACCATACGCGTAAAATCAGAGAACATTACCGTGATATAATTTGCACAATCTTCTGCCGTAGCGTTTCCCAAGGGTGACATCATTTGGGCAAAATCAAAAAACACGTCAAATCCTGAAATGCCCGAACCTGCCGTTGTTCTCGTGGGAGATTGAGAAATGGTGTTTACTCTCACTTTTTTCAGTGTTCCGTATCGCTGACCATAGCTGCGAGCAATGGACTCCAGCATGGCTTTCGCTTGGGCCATGTCAGTATAATCAGGGTAGGCTCGTTGGGCCGCAATGTAACTAAGCCCCACTACCGAAGCCCACTCATTAAGAGCATCTAGTTTTTCGGAAGTTTGCAATACCTTATGAAAAGATAAGGCCGAGATATCCAGTGTTTTCAAATACCATTCATAGTTCATATCACCATATTGCTTTCCCTTTCTAATGTTCGGACTCATGCCAATAGAGTGAAGTACAAAATCCAGTTTTCCTTCCAGCACTTCCATGGACTTGGAAAACAAGTTGGTGAGATCTTGCTCTGAGGTAGCATCTGCCGGTATTACTTCGGCCTTACATTCTGCAGCCAACTTATTGATCGTGCCTAAGCGCATGGCTATGGGTGCATTGGTGAGGGTAAACGAGCCTCCTTCTTCTTTTACTCTTAATGCCGTTTTCCAAGCGATAGAATTTTCATCCAATGCGCCAAATATTATCCCACGTTTTCCCTTTAATAGGTTATTCGCCATAGTCTTTTAGTTTTTGTTTGATCTCACAATATTACAAATAGTAGGGATAGGGGAAAACCTGCAAGTAATTTTGCTCTTTAATTGCCAATTAATAGAAAGATTCTATTAAATTTCCATAATTAAAAAAGACACCCTTATGGAAACACCTCCTTTTCTTAACTCATGGGATCAATATATGATTTGGGCCACATTTGCCTTAATTGGTATTGGCGCACTTATTTTGTTATATCATGAATTCCGAGTACTTCAAATCAAAGACTACAAGGAAAAATATGACTATGTAAACCTCCATGAAATTAAGTATTTCTGGTATTCGATGATGGTTTTTGTAGTAGCGATTGCCTTCTACGCAAATACCTTTGGTACACACCTTATTATGACCAAGGGAATGCTTTGGTTTTATGTGAGATTATTCATTACAATTAGTTTGCTTACCATCGCTTATTATATAGTGTTTAGCATGGTTCAAATTTATTATCCACTATTTCTGGAAAAACGCTTAAACAAGTTGCGCAATACTCCCCGCATTTCTCCTGACGGCAACCCTATGCGCAAGGTTCATGAGCATGAAGAAGATGCTCATCTCGATGCCAGCCAGATTGAGCAGTCAGAAGTTCATTCCGTAGATTATGACATTTGGGTAGACGACAAGACGGGCTACAAAAAAATTGAAAAATACGATGCCCATCAACATGCTATTGAGTGTTCGGAATGCGGTTATGTAACTATGAAAATTGATAGCGAAGAAATAGAGAAAAAACCTTCTTCCACCGAAGATGGCCTTCTCCTGAAGCATTACAAATGCAGCTATTGCAAACACCGTGAAGCCCGTGAAGTTGTGCTGGCTAAGCTTTCTGATAATGCCTAAAACATTTTTCGTAGCGGAAATAAAGAACCCCATTCATCGGATGGGGTTCTTTATTTTGTTGGCATAGCAAAGCTATATTTACATTCAACTTTATAGTCAATTGAGCGCACAATCGGAATCACCCATTGGAATATTTGATAGTGGTATTGGTGGCTTGACAGTGGCACACGCCATTACTAAAATGCTGCCACACGAAAGCATGGTGTATTTTGGCGATACGGCACACCTTCCTTATGGAGACAAATCTGAAGCATCCATTCAGGCATATTCTATTAAAATTGCCGATGTTCTCCTTAAAAAAGGCTGCAAAGTAATCGTCATCGCATGCAACTCTGCTAGTTCTGCGGCATACGAATTATTAACAGAGTATGTGCGCAAGGAGGCAAAAATCATTAATGTAATAGACCCCATGGTGGAATTGGTAGTGCAACAATATGGGGGGAAAAAAATTGGTCTCATTGGAACAAAACGAACTATCCAGTCGGGTATTTATGCCCGAAAAATTTCAGAGGCAAATAAAAGTATCCATCTCTCATCATTAGCCACTCCGTTGCTAGTGCCCATGATTGAAGAGGGGTTCTTCAATAATAAAATCAGTCATGATATACTTGAAAAATACCTGACTGATCCAGTGTTGGATAATATTGACACTCTCATTCTCGGATGTACCCACTACCCACTCATTACGAATGAAATCTCCTCTTTTTATTCACAACGAATAAGCATATTGGATTCTTCAGAAGTGGTTGCGCAAGCATTAAGAAACTACCTGGCTACGGAAAGCCTGCTGAGTAAAAATCCAAGTCCCAAACATCAGTTTCTTGTTTCCGATTACACAGATTCATTCGAGGCCTCAACCCGAATTTTCTTTCAGGAAGAGGTTCACCTTCAGAAACATATGCTGTGGACTTGAATTTATTCCAAATTATAGTAAGCATGTATGGTTTTTCGGCATTCTTCACTTTTCTAATTCCTTAAATCAGGATATTTGAAGATTAACACGGAAAATGTCAACACTGGCCTTCATCTTCCCTTTTTTATTGTTCTATTCAGTGATCGTAATCTATGCTGAACGCAAAATTTCTGCTTTCATGCAAGATCGATTGGGGCCAATGGAGGTTGGGTATTATGGCATTCTTCAAACCGTGGCCGATCTTCTTAAACTATTTCAAAAGGAAGATTTAGTACCTACCAAAGCCGACAAGCTCTTATATAAACTTGCTCCACTAGCTATTTTTGTGGCCATTTTTGCTGGTTTTTCAGTGATACCCCTAAATGCTGATTGGGCTGGGTCTTCTATTTCTTCAGGCTTATTTTTTCTGTTGGCCATTATTTCGCTTGATGTTATTGGAATTTTAATGGCCGGTTGGAGTTCAAACAACAAATATAGCGTGCTTGGCACTATGCGTTCTGCAGCACAAATAATAGCGTACGAAATCCCTCTTGGCTTATCTATTCTTTGCGTGGTTATCGTTTCTCAAACTCTGAATCTTCAGGAAATTTCAATTCAACAAAGCTTGAGTTCTACTTCACCAAGTTATTTATTCGGTATCAAAACAATACCCACAAATCATTTAGGCGGTTTTCTTACCTGGAATATTATTCAAATGCCACTCCTAATTTTTGCGTGGCTTATTTTTTTTATTGCCTCGCTAGCAGAATGTAATCGTGCCCCTTTTGATTTGCCAGAAGCTGAGTCTGAATTGGTTGCTGGATTTCAAACTGAATATTCTGGATTTAGGTGGGGAATAATAATGCTTGCCGAGTATGCGATGATGCTATTGGTTAGTTTTTTAGGCGCCATTCTTTTCTTTGGAAGTTGGAACACACCATTCCCAAATTTAGGGGAATTAAAACTTGCCGTTTGGACAAGCGGAAGCCTGTGGGGAATTTTTTGGCTCGTTAGCAAAACACTTTTTTTTGTGGGGATACAGATTTGGGTTCGCTGGACCTTCCCAAGATTGCGAGTTGATCAATTAATGTCATTGAGTTGGAAATACCTGACACCGGCAGCCTTACTACTAATCATTTTGTGCGGTACCTGGAAAGTACTTATCTCATGAAAAAACAGCATTATATATTCTGTTCGATTCTTCTGCTTGCTTTTACACAACCTGTTCAGGCGCAAACAAAACTGGATAGCCTTAAACAGCAGTTGACAGAGGTAACTTCTGATTCCATACGCTTACGAATACTAGTTGATCTTTGCACTGCGCTTCAATATGAAAACATTGATGAAGCACAAAAATACGCGGCAGAAGCGCTTGCTATCTCTGAAAAGAAAAATTGGAACTGGGGGCTCGCTGAGAGTAATCTTCGCATCGCATTTCTAGCAACGATCATGGGCGATTTTACAAAGGCACTTAAATTTGATAATCGTAATCTACAAGCAGTTCGCAATATGAATGATAGCCTGGCCATTGCTAAAGCATTGAATAATATAGGGCAGGATTATTCCGATCTGGGAGAGTATGACGATGCCTATTATTACATAACAAAGGGTTACAAGGTAGCCAGATCGATTCAAGATTCGCTCATGCAAACCATTTGTCTTTTTAATCTAGGCCACGTATTTAAAGAACTTGGCCAATTCGATATTGCCCTCAACCATTTCACCATTTCTTCTGAACTAAGTAAGAAGATTGGAGATCTGGATGGCGAAGCCTATTTGGAGGAGCAGATTGGCTCGCTATACCTCAGCAAAAAAGATTTTGTAAAAGCGGAGGTTCACCTTTCAAAGGCTCTACAGGCAACTCGCGAAAGGAAAATTACCGTTATTGAGCCACGGGCGCTTATTAGTCTAGCTGAACTCAATCTCGAAGAGAGATCTTACGAACTTTCCCTCGATTATTATGATTCAGCATATCGACTCTACGCTGCTTCTAAAAATCATTTTGGTATTGCATCCACTAAATTAGGCAAAGGAAAAGTATTTGCACACCAACAAAAGTTTGCGGAATCATTCAAATTAATTGAGGAGGCGCTTGCCTCTGCAAAATCATTGAATGCGCATATTCTCGAAATTGAATGCTACCAGGAGCTTTCTTTACTAGCCGAACAAAAAGGTGATTATAAAAAATCACTGGATTATTTTAAGAAGTTTAAATTGATGCGTGACAGTCTGTTTAATAAGGGGTTCGTAGAAAAATTATTCGAAGATTTACGATTTGAAACACAAACGAAAGATTCTGAAATAGCAGAACTAAGTTTGGCTAGGTCACTCCAGGCAGCAGAAATTAAGCGTCAAGGGTTTATCAGAAACATATTGGCCGTATCTGCAACGCTAACAGGTGTGCTATTATTTACGGTCTACCGCAGTGGTAAACGAAGAATCAGAATTAATAAGCTTTTGATGGAACACCAGGAAGAAATCAAAAAGCGAAGTGCCGAACTGGAACAACTCAACCAGGTTAAGGACAAATTTTTTTCTATTATTTCGCATGACCTGCGGTCACCGATCAATGCGCTTACAGCTATTCTGGATTTGATGGATAGAGATCAGATCAGCCCAGAAGAATTCTCGCGATTAGTAAAGGAACTGAAGGTCCAATTTAATCATACCAAAACCCTCATTAACAACCTCCTGGATTGGGCGCTCCTTCAAATGGATAAATTAAAAATTCAGGCAGAGAAAATCAATCTTCGACAACTGGTAGATGGCAACTTTAAATTATTGAGTTCATTGCATTTGAAAGAGATTGAGATGATCAACCATGTTCCAGAAAATACTTTTGCATTGGCCGATCAAAATACCATTAATCTCGTCTTCCGAAATTTGATTTTAAACTCCATCAAGTTCACAGAAAGCGGTGGCAAAATTTGGGTAGATGCCAAAGAAAATGAAAAAGAAATAACAGTTTCCGTTTCCGATAACGGTGTTGGCATCTCCCCTGAAGTTCAATCTATTATTTTTGGAAAAACTTCTGGTTATACTACCCGAGGCACCGCCAACGAAAAAGGCACCGGTCTTGGCCTTATCCTTTGCAAAGAGTTTGTTGAACGCAATGGTGGCAAAATATGGCTCCAGAGTGAATTCGGCAAAGGAAGCACATTTAGCTTTACGCTGAAGAAAGGGTAATAATTGGTTACCAGTTACCGGTAACCGGTAACCAATTATCCATTCTCATCGCTACCTTTGTTTGATGAGGAATTCCTATTGGCGAAATGTTTTCACAACCTATCTGTCTCTTACCGCTGGGTTAAAGCTGACATGGGATCATATGCTTAAATCAAGAAAAAGTAGTACCTCCCATGCTATTCAGGAAAACTCTTATTTTGAAGGGCAACAAGGTATTGCCACTATTCAATACCCACACCAAACTATTCCGGTTCCAGATAATGGGCGTTATCAGCTACACAATGAAATTGATGATTGCATTGTGTGTGACAAATGTGCCAAGATTTGCCCGGTAGATTGCATCACCATTGAACCAATCAGATCCGCGGAAGAGTTTGGAAAAACTTCTGATGGAACCCCAAAACGTATTTACGCTGCGAAGTTTGACATAGACATGGGTAAGTGCTGCTTCTGCGGACTATGCACAACTGTTTGCCCAACTGAATGTTTAACGATGACAAGCACATACGATTTTAGTGTGTTTGACATGCAGTATCATAACTTCCCGTTTGGCACCATGGAACCAGATGAAATTGAGCAAAAGAAAAAAGCTTTTGAGGAACATCAGAAAGCCAAAGCTGTTTCTAATGCAGAAATAGTTAAACCAGCAGCAGGCACCCAAAGCCAACCCGCTGCAAATCGTCCGGCCTTTAAGCCAAGAATAGTTCCTCCAAGTTCAACCGGAAGTACCTCATGACGTTGACCGAACTCAGTCTATATATTTTTATCGTCCTTGCAGCTTGCTCTGCCATGGGTGTACTATTCGTTCGAAATATCTTGTACTCAGCTTTATTCCTTATTATTTGTCTTCTTTGCTTAGCCGGCATATATATTCTTCTTCAGGCAGAATTTCTAGCCGTTACTCAGATTATGATCTATGCTGGTGGGATTTTGGTTCTCCTTATTTTTGGCATTATGCTTACCCTAAAAAAAGAAAACAAACCACTCGAAGTGGGTAGTCACCATCTTTTCTCTGGTTCGTTGGTAGGGTTGGGTTTTCTTTTCATACTTATCTATTCTTTAAGATCAGCTTCGCTAAATATTAAACAAAGCCATCTGGCTCAACCTAATAATATTACTGAGATTGGTATAACCATAATGAGCGATTATGTGATCGCCTTTGAATTGGCTGGTATACTTTTGTTAATCACCCTAATTGGCGCCACGATCATGGCGTCTGTTTCAAAGCAGGGATAATATGGAAGCAACGTACCATCTCCTTTTTTTAAGCGCTTTCCTTTTCTCAATAGGATTAATCGTACTTATCACTAAACGCAACACCATCATGATGCTGATTGGCATTGAACTGATGCTTAATGCCGCCAACCTTAATTTGGTTATTTTTAGTAATGCGGAATCGATCGATGGTCAAATCTTCGCCCTATTTGTAATCATTGTGGCTGTATGTGAAGCTGCTGTTGGAATGGCCATCATATTGCGCATGTATCATCATTATCATACTTCGATACCCGATCAGTTAAGCGAACTAAAAGAGAAACCTTGACTTCCACTTCTACTTCAGAGGCTACATTTCTTTTATATGCACTTGCGGTCTTGTGCCTACCATTCGCATCTTTTGTCATCTGCCTCCTCATTCCGAGGCGCTTCTCCTGGGTCGTACCTATTGTAAGCTCACTGTTCCTATGTATCAGCACCCTATTTTCTATTTTACTTTTTTTCTTACCTAAGGATCAACTCATTACTATAGCTATCCCCTGGTTCCACCTCGGCCAAAAAATTATCATGATTGGATTGACAACTGACTCACCTATGATCGTGATCACATCCCTCATCTCTTTTTTGGTGCACGTCTATTCCATTGGCTATATGGCTGATGACAAACTCCAAAAAAAATATTTTGGAATACTTGGTCTATTTACATTTTCGATGCTTGGTCTGGTGATGAGTACTAACCTGTTGGTCACATTTTGTTTCTGGGAGTTGATTGGCTTCAGTTCGTATCTCTTGATTGGTCATTCCTCTAAAAGAATAGAAGCTGGCGCTGCTGCTACGAAGGCTTCTCTGATGAACAAAGTGGGAGACATTAGTTTCATTATTTTTTTAATGATCATATGGGCAAACCTAGGATCAATGGAATCATTAAGTCTGCAATACTTATCAGCTGATTCCAAATTATCTGCTTCTATTTTTCTTTTCATTGCCGTCATGGCGAAGTCAGCCCAATTTCCCTTATTCACATGGCTGCCAGATGCCATGGAAGGACCGACTCCTGTTTCGGCATTACTACACTCTGCGACCATGGTCGCTGCTGGTGTATTTCTACTTATCCGATTCAGTGCTGTTTTTTATTCTCCAGATTTCATCCTGTTGATTTCAATCATCGGAGCACTGACGGCAATAATGGGTGCCTTTGGCGCACTCTTTCAATACGACATTAAAAAGATACTTGCCTATTCAACTATCTCACAATTAGGGTTGATGGTAATGTCATCATCGGATTACCTTACCTCCGCCCATCTGATGAATCACGCCTTCTTTAAGGCAGGATTATTTTTAGGCGCGGGGGCTGTCATTCATGCTTTGCATCGGGCTCATGAAATAAAAGACGTGAACGACATACGCCACATGGGCAACCTAAGAAAGCAAATGCCATATACATTCATTTGTTTTGGTATATGCGCTGCCTCCCTATCGGGGTTACCCTTCACATCGGGGTTCTCTTCTAAGGAAATGATATTGTCGCATTCTGCAAACTGGATAACCATGGGTTCGGCATGGCTCATTACCTTCCTTACTCCACTCTATACATTCAGGTTAGTTTGGTATGTATTTTTTGGAAAGCCAAAAGCAACAGAAACACAAACTCACGGATTAACCTTAGTGGAGTTTGAAGTAGTACATGTCCAGGAAGTGCCTTGGATTATGAGAATACCAATGTTGGTGCTGGCCTTAGCCTCACTGTCCATTTTAGTCTCAAGGAATTCATTTTCATTTATAAGTGTTTCTAATTTATTGTTAAGATTTCATGAGGCGCCAACATTATTCATCAGCTTGCTTTCCTTACTAATCATTTTTAGTGCTGTCGTCCTCGGATACATTTTGTATCGAGATAGGCCATCCTATTCCTATCCCATTTTCCTGACCAATAATTTTTTTCTCGATAAACTTTACCAACTAGGTATCATTAAACCTACTTTAGCATTGGCTCAAGCCTCTTTAACTATTGACAAAAATTGGATTGATAGAGCTCTTCATCGTATAGTGTATGCGCAGATAGCATTTTCACATCTGATCGGCTGGGGAGATCGGGTAGTGATTGATGGCCTTGTAAATCGTATAGCCAAAATCAGCAGAGGTATTGGTTCTTTAACACGCTCTTTCAGCAATGGAAAAATTCAATCCTATATCACCTGGGCCATGCTGGCAGTGATTATATTTATAATTTACATGATATTCTATTTGCCTTCATGATGCAGCACCTGCTAACTAGTCTGATTTTTCTACCTGTATTCGCTGCGCTGCTTGGCATTTTTATTCCGGCCAGTTACAGAAAAACTTTCCAATATGGAGCATTAATTATAAGCCTTATCCAGATTCTTATACTGGTTCTGATTTTTCAATCCTACAGCAATGAAACGACTGCATTTCGTCTGACTGAGAAAATCTCCTGGATCACGCTGGACATGGGCACTTGGGGACTATTGCAGGCTGATTATTTCCTGGCGTTGGATGGCATGAGTTTAGCAATGATCTCCCTTTCAGTAATTGTCATGCTGATTGCTGTTATCTCTTCGTTCACCATTGACAAAAACATAAAGGGATATTTTGTTCTTCTCCTCATTCTTAATGGAGCCATCATCGGAAGCTTTTGCGCACTGGATCTACTTCTCTTCTATCTCTTTTTTGAATTCATGCTCTTGCCGATGTATTTTCTCATCGGCATCTGGGGTGGGCCAAAACGTGAATATGCTTCGATCAAATTTTTTCTTTACACATTGCTAGGATCCATTTTCATACTCATTGCTATTATTACGCTCTATCTTTCTGCAAAGAATCCGGCATCTACAGATCAACAACTAATTCACACCTTCAACATTCTTCATCTATCCGATCCAAACAATTTTATTACAGGTTCAATTTTGCATCCCGATTCTACCTGGACATTAGGTTTCTATTCAGCTCGGTTATGGGTGTTCTTACTTTTGTTCATTGGCTTCGCCATCAAACTCCCTATGGTGCCATTCCACACCTGGTTGCCTGATGCTCACGTTGAAGCACCAACCGCAATTTCGGTGATCTTAGCAGCATTGCTTTTGAAAATAGGAGGCTACGGTTTAGCAAGACTTGCCTTTCCTGTTTTTCCAGATGCTGTTGTGGAGTTCAGTTGGCTCATTGGACTCATGGGCTTGCTTTCTATTATTTATGGCGCATTGAATGCTCTTGCCTCAAAAGACTTAAAAAGACTAATTGCTTATTCTTCCGTTTCGCACATGGGATTTGTTTTGCTGGGTCTTGCTTCCGGAACAACAGAAGGAATTAGTGGAGCGGTTTATCAAATGGTGAGTCACGGTATCATTTCAGCCATGCTATTTTTATTGGCAGGCGTGTTATATGATCGGACAAAGGATCGGCAGATCGATAACTACTCCGGGCTATCTTCAAAGATACCAGCTTATTCAGCCTTCGTTCTAATTGCATTTTTTGCATCGATGGGATTACCTGGTTTCAGTGGCTTCATTGCCGAGATATTAATATTCCTTGGAGCCTTCCAATCACAACATGCAAATCAGTTTCTGCCATCATGGATGGCCATTGCGGCCACTTCTGGATTGTTGCTAGGAGCTGCCTATTTTCTCTGGACAATCCAAAGAATGTTTTTCGGAAAATTTTCGATGAAAAACAGTTACACAAATCTTCTTGATCTTGATCGCAGAGAATACATCATGCTATTGCCCCTTGCTTTCCTTACCCTTTTCTTTGGAATTTTTCCCCAACCCTTGCTTAATATCATCAATCCGTTTGCTGAGCAATTGGCAGAGATCTTATCCAAGTTTAGTACCACGTTAAAACCATAAGCGAAGTGCAATTAACGCTCTCTGATAAATTACAGTGGATTGC
>JANOQK010000046.1:0-11014 GCA_031414855.1 Bacteroidia bacterium | reverse complement strand
TGTGATTGCAACAGCTACGGAGTTGGGCAAAGCACGCAGAGAACGCAACGCGATGTTGTATAACTGGCGAGGTAGTCTTCACAGCACTGCCATGGCCGTGAAACAACAAGTGCATGCTGTGTTTGGCTACAACAACGAGGCCGTTCGCGCAGCGGGAAGTATTCGTTTCACTAAAACCACTTTCAAATGAGCAGGCACACCTGAAGGCCTCTGCCCGTAACAATGCGTGCAGAGGTTCCTTCCTCTTAGCCATTGTTGGAGTTCTCCTCCAACAAGCATGACGAACAAATAACAGACTAAACTATTCACCGCATCCAATCCATATCCAACAAAAACTCAAGACCGGTATGGCCGGTTTGGATCCAAATGAAGGAAGAAACAACTGCCACCAGATAGATCATGATTGAAATGCTGATCCCGGCACTCGCGGAAATTTTGGAACGGATGAGCAACCATCCGATTATATCTAAGGGCAGCAACAATACATACAGTGAAAGAGGAAGCAACGTGAACAACAGCATACCTCCGCCAAAAGCTACGAGCAGCTTGGCAGCCACATAGAGAAGAATCTTTCGTTTCATTAACGATCTTTCATACTATAAGCAATATTCCAAATAATCCCGGACAGGCCTACTTTATAGAGAGTACTCTTTCGTTAATGGGATAGACCCACTCCACACCTCGCTCAGTAACTATCGCATCGTCTTCCAACGGAATACGTAATTTTTTTCCTCCCCATTCAGGCAAAGGTGTGTAAGCAAAAAATTCAATGGATAAGAAATTGGTGGGCTTGATCACAAAGTTCAGTTGCACCGGATTGAAGTGTGCAATAGACGGGCCTGTTCCATGACCCCAATCCCCCACGGAATGACAGCCAATGATCACATCTGTTTTATCATCGGCAATAGGTTTATTAAATTCAATGCGCGAATAATCTGCCTCTTTCAATGCCTTATACACGTTGTCCATGTTTTGCTGGGCGGTAATACCAGGCTTGATGGTAGTGACTATTATGCGTCTCACTTTAATCGCCTGATCAAATGCATGCTGAATGCTTTTAGGCACTTCCTTTTCTCCTTCCTTCAATACATAAGCCATGCGCTTCATATCGGTATACATATTCATGAGCCCTACCCCCCAATCCAACATTAAAATATCTCCACGTTGAATGATGCGATCAGTAGAAGTAGCTTCAATGCCATTTGGTCCGGTAACATAAATCGAAGGCATACCAAATGAAGATTGCAAATTATTCTTAAACAGTTGCTCCTTCATCCACCAGGCAACATCTTCCAGGGTAGTCACACCGGGTCTGATGATCTCATTGGACAATGCACGCTCTGCCAACTGATAGGAATAATTTCCGGCTTCCGAGAAAACAGCCACCTCTGTTGCCACATGACGCGATCTGAAATCAGAGACCAGTTTTTCGGCAGATACAAATCGCTTTTCGAATTTGTCACCCAGGATTTCTGCCAGTTCTTTTCTGCCTGTGTACGAAAGGCCATCTGCACCTCCTATATCTTTTGACATGTTCAGCCCAATTCGTTTTGGGTCGCGCTTGGTTACAAAATCCTTTAACTCAGCTTCCGATCCAAAATAGTCATATGCTTTGGTCTCCTCCAGCAAATATCCATCTATACCAAGAACGGATCGTTCAATACGTGGGCTGCCAGTATCGGTAAAAATATAATACCCATTGTGCCCCACATAACCTTCACCCAATTCTTGATAAAGTGGATCAAAGTTTCCCTCCCGGTTCATAATAATCCACATGTCGATTTTGTTTTCACGCATCACCTCTGGCAAGATCAAATCAAATTTATCCTGGCGAATCTGGTTGGTAATCCTCCATCTGCGGAAGGACTCCTGAGCATGTAATCTGCTTGCCAGTAGTAATACACAGAATATTAGTGTTGCTTTTTTCATGGTTAAAAAGTATAACTTTATAAAGTATACCAAGTATACTGTTTGGGTAGCGAACCAACAATAAAAATTATTCAATGACTTCCTGGAAAGCCTTACGAAAGAAGGTTAGGTTAGAAAAGTTGCCATTTTAGCTATTCCAAATAACCTTGATTTGCTTCTGAAGCATTTGATTGAAAGCAATCCCAAAAAATTGAAGCGTAATAATCATTGTCATTATCAGTTAAGCCAGTTAACTTATGCGGTGTTGGACAATGAAAGTTTATGAAATCAATCCTTATTAGCCTTCTACTTTTTTTATCAGTCGGCTTTAACGCTCTTGCACAGCAGTCTACCTATTGCAATCCCATAAACATTGATTATGGTTACACACCCATCCCTAACTTTAGCGAATGGGGAAGACACCGTGCTACGGCCGACCCGGTGATTGTCAATTATAAAGGAGATTATATTTTGTTCAGTACTAATCAATGGGGCTATTGGGTTAGCCCGGACATGCTTCATTGGAAATTTAACCCGCGCTTATTCTTGCGTCCCTGGAATAAAGTGTACGATGAATTGTGTGCTCCCGCAGTAGGCATCATTGGAGATACCGTGATCGTGATGGGCTCCACCTACGAGCGTGATTTTACGATATGGATGAGCACCAATCCCAAAGAAAATGAGTGGGAACCGTTAGTAGAAAAGTTTGACATTGGAGGTTGGGATCCCGATTTTTTTACGGACGACAATGGACGCTTGTACATGTACAATGGAAGCAGTAATAAGTTTCCATTATACGGTGTTGAATTGAACAGAAAAACCATGCAACCCATCGGCACCCGAAAAGAAATGTACTTGCTTGAGCCCGATCGTTATGGATGGCAACGTTTTGGTGAGCACATGGACAATACTTTTTTGGATCCTTTTATGGAAGGAGCGCACATGACTACATATAAAGAGAAGTATTATCTGCAATACGGTGCACCGGGCACTGAGTTTAGTGGCTATGCCGATGGAGTTGTAGTGGGAACTTCGCCATTGGGTCCTTTCACTCCGCAATCTGATCCGTTGAGTATTAAGCTAGGTGGCTTTGCGCGTGGCGCTGGTCATGGATCTACTTTTCAAGACGCTAACAAAAAATATTGGCACATTAGTACCATTCAAATTTCGGTGAAAAATACATTTGAACGCAGGCTGGGCATTTGGCCTGCAGGCTTTGATAAGGACGGAGTAATGTATTGCAACACGGCTTTTGGAGATTATCCGCACTACGCTACCGAAGCTTCCAAACCGGGAACTTTCACAGGCTGGATGTTACTTAATTATGATAAGCCAATGATGGTGTCTTCCACATTCGGAAATTATACCTCCAACAAAGCCAATGATGAAGAGATGAAAACGTATTGGAGTGCTGCCAGCAGTAACAAAGGTGAATGGATACAAACTGATTTAGGGAATGTATCAACTGTTCATGCGGTGCAAATCAACTATGCTGATCAGGATGTGGAAGCAGACAGACTCGGTAAAAGAATAGATCAGTATCATCAATACATATTATGGTATTCAGTTGATGGAAAGAAGTGGAATTTGTTAGCGGATAAAAGTTTGAATCAAACTGATGTACCACATGATTATGTGGAACTTTCTAAGCCCGTGCAGGCCCGATACGTCAAACTCGAAAATATTCATATGCCCACCGGCAAATTCGCAATAAGCGGTTTGCGCGTTTTTGGAAATGGAAATGGAGCAAAGCCAGAACAGGTGAAGCAGTTTATGGTGTTGCGCACTGAGAAAGACAAGCGAAGTGCTTTTATTAAGTGGAACCCTGTCGATAATGCCTATGCCTACCATATTTATTATGGCACCGAACCAGATAAACTATACACGGCCATTATGGTACATGGCAACAATGATTATTGGCTGAAGACCATGGATAAAATGAAGACCTATTATTTTACCATTGAAGCGATCAATGAAAATGGCACAAGCAGCAAGTTTGAAACCGTGAAGGTGGAGTGAGTTTCTTCAACTGATGTTGCATCCTCATTAGAATGATTTACTTTTGCCATTCAACTACTACACCATGGCTATTTTCAACGTACAACAAATAAAGGAAATCAATGAGGCGATCGAAGAGATCGCAAAATCCATCAAACCTAAATGTGAGATAGGCGCCCACGATAAAGCTTCGCTGGCTCCATTACTTAAAGCTCAAAAACCAGCAAAAGAAGCGCTCTACTTCAAATGCAAGAGAGAATATTCAGATGCTATCATTGCACATTTTGTCAAAGAAAAAGAAGCGATCAAAAGCAGGTTTCACAAGAATAGCCAGTCGACTATTTTTATTTTGAAGTAATTAAAGCGCACAAAATAAAATTAACGTGTCATTCCGGGCACGCGTAATACCTTACGACAAAGCGGTGAATGATGTTTGACCCGGAATCCCGAGGCAGGCAGCGAGCGCATTTCATAGTTTCTTCTCCGTTCCGTATCGGGATTGCCTGCCTTTGCACGCTGGCGCTGAAGCTTTAGCGTAGGCGCCCGAAGCGGCTAAGCGCAGGCAGGAGGGTACTGGTTAATTTTTTTCTTCGCTTCGCTCTTTACATCCTGGCAGTCCAGCCTGTCTGCCGAAGCTGCAGCGCAGGCAGGCAATGACATTTCATAGTAGAGGCAGCCACACACACTAAATAATAGAATGTCATTCCGGGGGCACGCGATGATGTTTCACAGGCAAGAAAAATTATATTGCATATCATGTTAGCTCAAGCCCACGCACCTGAACACCTCGCACCCGCTGAGCTTGACGCTTACCTGGCAAAAGGATGGTTCCGAATGGGGCAAACTATTTTTACCACCAACTTTGTTCGCTTTCAACAGGAGATTTATAGTACCATCTGGCTGCGGGTGTTACTTGATCAGTATCAACCCGATCCAACACAAATTAAATTATTTAAACGCAACGCTTCCTTTCGCACCTCGATACAACCGGCTGCGCTTACAGAAGAAAAAGAGGAACTGTATATCCGCTATCAACAATCTCTTGCTTTCCCTACTTCCGAATCGCTGCGTCACTTATTATTAAGCGATAACGACACGCCTTCTATTTATAATACTTATGAAGTAACAGTACGCGATGGTGACCGATTAATCGCCATCGGTTTTTTTGACCTAGGTGAAAACAGTGCGCAAGGTATCGTGTCAGTCTATGACCCTACTTACAAAAAATATAGCCTTGGCAAATTCCTGATCTATCAAAAAATGAAGTATTGCCAACAACTTAAACTTCGATACTTCTATCCCGGTTATTTTGTGCCGGGCAATCCTTACTTCGATTATAAACTTTCCATTGGTCGATCGGTTCTTCAATTCCTTCAGCTGCGAACACAACAATGGTTGGGTATCGAGGTATGTAATGCCGATGATATCCCGCGCGAAGTGATGCGCAATAAATTGGTGACCCTGCAAAAATCCTTGGCTGAGGCTGGCGTGGAAAACAGTATTGTTAAATACGAATATTTCGATGCGAACCTTGTTCCCGATTTGCGGGAAGCGGAACTGTTTGACTTTCCAGTTTTTCTATATTGCGCAAATAGGGAAGACGACATACTTCTCCTGATTGTTTTTGATGTGCGCGATGCCTGCTATCATTTGCTCGTGTGCATTCCCTTTTGGCAACCAGGTGAGATCAATTCCGATCCTTCGTCTTACTCTTCTGTTGTGTTGAAGACCCTGAACGAAATCCATGCGACCGATCTGGCTGAAGAAATGGCCGCGGTATTTGTCAAATCAATTAGTTTGAAGCATTAGTAGCTCCGGTTTTCCAAATCGTATTTCTGATTTCAACGTATATCTGTGAAGTATGTAACACTTTCAGTAACGATGTAACAAGTGAGGATGACAACCATCACATCTTGCAAAAGATTACCATCCATTTAACGCCCTTATCGGCCAATAACAAATGAACATCAAACGAATCTTTGGAGCTTTGCTCACCATTCTTGGAATCGGTGGGTTAATCTATGCAGCGCTCATGTTTGCCAATCACTCCAGCGGTGCACATAACACGAAACTACTGATAACCTTCGGTATCCTAGGCCTTTTGTTTTTTGGGTCGGGCATCAGTCTTGTGCGCACCACCAAAGATGAGCGCGAATAGTCAATTCATTGGGAATACAGGACGCCATCAAAATCAAAACCTTTATTTCAACTGTCCATTGACGGTTCAAAATAATTTTCCCCGCCATATTCTGGTATAACCTCGAACTCCAAAATGACAAACTGACCAAAAATGTCTACTCCAAGGTGCATCATTTGCGAGCGTACATCGCAAAATAATATTCCTTTCAAGAAGTTTTGGTGATGGTACTTAATGGTTACTTCTAAAATTTTCCCCGCTTAGTTTCCAAACACTTTTCACATACCTCTGTTAGTATGTAATGAAAGAATTTTACAAAAACTCCTTTGCCCGTATTTTATATGATGATTCGCTCGATGCGCTTTATTTGGAATACACCGGGAAGGTTCCTAACGAGGAGCAGTTTATTCTTGTGAATAAGGCCGTGTTGGATGCCTTCATAAAATTAAAGACCCAAAAATTTGTGGCCAATATCCGGAAAATGGGAATCATCAGCCTTGGATCTCAAGAATGGGTTGTGAAGAATTTGCTACCTGGCATGATCAAACATTTAAGTGGAAAAAAATTATATCACGCGCAACTCTTAGATGCTACTGAAATCCTGTCAAAAGTCTCAGCCGCTAACATTAAAAACAAATCAACACAGGTGGCGAAAGACTTTGAGGTAAAACAATTCTCCGCAGAAGAAGAGCTGAATAATTACCTGAAAAGTGTACCGGCCTGATATAAACTAACCAAGGGGCATCTTGCCTGGGCATTTAAAGAACAGTTGTCAGTTGGCTATATTCTTGTTAAACCACCCCACTTTTTGCGTGGCGCCTTCGTTCACAATCTAGTTGATCCTACTTTCCAACCGATCATATAAAGCACTTCGTATAAAACAAATCAAAGTGTATCTTTAACGAAACATCAAAAGACTATTTATATGAAAAAGATTCTCCCCGGCAGATCGCTTTTAGTGGCCATACTTTTGTTGACCTCAGCAACACTTTCCTTTGCTCAGCAGTTTAAAGTTTTACTGTTCACCAAGACCGATGGCTTTCATCATGAATCCATTCACGAAGGTGTAACCGCCATTCGTCAATTGGCAGCTCGAAACAATTTCACTGTTGATTGGCAGGAGAACGCTTCAGTTTTTAGTGACAAAGGTTTAGAAAAATTCAATGCGGTGATCTTCCTCAACACCACAGGCAATATTCTAACCGATGAGCAGCAAACAGCCTTTGAAAAATTTATCAAGGCCGGCAAAGGTTATGTAGGCATACACAGTGCTTCCGATACCGAATACGATTGGGTATGGTACACTAAATTAGTGGGTATGATGTTTAAGATTCATCCCCAGCAACAAACCGCTTACCTCAAAGTGGAAGACAGCAACTTTCCGGGCATGGAACGTTTCCCTAAAAAATTATTATGGACAGATGAGTGGTATGATTTTCAAGAACGCAAATCGGATGATCTGCATTTTCTGGTTACTATAGATGAAACGACATACAATCCTTATGCAAAATGGGGAGAGAAAGAAAGCAAAGGTATGGGCGCTTTCCATCCGATTTCATGGTATCATAATTATGACGGAGGCCGTGCCTTCTACACAGCACTCGGACATATCCCCTTAACCTTTTCGGATCAAACCTTTCTAGATCATATATATGGAGGCATCTATTGGGCGGCAACAGGGAAGGGTCTCTAAGTAAAATTGAATTACCATAAAGGATGTCCTCACAGAGTTAAAAATTGTGAGGACATTTTATTTTTAAACACTACACTTTACGAGGCGGAAGTTCGAAGGCAACAGCTTGATGCTCAAAACCATTTTTGTGAGACCCATCACAAAAAGGCTTGTTTGCTGAGTGGCCACATCGACAGAGGGAAAGCACGGTGCGCCCTTGAAGTCCGTAAGAATTGCCAGCGGCATCAAAAATCTCAAATTCACCCTCCACTTTAATTGATCCGTTGTTATTAATGGTCAGTTTAGTTTTGTTCATAATCAAAATATTTTAGGCAAGCTACATTATGAATGGTCAGGAGCAAGACTTTTTGATCTACAGGTAAAAGTATATGTTACGAATAGAGCTTTCCATTCCTGTGCATATGTGCTCATTCTATCAAAAACAACTGCCCATTGCTACCGGCTGTTATCACACGTGATCCCTTTCTTGCTTTCCGTATCACATGTAATCCTTTTTCATCGGAAAGACGTTTCCAAGTTACGCCATTGTCAAAGGAAATATCGGTGCCAGATGGACCGGTGGCCATTAGTATAGAATTTCCTATTGATTCAACACATTCCCGATAACCGCGGATGGGCCGGATAGGAGTTGACCAATTCTTTCCATGATCTTTTGAATAGAAATTGTGATTAGTATTCAACGACTCATTTTGAAAATCGCCACCCACTATGGTCAATATGTTATCCTGTTGTGTAAATGAGAATGTTCCGGTTGTATTTTTTCCTTGCACAATAGGTGTACTGACACTCGCCCAACTCTCTCCATTATTTTTTGAAATCCACAGTCGTGACACCAAGCCTCCGGTAGTTATGATCACTTCATGTTCAGAAGTGCATCGAATACCTGTGCCGCTTGCTGCAAAGGAAGCTTCGCCTTTTTCCAGAAGTGGAGGTTCTTTTACATCAACCCAATTTTGACCGCCATCATTTGTGATCAGTATTAACATCCTTCCGTCAATCGGATCGCCATATATAATTCCTTTTTCAGCATCCCAAAAATCAACCCCATCTAAAAAGGCATCTGGATGAGAGTTGGTGTAAACTGTTTGCCAATTTTTTCCTGCATCGGTAGTGATAAGAATTTTTGCTGGCGATCCTACATTAGCTATGATAGCTTTTTGATCATCAAACGCATAGATACTTCTAAAATCGGCTGACTCAAACTCCTTTACCTGGTTGAAGCTCCACGTTATGCCACCATCTGCAGTCCTACCTACATATCCTTTGCTGCCGCTTATCCAAGCAACGTTGTTATCTACAATTGAAAGACCTCTAAAGGAAGAGACAACATTGGTTTCAACTTTTTTTAGTTGATAGTGCTGACCTTTGGATGTGTTAACGATTATAAATAGGAGTGAAAGAATTAAAAGACGCATGGTGATTATAGTTTCTTGAAAAAATCAGAGTTGTGTACAGAAATTGTCATCAGCATTCTATAGAAGCTGTATCTGTTTAGCCATTACTTCATTTTCATCACAAGTGAAGGATCAATCGGATATCGTCCGAATGATTTTCCATATACAGCAATTCCACCCTCGCCCAATGCTTTAAGTTGAATGACGAGCTCACCTTTTTCAAGGGCGCTTTTCATAATTCTGTTAGAAACAGGAACTTTAATAAGGTATCCATAAGAACCAGCTTCGCGCAACTTTCTGTCTTTCAACTGATGGTGCCAGGACAACACTCCTCTGTGGTCAGCAGGATCATCAATAAGGGTAGTCGTTACAAGGGTTTCGTCACCAACTGTAATCGCTACTTTTGAAGGAAACAATTTTTCATCAGTCATTGGATATGAATTGGGATTGCCACTCGGGTTGGCTTTCCCTCCCAGCATAAAATCAACATTTGTTTTTTCTTTTTGATCTCTATCTTTTACAAATAACTCTTTGGCGGATAGTTCGATTATAAAGTAAGCTTCTTTCAAAGATTTCAAATCGATACTGTTGGTGAGTTTAAACGTATATTCAAAATATCCATTTCCTGCTCCGCATACTTTAAGTCCATCTAACACATTCCATTGCTTAGCACTCCACTGTGATTTTGTAAAACTTGAAGGTGCAACAGAAATAACTTCTGTCTTCGGTAGTTTGCTTTCCGATATTACTTCAAGGTGCATGAAATTGTGGTGTAACACCTTCCCGCTCACATCTTCCACCTGAAGCGTAAGTATGGCCAGGCCACTTACGTTTGGAATATCAAGTGATAGCGATTCTAATTTGTTTTGAATGTAGGGCTTGTAATCAACTTGTCGTGTCACTTTTGTAATCAATGTGGTTTCGCCAATTGAATTTGTAAGCATAAGTTGATAGGAGAGTTTCAACTTATTTCCATAATCTATATTAGTCATCGAAGAAAGATAAAGTGGCACCTTTATCTGTTCGCCACCTTTTACCGTTTTGCAAATCTCGTTTCCGGTGGAAAGATAAACAGGCGCATGGAGGTCATTGAGTTTCATACCGGGCATAACTTCTTCCAGTCCGGTATATTTATCGGAACGATCAAAGCGCCAATATCCATTCCACTCATTAATAACATCATGGTGTTCGGTATAAAGCCAACCTGCTATTTCAGGATATTTGCGGAAAGTATTCATCATGCGATGATAATCCCAACTCCAGTCCACATCACCTGTGCTGCCTTCATAGCCCCATACGTTTCCGCATTCTGAATTAATCTTGGGTTGCTTGCCTTGTTTAAATCCTTTTTCAAATTGAAATTCGCTTCCTTCAAACGAACTCTCTGTCAATTTTTTTAAATGCTCTTCCCACTCCCACCCTGGCAGGTAATCGTGAAATGAGTTGATATCGGTTTGGGTGTGTCCTGCGCCACAACAAATCGAATTGTCTTCTACCAGGCGCGTAGGGTCCAATGATTTGGCGAGGTAATACATCGATGCAACCCATTGCTGGGTGCCAGGTAAATACTCGCCCACCCTCTTTCCGTTTTCTTCCCGATGTGTGCTTAGTCCCCATGTTTCATTAAACAAAATCCAGGAGAAGATGGAGGGATGGTTGTAGTCTCTCTTGACCATATTTCGAAAAGTACCTTCTGCTTCTTGCTGCATTTTTTCATCTGGATCGCCCCAGCTATTGGGCAAATCGGCCATGACCAATACACCAAGCTTATCGGCCCAATATAACTTGCGCGGTATTTCAACTTTAATATGCGGGCGAATTCCGTTCAATCCAATCGTTTTTGTGAGTTCAATTTCTTTCCGCATGAATTCATCACTGGGGAAT
>JANOQK010000045.1:0-1517 GCA_031414855.1 Bacteroidia bacterium | reverse complement strand
ACCAGAGAAAAAAGCATTCGCTTTCGCGGAACGTTTTGATCCATCCATGACGAAGATATTGTCGAGGGGGAAATTTACTTTTTTAGAAAATGCTTCGATTGCCGTTTTTAATGTCCCGTCCTCCAATGGTGTAAGCTTATTGAAAAGCGGAAGGAAAAGAGATGTATAAAACATATTGACGAGTAATATAAATATTGCGGCTATCAGCCCAAACCAGATCCAGAAATTTGGCCCGATGGTTTGAATGAGATAAAGCAATATTGAAATCAACGCACCACCGATCAAGGCTCCGATAACATAGCCCTTTAATTTGTCGAGGATAAATATTTTGATGGTGGTTTTATTGAAACCATATTTTTCTTCAATCACAAAAGTTGAATACCATTGAAAGGGAATGCCAAGGATGTCGGATGCAATCATGATCACTGCAAAAAATGTGAGTGCAAGCACTATTTCATTTCCGACAAAAGGTCGAAGTATACTGTCTAACCAGCCAAAACCTCCTAAGACTAACATCAGCAGTGATAGCACAAAGCTGAAGGCTGATGAGATGAAGGAGAATCGTTGTTGATCAGCTTGGTAGTCTAGCGATTTCTGATACTTTTCTTTATTGTAGAAGTCTGCAATTTCTGCTGGTATGTCTTTTCGTTGAGCTTTTAGGTTGAGGTAATCCAGAAACTGATCGAAGAGGTAGCTGATAATAGATATTCCGAGTATGATATAAAGAATGGACGAAGGGCTCATGATAGTTGCAAGTTTCCGGTTACAAGTTGAATTCGTTACGCAAGAAGTTTCTGGTATGCTTTTGCAGTTTTGTTGAAGTTGAATAAGGAAATGACTTTGCTAAAATTGGCTTTAATTTTATCGTTGCCAAGGTTTCCAATACTCCCTTCGTGGGTGTGGTTCAGTTGAGTTGAGTAAGTGAATTTTCCGTTTTCAATATCCTGCCCAATTTTTTTATACGCATCCCGAAAGGGAACACCTGACAGAACCAGTTTGTTCACCTCTTCCACACTAAAGAGGAATTTGTATTTTTCATCTTCCAGTATGTTTTCCTTCACATGAATACTTGAAAGCATCAAAGTTGCCATTTGAAGACAGTCCTTCAAGGTTTCGAAAGCTGGGAACAGTTTTTCCTTTAGAATTTGTAAATCTCTGTGATAGCCGGAGGGCAGATTAGAAGTCAACAAAATAAGTTCATTTGGTAGCGCCTGCAAGCTGTTACACTTGGCGCGGATCAATTCAAATACATCCGGGTTCTTTTTGTGTGGCATGATGCTGGAACCCGTTGTCAATTCATCTGGAAAAGTAATGAAGGCAAAGTTCTGATTGAGATATAAACAGGCGTCCATTGAAAGCTTGGCCAATGTTGCTGCTATGTTTCCCAAGGCCTGCGCAACAATGCGTTCCGCTTTTCCGCGGCCCATTTGAGCATACACTACATTATAGTTTAAGTCATCAAACCCAAGTAGTTGTGTTGTTAATGTGCGATTGAGTGGAAATGAGGATCCATAACC
>JANOQK010000044.1:0-19527 GCA_031414855.1 Bacteroidia bacterium | reverse complement strand
ACATTGCTGTGCTGAGAGGATGTAATGTTGATCAACCTCGTAATCTTGCGAAATCGGTTACGGTGGAATAATTTCAATTCCCCCTTACTACAAAAACAATGACTTTGCAAAATAAAGTTTCGAACCATTTCCCACCGTGGGTTTAAAACTGTCACTTGTGCTTCTGTTTGTTTTAAACTGATTATTAACATCGTTTTTTTTAGTTAGAAGCATTCCTGTTTAAGCAAAGGGCAAATCGCATATCGCTCATCTTTTGTGTCTTCATAAACTGCCTTAAGAACTTCATACACATTTCTTATCCCGATTTTCTGAGCCCACTCAAATGGACCGTAAGGATAATTTGTTCCGAGCTTCATGGCGAGATCAATATCTTCCCGTGTTGCCGTGCCTTCTTCCACGGTGTAGTATGCCTCGTTAATGATCATACAGATGACGCGCGGTGTCACTAAGCCGACCCGATTTTCAACCACCAAAAATTCTGTATTGAGCTGTTTACAAACTTCACTGAGTTTATGTTTATCAGATGCCGGATGCACACTACACTCCAGGATAGGTCTATTTAAAAAAGTTGGAAGTCCGCAGAAACCGTATATGTTTGCAGATAGGTTTGTGTCAATGTGAAGTTCTTTAAGAGTGCTTAAGGTGGTATTTAAGAACACACACATAGTTGGATGTTCATTATACATCATCAGTTGTTCGCGAGGCCGTTCACGAGAAAAATCAAAAACTAAGTCACTATTGGATAGATGATTTTCACCCTTCGATAAGTCCGAAACTAATTCGTATTGATGTTGGTTGCCGAATTTGTCTTGGCACTCCTGCAAGTTGACTGATGAACCGATTATTAAAATCTTCATTTACTCAATCTTCAATCTTTGATGCTATTCAAGCGTAGCAATTCAGATAACCCAATTCTACGATTTTAGAATGGCTTCTAAAACACATCGTACCGGGCAAGAGTCGTGACCAATTAAATGTTTGGGAAACGAAACTTATTTTCAGCTAGCCGGTAAATGAACGCGATCACTTATTAATTCACCTTAATCAACTCCACTTCAAAAATTAAAGCAGAATAAGGTGGAATTGCTCCAGAGCCCCGGCTTCCGTAGCCTAGATTTTCAGGGATAAATAAAATCCATTTGTCGCCTTCGTGCATCAGTTGCAATGCTTCTATCCAGCCACCAATTACATTGGTTACTCCAGTTGTGTAGGGAGAGCCGCGTTCCACGGAGCTGTCAAAAACTGTTCCGTCAATCAATTTTCCTGTGTAATGCACCGTTACTTTATCTGTAGCAATTGGCGTTTTGCCCTTGCCGGCTGTAATTACTTTATACTGCAAGCCACTGGCAGTCGTTTTTACGCCTTCTTTAGTTTTGTTTTCAGCAAGAAAAAGTTGGCCTTCTTGACGCATTTTGGTAGACTTTGCTTCAGCGGCCTCCTGCATGTATTGCTGCACAATGCCGGAACATTCTTGTTGTTCCATTAATAAGGGTTCGTTCTTAAAAACATCTTTTATCCCTTCAAGCATGGCGTCCAGCACTAGTGAATCGCCACCTTGCATTTTTACATTTGAAGCCACCAGCACACCCAGGCCATAACTTGCTTTTTTATGTTTGTCGGTAAGTTGAATCTCTGGCTGTTTTTTCAATTCTTCAACTTGCTTGCGCAGTGTCAGCGTTTCGTTTTTTAATTGGGTTACTTCATTCTGCAATTCTTTTTTTGATTGAGCGAATAGTGTAGTGCTGGCAAAAAGGGAAATACAAAAAATAATTTTTTTCATTTGTGTCGTAAAATTAGAAGGGCAAAGAAAGGAATTTTTTAAACAAGATATTAACTAAAACGTTTTTCTAGTAGCTCTATAAACTCTTCATACTCTTCACTATCTTTATTCCATTCGTTGTAATTTGTTTCTATATAATGAGTTGCTTGTTTCAGCGTATCAAAATTGTCAAGTTGATCGATGGCCTGAACAAATAAATCAAAATCACCACTAAAAAGCATTTTGGTGAACATGAACTTTTGATTGATCGTCAGCTTGTCTTTAATGCTCGTAATTTTTCCTAACCCCTCAGCAATGGTTTTTCCCTCCTTTAAAGTGGGCTCCTGCTTTACTTGTTTGGGCTTATGTTCGGCTGGACGTTCATAAAACACATCAACTGCGGTGGGAAGAATGTGCGAAAATTTGGAGATATAGGCCTCCACATCTTCAGGTGTAAAATTCACTTCTTCCAAAATATGATCCAACATGGCAAACGCCTCATTGCCAGAAATAATTTCCAGGTTTTTTTCTTCCAGGTGTTTTACAAGTTGTTCCAGCGGCTGACCATTAATTTTAAGATACTTGATTTCGTTTTTTAGTTCCGAAACTTTGAGGTGCATATTGCCTTCGCGCTCCAGCGTATTTGAATAGAAATCGTAAGGCGTCAACACCAGCATAAGAGTTCGTTGCACAGCCTTGGTGAGAAAGGGAAGAAAATTATCCTGAGAAATAGAGATGTGATTGGAAACTACATTTTGAAATTGAACCAGCGCTTCCCTCACTTCCGGTGCCTGATAATTGAAATATGGACTTTTGAATTTTTGGTTTTCCTGTTGCCATGTTTTCATCAAATCGCGAATAACAAAAAGATTGACTTGCTTGATTTCGCATATGTTTAAAATATCAGGCCCAGAGATCTTCTCCTTCTTTGCAAAGAATATTCCAGAAACCTTCGCGGCAAAGGTGGCGCTGTATGTCTCAACGGCTTTTAAACTTATTTTATCTTCCATGTGCTACCCTTTGAATCTGCGCTAAAGATAGCGATAGAAAACCTATCTACGACACTCATTTTTAAGGTTAGTCATTTCTCCCTTTGGTCGAATTGGCTTCGAGAAATGAAAAACCTTTTGCCGACTATAGACTATCGCCTGCGGACTTTTAACTTGCACCATGTTTATTGAACCACAACTAGGCCGGGCAAGCGGCACAACCAAAGCAGGGTGGATTGAAGTCATCTGCGGGTGCATGTTTTCAGGTAAAACAGAGGAATTAATTCGAAGGCTTAATCGTGCGTTGATCGCCAAACAAAAGGTGGAAATTTTCAAACCGACCATTGACAAACGCTATCATGCCGAGAAAATTATTTCGCACGCAGACCGGGAAATACGTTCAACCCCTGTGAACTTTGCTAATGATATCCTTTTGCTTGCTGGTGATTGTGATGTGGTGGGTATTGACGAAGCTCAATTTTTTGATGAATCGATTATAGAAGTATGCAACACCTTGGCCAACAATGGTAAACGTGTGATTGTAGCTGGCCTTGATATGGATTATGAAGGCCGACCGTTTGGCCCCATGCCTCATCTCCTCGCTGTCGCGGAATTTGTTACAAAAGTGCATGCCATATGCGCTCAAACAGGAGAGCTTGCTTCCTTTTCATTTCGGTTAACCGAAAACAAGGCGCAGGTGGTGCTGGGCGAAAAGGATAAATATGAAGCACGCAGTCGCAGCGCATTCGTGAATGGAATGAAAAGCCGCGAAGAAGTATAACTAGCAAACTATGCGGCTAATTCAGTTGAGTCTTCTAGTGCTTATAACAGCCCGTTGCTTTGCGCAAGAGAATGATATTCCACTTGGAGCCTGGAGATTACATTTAAACTATTCAAAAGTAAAAAGCCTGGCAGAATTAGGTAATTATGTCTACGGTGCCGCTGAATTTGGTGTTATGTATGTCGATGTGCAAGAGCTTTCGACTGGAGGTCTAAACAAATTGAGTGGTCTTAGCGGAGTGGGTGTGAATCATATTGCCAATGACGAACTTCAAAAAGTACTGATCATTGGTTATCAGGATGGCACACTAGATTTTTTGGAAGCAGACAAAATAACAAATCTTCAAACACTTAAAATAACAACAGGCATTACAGGTTCACGTTCTATCAATCATATAGCAGTCGCTGAAAAAATGGCGTATGCATCCACAGATTTTGGTATGGTGGCTCTTGATATTGAGAAAAAGGAAATACGTGAAACATGGCGCGATTTAGGAGCAACGGGTGAAACACTTCGCATTTATCAAAGCACCATTTTAAGAGACAGCATTTTTTTAGCAACAGAGAAAGGGATTTGGTGTGGAAGCCTTAAGGCCAACCTATTGGATTTTAATAATTGGAAGAAATTTAATTCAGGCGAGTTTAGCTCGGGTGTAAAAACAATTACAGCATTCAATAATAGTATTTATACGGCAGTGGATGGATCGGGTATTTTTAGAAAGCAAAACAATACCTGGATCAAGGAATCTTTTCTTCAGAAGCTGAGCTACACAAATTTGAAGGGGACCGACTCTAAACTTTTCGTATGTTCCTCTTCCACTCTTTGGCAAGTAGATACTCAAAATCAGTTAAGCGAAATAAAGTCAGCTGAACTAACACACCCCAACGATGTGTTGGTGAAAAACGGAACTCTATTTGTCGGAGATGATGCCAATGGTATTTTGCTTAGAGGTGCTGATAATTCAGTAATGTCCTTCATCACTTCAGGGCCTCAGTTAAATTCTTTCTGGGATGTTCGTTATGAACGCGGTGCTATCCGGGCTATAAATGGGGGATACACGGAAAGCCTTTTTCCTTTAAGGAATCCAGGCTATTTATCTTCCTTTGCCAATGGTTGGGTCAATTCAATCCTTTTAGCAAAGGATATTACCGATGTGGATCTTTCCGATCCTGACCGATCTTTTTATGCTTCTTTTACAGATGGGCTGACGAAAGTTGAAGCGCAACAAGAACAAAAATTTGATATTACGAATAGTCCACTCATGACTAATTCCATCACGGCAATTGAGAGATCATCAGATGGGTTGTGGATAGCCAACTACAATGCAACTAAGTCTCTGCATTTGTTGAAAAACGATGGAACCTGGGAATCGTTTTCATTTCCTTTTTTATCATCCAGATATCCAGTAGACCTTATTCAGGATTTGGAAAGTAATCTTTGGATGGTTCTTAGTCCAAAGGATGGAGGTGGAATCGTAGTATTTAATAAACAGTCCAACAAAAGTGTTTTCCTCATCGATCAAGGTGGCCAAGGTGGGTTGCCAAGTAAAAAAGTGCATTCAATTGCGGTTGATCGGTCAGGGTATGTGTGGGTTGGCACAGAGCAAGGTGTAGCGTATTTTTCAAACCCGTCTGCTATTTTTAGCGGCAATGTAAATGCTGACCGACCTATTTACGACAGTCGCTTTCTCCTGCGCGATGAAACGATCATATCCTTGGCCATAGATGGAGGTAATCGCAAGTGGATAGGCACTGAAAATGGGGTCTGGCTTTTTGATCCATTGGGAGAGACATTAGTTTACAACTTTACCAGTGATAATAGTCCGCTGCTTTCCAATCGCATTCAAAGTATCGGGATACACCCGGTGTCAGGGGAAGTTTTTTTTGGAGCAGATAAGGGGCTTGCCTCTTTTCGATCGGACGCGACTCTCGGTAGCGACAATTATAATCAGGTGAAGATTTTTCCTAACCCGGTGACGGCCGAGTTCAATGGACTTGTGGCTATTGAAGGTTTGATAACAGATTCAATTGTCAAGATCACCGATGTGGCGGGCAAACTGGTTTGGCAAATGATGGCCAACGGGGGCACAGCCTCGTGGAACATGCGCGATGCTGTGGGCAAGCGAGTAGAAACCGGAATCTATCTTGTTTTTTCAACTACCGAGGATGGTTCGGACAAGAACGTAGGCAAGATTGCAATTATAGAGTAAGATGTTGCACAAAACCCGCGGCATCGTTTTTCGCTTTACCAAATATGGTGAGACCTCCATCATTGTTAATATTTTCACTGAACAGTTTGGCTTGCAGAGTTATATCGTGAATGGTGTGAGAAGCAAATCCGCCAAAGGTAAGATAGCACTCTATCAACCGCTCACACTTCTTGATCTGGTGGTGTATCACAAAGAGAATGCAAACATCATGCGGATCAAAGAGGTGCAGTGCGCCTATCCGTATCGATCACTTACATCAGATGTCAAAAAATCAACACAAGCCATGTTCCTTAATGAGATGTTAAATAAATCGGTTAAAGAGCAAAGTCACGCGCAGGAACTTTTTGATTTTATGTTTGAAGCATTGGTGACGCTGGACAAGCAGGAGACTGGTTATGAAAATTCTCATTTGATTTTTTTATTGAAGCTCAGTAAATTTTTAGGCTTTGAGCCGCAACTGATTGAGGAGGTGCTTCAAGGCCGACTTGCGGATGACAAAGAGGAGGCACTGTTAACGCAATTATTGAAAGCTGATTTTAATGACCATCTAACGATGACGGCCATTCATAGAAGAAACCTGCTGGATTTGTTGCTGAGATTTTATGCCACCCACATCGATAATTTAGGTGAGATAAAATCGGTGCAGGTACTGAGAGAAGTATTGAATTGATTTGCAGAGCAAATCTGATTGGAGGCATTTAAGCAAGGCCGATTGCAATAGGCAATCTTTCTCATTTTATGATAGCCCATTGGCATTGGTGAACGTCTTTTTCGTTCACAGCAAACGGTACTTCTCGTGCCAACGATTCTCTACTTATTATTTGCGATTGCTTTTACCTGGATATTTTTCACACATCCTGTAAACGGAAAAGATTAAGCCATCAACTTTCCAATCAACCCATCCACCGTTACGCCTTCGGCTTCAGCCTTGAAGTTGCGCACAATGCGGTGGCGAAGCACAGGTCGGGCAACTGCTTGTACATCTTCAATATCGGGCGAGTACTTGCCGTTCAGCAAGGCATTACACTTGGCACCCAACACGAGATATTGAGAAGCACGAGGGCCCGCGCCCCACTCAAGATATTCATTGGCCACCGCAGATCCATTTACTCCTGGGCGGGTGAGATGACTAAGCTTTACAGCATACTCAACAACATTATCAGCGATAGGCACTCTGCGTACTAAATGCTGAAAGGCAACAATCTCTTCTGCATTTAGTATTTTATTTACTTTTTGAATGTCATCTGCCGTGGTGTTCTTTACGATGTCTACCTCTTGCTGATAGGTGGGATAATCCAGGTGGATATTAAACATGAAGCGATCAAGTTGTGCTTCAGGCAGAGGATAGGTTCCTTCTTGTTCAATAGGATTTTGTGTGGCCAGCACAAAAAATGGTCTTGGTAATTCATAACGATGACCTGCAATGGTAACGGCATACTCCTGCATTGCTTCTAATAAAGCGGCTTGAGTCTTTGGTGGTGTGCGGTTAATTTCATCGGCCAAAAGAATATTGGCAAAGATGGGCCCTTTTACAAAATGAAAGTTGCGCTCTTTGTCCATCGTCTCAGCACCCACAATATCCGAGGGCATAAGGTCTGGAGTAAACTGAATGCGTTTGAACTGAAGCTCCAGGGAAGTTGCAATAGTTTGCACCAACAGTGTTTTTGCAAGACCGGGTACTCCAATCAATTGAGAGTGGCCTTGGCAGAAAATACCAGTGAGCATAAGCCTCACTACATCCTCCTGGCCAACGACCACTTTAGCAATTTCGTTCTTCAGTTTTTTATAAGCTTGTGCAAGCGCATCTGCGGCTTCCACATCGTTCGAAAATTGTTGGGCCATTCTAAAAAAATTGTTGAAAAAAATTATTACTCAAGAATCTTGCAAAACTGATACTCAGGATCGATGTTGATGAATACATCCTTACGCGCTTTTAGAAACCACTTCTCCATTGCTTTGTCTTTTTTCTCGGCCAGTGCTGCAGCTTGTATACGGTGCCAGTCATCTTTTAAGTTGGCTTGGTGAGGTGCCACTTTTGTTTTAAAATATAGAATTCTTACGGCATCTTTTTGATCATCGGTGCGATAGGTGATAGGCCTTGATATATTTCCGACCTTCATCGTATCAATATTAAAATAGATGATGGGATCAATTTCCTTCACGGATATTTTGGTACCACCATCGGCATCAGCAAAAAAACCACCGCGCGGTTTTGTGGCTTCATCATCTGAGAGCTCCTTAGCGGTTTGTTCGAATTTGATATCACCTTTCACAATTTTTTCGCGTAAGCTATCCAGGTACTCTTTGGAGCGTTTAATATCATCTGCAGACGGCACAGCTGAAAGCAAAATGTGACGAGAGTTATATTCGTTCCCTCTACGGTCAATAAGCTGCAAAATGTGATACCCAAATGGAGATTCAAATGGCATAGAAATCTCACCTTCTTTTAATTTAAAAGCCATGGCTTCAAATGTGGGTACCATTGCACCCCGACCAACATATCCCATCTCACCTCCATTATATTGGGCGCTGGGGTCTTCAGAATTTTTCTTGGCGAGTTCATTGAAATCAGCTCCTTGCAGAATTTGTTCACGCAATCCAATCAACTTTTGACGCGCTTCGCCTTTTTGCACATCGCTCACTTTTGCCTTTCGCACAAGTTGCGCTACCTCTACATCCGAATCATAATAAGGAAGACTGTCATTGGGGATTTGATTGAAGAAACGCCTTACTTCACTAGGTGTAATGCTAATGTCTTTTGTAATCAACTCTTGCATCTGGCGGCCTACCAATTGTTCTTTTATCTGGTCGCGTAGCTCCAGCTTTATTTCATCCATTGTTTTTCCATACGCTTTTTCTAATTGCTCGGGCGAGTTGCCAGAGTTTTGTAAAATCATACTCATCCGTTGATCGGTATTTTGATCCACCTCAAGATCACTCACTATGACGGAGTCAATCTCGGCTTTAGCTACCATGAGCTTATTAATAATAAGGCTGTTAAGAATGCTGCACTTGGTGTCGTTGGAGGCAGGATTGCCGCTGCTTAAAAAGTTTTGGTAAGAACTTTCCAGGTCTGATTTCAGCACCACATAATTGTCAACCTTAACAAGTATTTTATCGACCACAAAACCTGGGTTCTCCTGTGCCATTCCGGATTCGGAAAGCAAAAAGGCCAGCAGCAAAGCTGAATAGCCAACCAAGTTTGTAATACCCTTACTTTTCAAAAACCTCGAATTCTTTTCGTTTTGCCGCATTATCATACACGTCTTCCTCCAATTTTCGCGCAAGTTCCACTTTTCTTTTATTTAATATAATGTTTTTGATGTCCTCTTCAACGAATTCCAATG
Source organism: Bacteroidia bacterium (assembly GCA_031414855.1). Classification (GTDB taxonomy): domain Bacteria; phylum Bacteroidota; class Bacteroidia; order Cytophagales; family Cyclobacteriaceae; genus ELB16-189. The sequence goes on along the minus strand of JANOQK010000044.1, from coordinate 10,442 downwards.
GAGATACATTGTCGGAAATCTTGTAATTCTCGATCTTAAGAAAGTACAGAAATACGTTGTCTGTGGTTTCATAGTAGCTATAACTCTTTAGAAACTGAATTTTGTTCGGGATTTCTGCCAGTGGAGAATTTACGACTAGTTTATCAAAAGTCATCCAGGATGAATCATAGAGGTGATAGGCTGCTGAAAAGCTGAGGCAATACGATTTTAATTCTTCCATGTCTTTTTCCTTTTGTGAAAAAATCAGCCCCTTTATCCGATTAGTCCGCGGTGCTCCGCTAGGTACTTTGATAAATGTGCCGCGCACAATGTTTTGCTTCAGGATGAAGTTATCCAGGTGATCTTTATAGTAGGTTTCTATTTCCTGAGGGGTGATGCTATCATTTAGATGTTGTTTGATATAGTAGTTTTGAAATTCATAGCCGATAAGGCTATATCGATAGTCGAGAATTTTTCGCTCTACTTCCGCTTCATTGATGTTTATTATTTTTGAAGCTTCATTGATGAGCAATTGTTTTCGTATCCAACTGTTAATGTACGCTGTTACCCTGGCCGAGCTGTCTTCTTTAGACGTATTGCCAGTAACAATACCACTAAGTTCATCTTGGTAGAGATAGACAGTATTGACGCGGGCAACGGGCTTTCTCAAATCATTCTCCGAAGATTCCTTTTTCATTCGGATGAGATCGCAGCTTTGCGTGATCAAGCTAAATAGAATGATGGCAAAAAGGCTCGAAGCTGGAAGCTGGAAGCTGGAAGCTAGTTTATTTCTACAATAAGAAAAGACATTAATCAGAAGCACTACTTTTTAATTGATGGTTCTTTTTTCTTCTTTAATTCGGCCAACACAAATTTTTTGCCTTTGGAATTAACTTTTACCGGATACTTCTTCTTCAGTTCAACAATCCAGGTTTTTTCCAGATAATCCTGATAGTCGGATATTACTTGAGCTCGTGCCTCTGAGAAACTCTTGGTCCCCGGGGGCACCAATCGACTTACTTCTACAAGGTAATGTATTCCATCCGCTTCAGCAGAGTGGATGCCAATTGACCAAGAGATTTTATCAATAATCTTATTTTCTCCCTTTTCGTAGGCTCTGCTATTTTGAATGGACTTGAATTTTTTTACATCTGTTTTTGTCAAGGAATCACCTTTTGAAATCTTAAGCTGAACCTCTTCCAAAAACGCTTTGTCAGGAGTTGAGAAAATGCGGGCTTCCAATCGATCTCCTGCTGTATACTTGGATTGATTTTGATTGTAAAAATTATGCTGACTCACGGAGTCTTCTGACGCTTTATTCCAAACTTCTTTCTCCATAATGCTAAAGAGAAGTATTCCCTCGTAATATTCGTTTAACAGACTTTTAAACTCTGGGTGTTGCGAAATAAGGATCTCTTCTTCGCGCGCGTTCAATTTTTCCTCTACAAATTTCTCATACAATTGATTTAAGTAAGCATCTGGAGAAAGTGCTGAGTTTGCCTGATTTTTGTAAATGAATTTTATAAATTCACCCACGAGGATAGGTTTATTTTCAATAGTGAATAATGTTTTACTGTTTAACGATTCATCCCCTCTGAACTTCCATCTCGCTTTCACCAGGCTGGTATCGGCAAAGGATTTTATTTGAAGAGCTCCTTCACCTTCTACAAAACCTAATTCCTTTTTGCGTTTAGCCATCAACGATGTTTTGGAAATTTGCAAACGTTCATCGCGGCTCACTCTCCTTTTGAGTGCGGGTTCCATTTCTTTAAAGGAAAGAATTGGTATTTTCTTCTCAAGTCTTACAAGATGCCATCCGATTGCTGACTGGAAAGGGTCTGAAACATCACCAGATTGTTGAAGAGCAAACGCTACTTTTTCAAACTCGGGTACAGAGGCAAGTGCTCCTACACCAAATGGGCGAAGTTTACCTCCTGTGGCTTTTGTAGCATTATCTTCGGAGTATTCGTTGCACAGTTCTTCCCACTTGCGTCCTCCTTTGAATTGGTCATACACTTCGAAGGCAGTGTTCTTCACTTTTGCGTCATTGCTTGTGCCAGTGCGCAAAAGAATGTGTGAAACTTCTACCTCACCACGAGCCGGTTGGCGGTCATCGACTTTAATGATATGATAACCAAAACGAGTGCGCACAGTTGATGAGATTTCACCCACTTTCGTTTTGTATGCAGCTGTTTCAAAAGGATAAACCATTTGCATGGCCGTAAAATATCCTAAGTTTCCATCATTCGCTTTCGCGGAAGGATCTTCAGAATATTCCCTGGCCAGTTTACCAAAGCCTTCCCCTGCGAGAGCTTTATTTCTAATGTCGTTCATTTTTTGAAAAGCGATCAGCGTGTCTGAGGGAGTTGCCTCGGGGGCAAGGTTGATTAAGATGTGTGATGCCTTAATTTCTTCCGTGAGGTTAGCGTACGTTTCTTTTACCAATCGATCCAGTTCATTTGACTCGGCCAGGTAGGGTTTCTTCAATTCGTCTTTGTATCCGTTAAATTCTTTTTTGAAAGCCGAAGTTGTATCCATTCCACGGTGCTGCGCTTCTGTAATTTTCAATTTGAAATTGATGAAGAGATCGAGGTATTCATTGATTTTTGCTTCCGTAAAATCATCCGACTTGGATTGATTTTTTTTTGTGTACAGATAAATAAATTCATCTGTGGTAACCGTCTTGCTATCTACCGTAAAAAGAGGGAGAGCTTGTGTTGGCTTTACAGGCTTTTGGCCGAAAGCGGTGATGGTAAGGGTTGAAAAAAGGAGAACAACAAGTACACGCATCATTCGAATAAAGAAATTAAGTGATTGCCTTACTGGGGGTTTGACCCTGCTGGAAAAGGCGGGACAAAAATACGAGGCCGGGTGACAATGACAAATAGTAGGGTGAGGCTTCACGACCTCACCCTAAATGTGTGAATCTGGTTAAAAGCGGATGGTTAGCATCGCTAGAAAATTCCTGCCAGCTTGTGGATAGTAATAATTTTGACGGTATTCTGTTGGGCCACCCAAGTATCCATAGGTATACCCGTTAGAAGAATACTTTACATCGAGTATATTATTGGCCAGCAAACTCACCGATAGTTCACGGAAATAGATAGGCTTCCACGTGTAGGTTAATCTCAAATCGTTAATGAAATAGCTATCAATATGCCTTGCCTCATTTGACGTATTATCCAGGTATTGCTTGCCTACATATTTCGACAGCAATGTTAAGTCAATTGCAGAAACAGGATGGTATGAAAATCCGGAGCCAACAATCACATTCGGTGAAAATGAAATGTCTGCGTTTTTATAATTCCTTGCAACCTCATTGTATTCATCAAAATTGGCACCATAGTCATAGAGTACTTCATCGAAGTTTAGAATTTTATTTTGACTCAGCGTTAGGTTGGCATTCCACGAAAACTTTGAACTGATCCTAATAGCACCATCCAGCTCAATTCCTGTTCGATAACTTTCATCCACATTGGTGCGGATCGAAGCACCCGTATCACTTAGTTTTCCGGTGAGCACTAATTGATTTTGATAACTCATTAAATAATAGTTGGCGTTTAATGCGATGTGGTTTTTTCTGAATCTCCATCCTGCTTCTATGTTGCGCAGCAATTCAGATTTGGGTGTTACTCCTATTGGAGCCTCTACAAAATCATCTCGCACGGGCTCGCGATTGGCAATGCTGTATGAGGCATAGAGCTGTTGTTCGGAGGAAACACTATAGGTCAATCCAAATTTAGGATTGAAGAAATTGAACTGCTGATTGATGTTAAATTCATTTTGCTTGTTTTCTTTTCCCGATGTCAGATAGGAGATGGTACGATATTGAAGATCGACAAACCCCGTGAGCTTATCTGTAAGCCGATAATTGGTTTTCCAGAAAATTGAAAAATCCCTTTTATCACCATTGTTAAAATAGTAACGATAATCTTTTGGTGCGTTAACGGCAACTTTTGCCCAGGTGATTTCGCCAAAGTGATCTCCATCGTATCGATTGACTGATCCACCAAACACGGAGCTCCATTTTTCTTTTTCATAGCTCGCAGAATACGTAATTCCATAAAAATGATTATCGAGCCATCTTCTTCTGACCAGATCAGCACTAGTAATAGTATCATTTCCAATAATAGTGTTAGGAAGACCATAGCTAGAGAATTTTTCACCGTATTTAAACTCTTCATAATAGCCATTGCCATGCGTGTAATGAAGAGAAGCATTGGCTGTAAGAAATTCTGAAAATCTATGGGAAGTGTGAAGTTGAAAATGGTTCTGTCCATAGTTGTCCACCTGGTCTTTGTATTCGTACGTATTGAATGTGCGGCTGTTGGATTTTAATAAGTTGTTGGTTTGATCTTCATTCCAACCTTCGGTTGCTGCGGTTTCCAACATGGCTTCTTCATCGTTATTCAATCGCGACTCGGGCACACCATACCAGCTTTGATAGGTGATTTCGCGGCCGCCAAAAACAATTGCCTTTACAATTGTCTTCTCCCCGTAGTACCCTCCGGAGAGATAGAATGATTTCAGATCAGAGGAGGCTCGATCGATAAAACCGTCAGAATGGATTAGTGACATTCGGCCATCGAACGCAAACTTGTTATTGATTAATCCAGTACCAACACCAACCGTATTCCGCAAGGTGTTGAAAGAACCAAATGAGTTAATGAGATCGGCATATGGTTTATCATTTCGAGTATTGGTCTGTAGGTTAATGGAAGCCCCGAAAGCTCCTGCTCCGTTGGTGGAAGTACCAACCCCTCGTTGCACCTGAATGCTTTGCGCAGAGGTGGCGATGTCAGGAACGTTCACCCAATAAACCCCCTGGCTTTCGCTGTCATTCAATGGAATGCCATTGATTGTTACGTTAATTCTTGTGGCATCGCTTCCGCGGATGCGCATACCTGTGTAACCAATGCCAGCACCTGCATCTGAAGTGGCAACCATTGACGGAGTCCAATTTAAAACGAAAGGTAAATCCTGACCGAAATTTTGTTTTTGCAGGATGGCTTTATCAAGAGTGGTGAACGTTGTTGGGCTTTTATCAGAAACCCTTGTGGCTACTACCAAAACTTCATCGGTGAGTTGAGCACTTTCTTCTAGTGTAAAATCAATTTTCACATTTCCGGTTACATTCACCTGCTGGCGTAATTCCAGATAGCCAAGGAAATTGATTACCAATTCTTGTTCACCTGCCGGAATTGACTTCAATTCAAAGCGGCCCTGCGCATCGGTTATGGCGTACCTTTTTTGATTCGCTAGTTGAATCGTAGCGCTTACCAATACCTCTTTTGTCTTGGCATCGCGCACGAAACCGTTAATGGAAAATTGTGCTAACGCATTCAGCGAAAGCGAGCAGCTGATAGCCGCCATCATAATTTTTAACATGATTGTTAAGTTGTTTAAACCCGCAGGCACATTGGGGAATGTACCTTACTTACGTGTTTACTTTGCCTCCCTTCGTCCGCATTACCGGCATCAGGTTCTATGGGTATAATCTCAGCCCTTGCTTGGCACCCCTTTGTCTTTCGACAGTGTAAAGGTAGAAAAGAAATTGAAATGAAATAATCTGTCCACCGTTCAACAGTCCACTGTCGACCGTGGGCTATTGACTGCTGAGCTTCTAACCTCTACTTTTGAAACATGGTACAGGCAAAGGTAAATGAGAAAATTTTTGAGATCATCTCCGATGATGATGGATATCATGTTAACGGCAATGAGTTTCAATGGGATAACGTAAAAATCTCTGATGGCTATTTTCATATCCTTTACAAAAACAAAAGTTATCGTGCTGAGGTTGTATCAATCGATAAAGCAGTCAAGCGGTTCACCATTAAAATCAACGGAAAAAATTACTCAGTAGATTTGAAAGAAAAATTTGATTTGCTACTGGAGAAGATGGGTATGAATAATGTTGCTGCTGGAAAATTGAACCACATCAAAGCACCTATGCCCGGGCTGATCATCGAACTGAAGGTAAAGGTGGGTGATGTTGTTAAGCCAGGTGATCAACTTCTCATCCTTGAAGCCATGAAAATGGAAAACATACTAAAGTCCCAGGGAGAAGGAACTGTAAAGAATGTAAAAGTGAAAAAAGGTGATACCGTTGAAAAAGGGCAAGTACTGGTGGAGTTTTAACCGATTTTTTAATTACCCAATCAACATCACCACGCGCTTCATTGTTTCATCATGAGATTGACCGTGCTGTATATTTAGCCGAATCGTATCGATTAGCTCTTTCACATTAATGCGCGGATATCCAAACTTAATCGCGAACAAAACAGATAGTTTTGCCTCCTCATCGTGAATGGCATTATCAACGGTCATCATGTGAACGAGGTCATATAGTTGGTGAAATTTTTCGTGTTTATCTGTGGGGATCTCGAACTTTATGCCTTCTGGATTTTTCCGGATCTCTTTCAATTGACTTTCCGAAATCCCGTTTCGCTTGGCAATCGTCTTTAGTAATTCATACTCAATGTCTTCAAAGTTGCCATCCACTGCCGCCATTTCAATCAGGTTTTTCATGTGGCTTCTGGCTGTGCCCTTACCTTGATTAAACAGGTTGAGAATATCCGAGAAATTCATTGGTGTATTAGATTTTAGGTGGACTAAAGGTACTATTTTTCAATTTTAACCCTACAAAACACACGTTAAAATTCCATTATCTTCGCATCTGTTTTTATGGCTATGAAATTTAATAGAAAAAAATATTCTGACGAAATCTTAAAGCAACTGTATGAAAGCCTTCTTCGTCCACGGATGATCGAAGAGAAAATGCTTATTCTTTTGCGCCAAAATAAAATAAGTAAGTGGTTTAGCGGCATTGGACAAGAAGCGATTTCTGTTGGACTTACCCAGGCATTGGAAGCTGATGATTATATCTTGCCCATGCACCGCAATCTCGGGGTGTTTACTGGCCGCAAAATTCCGTTCGACCGCCTTTTTGCACAATGGCAAGGCACGTTGATGGGTTACACCAAAGGTCGCGACCGTTCCTTCCATTTTGGAACCAATGAACATCATATTGTAGGAATGATTTCACATCTAGGCCCACAAAATGGTGTGGCAGATGGAATTGCTCTTGCTACAAAACTTAAGAATGAGAAACGAGTAACTGCAGTATTTAATGGAGATGGAGGAACCAGTCAGGGTGATTTTCATGAAGCGATAAACGTGGCAGCCGTATGGGATTTGCCCGTGATCTTTGTAATTGAGAATAATGGATATGGTTTATCAACACCAAGTACAGAGCAGTTTCGCTGTAAGCAATTTATCGACAAAGCAATTGGCTACGGCATTGAAGGCTTAAAAATAGATGGTAATAATATTTTAGAGGTGTATGAAGCCGTTAAGTCATTAGCTGAAAGCCTGCGAAAAAAGCCACGGCCAATCTTATTAGAGTGTATCACCTTCCGCATGCGCGGCCACGAAGAGGCATCAGGGACCAAATATGTTCCAAAAAAATTAATGAACGAGTGGGCGAAAAAAAATCCGCTTGATAATTATGAAAAGTTTCTGCTGAAGGAAAAACTGATTGATCAAAAATTTATTGATTCAATTCGTAAAACAATCAAGAAAGAAATAGAAGAAGGACTGGAAACCGCCTTCGCGGAAACGCATCCGATAGCTGACACTCAAAAAGAATTGGAGGATGTCTATGCTCCATTTAACCAAACGGTTGTTGCACCTGCTTCAGATAAGAAAACGGAAAGACGTTTTATTGATGCGATAAGTGATGGCCTTCGACAAAGCATGGAGAAGTATCCTAACCTTGTATTAATGGGACAAGACATTGCCGACTATGGTGGTGTATTTAAAATCACTGAAGGTTTTGTAGAAAAATTTGGTAAAGATCGTGTACGAAATACACCACTTTGCGAAGCAGCTATTTTAGGAATGGGATTAGGTCTTTCTATCAAGGGCATGAAAGCTATGGTGGAAATGCAGTTTGCAGATTTCGTTACCGAAGGCTTTAATCAAATCATAAATAATCTAGCCAAAGCACATTGGCGTTGGGGGCAGCCAGCCGATGTGGTGGTGCGCATGCCTACAGGTGCTGGTACTGCTGCTGGCCCCTTCCACAGTCAAAGTAATGAAGCGTGGTTTTTTCATACACCTGGTTTGAAGATTGTATATCCTTCCAATCCTTACGATGCGAAAGGACTGTTATGTGCGGCACTTGAAGACCCGAATCCCTATTTATATTTTGAACACAAAGTGTTGTACCGTTCTGTAAAAGATAGTGTGCCGGATGATTACTACACCATTGAAATAGGCAAAGCAAAGTTGGTAAGTGAAGGTGATGACCTCTCCATCATTACTTATGGAATGGGTGTGCATTGGGCAAAAGAAATTTTAGAAACGATGCCCGATGTAAAGGCCGATGTTCTGGATCTTCGCACGTTACTTCCGTGGGATAAAGAAGCTGTAGAAGTTACGGTAAAAAAAACAAATCGGGTTTTGGTGTTGCATGAAGATACGTTGACAGGCGGGATTGGCGCTGAAATAGCCGCTTGGATCAGCGAGCATTGCTTTGCAGACCTTGATGCACCCGTCATGCGCGTGGCTAGTTTAGATACGGCTATTCCATTTGCGCCTACCTTGGAAAATAATTTTTTGCCGAAAGGACGATTGAAGAGAAGGATTGAGGAATTACTAAAGTTTTAGGGCGTTGTATGGAACCAATACTTTATTCGTTCAGATAGGTAAATCACCTAAAACTGAGCTTTACCTCATTTTTATTATCTTAGCCTGTTTCTTTTCCAATTTTTGAACGCTCGGACACACTATACCACCGCTTACCTAAAGTACACGATGAAGATCGCCTGCATCTTCTTGTTGTTTTTGCTTTTCTCAATTTCAGCAAGTGCACAAAATACAAAAGGAGACAAGCCGGTATCTAATCAACGACAAGTGCGTGAATCCAAAGGAAAAAATAAAGCTCAAAAAGTCGGCAAAAAGCCTAAGACAAAAGACCTTGCTGGCAGACGTTTGCGAACAAAAGATAAATCCTCTGCCAACCGCGCAAATGTTGGGCTGCCTCAACCCGATCCCTATAGTGGACGAAAGAAATCAGTAAGTGATCGGGCGGCTAAGCCAAGAGGAAGAATTTTTACCGAATCCCCCAGAGAGCAAAACCAGCGGGCATGGACTGGCGATATTTCAGGTAAACCGATTCGCAGGATAAAACCTTCTAAATCCGGAGTCGCTCGCAACAATGTGTATCCTCAGCGTGGACCTTATGTAAATAATGGCTCTAAGAAACCTAAAAAAGATAAACCACAAGTCTACACCAAAACGGTCTCAGGTGAATTTCCAAAGAACAGAGCACCTGAAAATAGACAGCGTGCCTGGAAGGGTAATATAAAGGGAGGTGCTATTGGGGCTCCATCGCGAACGGGTCAAACAAAGAATACCTATAAGCAATTTGGAGCATTTGGTACCCACCCCTCTCGCAAGCCTCGCACTGGCGATAAAATTCGATTTGGTAACAGAGCTAGTGTACCTTCATTTGCTCCCTCATCAAGTCCATGGTCTCGCAATAAAAAATATGGAACACCACCTTCGGCTTCAAAATCTTTCTTAAGTCGAGGGAAAAAAAATGTCTATTGGGGAAAATATTCTAAAAGTGGAAAGCCAGTTACCACAGACATAACTGGTCGGCCATTGCGAACAAGAAATTATCGTTCTACACCCGCGGGTTTGATTGGGCGCGATACACTAAAAGGTTTTGGAAGAAGACCAGGTGGTGATCGTGCAAGCAAACAAACAGGAGGAGGATTTTTATCCACAAGAAAAGGACAGCGAGCCTGGACTGGTGATATATCAGGAAAAAGTTTGCGAAGGACTGAACCGAAAATCAAGCAAACAGCGGGTGAATATTTTTATCGTAGAAAACTGTCTGTCTCTAAAACTGGGGAGACGGGCAAACCAATTCAAGGCGGTGGAATATCAGCACGAAAACGCAAAAAAGGAAAAGTGGAGACGAGTAGTTTACCAGTAAGACCACCTGGAATTGGTGGAACAGCTGTTGGCAAGTACCAGGGAAATCTTCAGGGCAGAAGGACTTTCAAAGGAGGAGGTAGCGTGAGCGGAAAGAGGTGGAACAATAATGGCGAACCGATTGATGTTAATCAGGCTGGATCAGGAACCATACGAGCATCTAAGTTTCAAGGTAATTTTAAAAGCGGTGAACTTGGTCCTGGATTCTCCAGACAAGGAGAAGGCTATGCAGGAGATATTAAAACAAGAAGACCACCAAAGGGAGGAGGAAGTATTAGTGGTAAAACCTGGAACAATAATGGGCAGCCTGTAGATGTTAATGAAGCAGGGGATGGCACTATTCGGGCATCAAAATTTCAGGGGAATATAAAAGGAGGCAGACCATTAAAGGGCGGTGGTAGCGTCAGTGGAAAATTTTGGAATAATAACGGGCAGCCTGTAGATGTTAATGAAGCAGG